>JACRCK010000051.1 GCA_016219065.1 Deltaproteobacteria bacterium
CCTTGGGAGTTGTTGGGGTTCGAGTACCTATTCCTCTTCTTCCTCTTCCAGGGGCTCCAGTTCCACCCCGTCCCGTTCAAACTGGGCGTCGCGCAGGGCGGTGGCCTTTTCAACCTCCTCGTCGCTCCAGGGTTCGATGATCAGGGATTCGGCCAGGAGCTCCCAGAGGTAGATGGTTTCGATCGGAAGCTGATATTCTTTGGTCAGACCCTTCATGATCTGGTCCCGGCAGTTGTGGCAGGGCGCCACCACCAACTCGGCCCCGGTATCCTGGATCTGTTTGGCCTTGACCCGGCCGTAGTAGATCCGCTCTTTGTCGTAGGGCATGGCCCAGGCCCCGCCGCCGGCGCCGCAGCAGTAGTTGTTCATATCGGGGGGGTACATGTCCACAAAATTTTTGCAGATCTGCTGGGTGATCCAGCGGATCTCCGGCCCGTAACTCTTGCCGAGCACCATCTGGCTCTTGCGGGTGTAGTTGCAGGGATCATGGGCGGTAGTCAATTGGGGAAACTTGGTGGTATCGATATTGACCCGTCCGCTGGTGATGTATTCGATCATCAGTTCCATGACGTTGACGACTTTAAATTCTTTGAAGGCTTCGGGGAACCAGTTCTGCAGACCGACACGGGTCGCAAAGTAGGCGTGCCCTCACTCGGGTAGGAGGAGGGTTTTACATTCCAACCTCCTCGCGTTCTCCAGCACCCGGCCGACCTGTTCCTTCCAGGCCGGATCATCCCCGGAAAAGAGACCCCAGTTGACGCCCTCCCAGTTGGTGGAGGATACGGTCCAGTCTTCGTGAGCGGCGTAGAAAATCTTCCACCAGAACTTCATGTCATCGGGTTCCCCGAAGGGCTCCTTGGAATTGACGGTGACGATGATGTTGGCGCCTTTCTTGTCGACCGGCACATAGAACCCCGGCAGGCCTTCGGCGGCCAGTTCCTGGCCCAGATCGCCCAGCAGCATCAGGAAGTCATCCCGGGGGATACCCAGGTTGTTGCCCCGCTGCAGGTTCATCATGGTGCCTTTATGGATCGGACCCGGCACCTTGTCGCGGTCGCGCAAGCCCCGGGCTTTGCGGAAGGTTTTCATCAGATTGATACCCATGGGGCACTGATTTTCGCAGCGTCCGCAGAGGGTGCAGATCCAGGGCCAGCGGGAATTGATCAATTCATCTTCCAGACCCAGGGCGGCCATGCGGATGGCTTTACGGGGATCGTAACCGTCCACCCCGGTGACCGGGCAACCGCCCGCGCAGGTGCCGCAGGTGAAGCAGAGGTCCGCCATCTTGGCATCCACGGCCAGTTTCCTGTTTTTCTTGTTTACCTTCAGGGGTTCAGCCATAGAAATACTCCTTAGAAAATTAGGTTAAAATTTTGGGGTTGATTATATTTTCTAACCACTAGAAACACAAGCCTTAATATTCCTTGGGCAGGGTGTTCAGTTTGGCCAGGGTAAAGACCGGCCCGTCTTTGCAAACGAACTCCGGACCCACGCTGCACCGGCCGCACATGCCGATGCCGCACTTCATCCGGTTTTCCAGGCTCATGATGATCTGTTCGGCCGAAAAACCCAGTTTTTCCAGGACCGGCTGGGTGAACTTGATCATGATCGGCGGTCCGCAGACCAGGGCGTAGGCGTCTTTGGCCGGCGGGGCCTTCTTTTCGGTAATGGCCGGAACGAAGCCGATGTTATATTTCCAGTCCGGGTCGTCGGTGCCGTCCACGGTGATGTGCATGTGAATGTCGTCCCGGGCCTCCCAGGCAGCCAATTCATCCTTATACAACAGCATCCCCGGTGTCCGGGCTCCGTAAATGACCGTAATGTCTTTGAAACGTTGGCGATTGGCCGGATCGAGCAGATAGACGATGGTGGAGCGCAGGGTGGTAAAGGCAAAGCCGCCGGCCACGATGACCACGTTTTTGCCCTCCATCTCCCCCAGGGGATACCAGTTGCCCAGCGGTCCGCGGACCCCCATGATGTCGCCTTCCTTCATATTGTGCAGATAACTCGAAACCAGCCCCACCTTGTTGACCGTAAACTGGACGAAACCTTTTTCCGTGGGCGAGGAGGCGATACCGATGGGGATTTCCCCTTTCCCGGCAATGGACAGCTCGGCGAACTGGCCGGGATGGTAGGCGAAGCGCTGTTCGTCTTCCGGGTCCAGAAAGATGAATTTATACGTTTTTAAATTCCGGTCCTCGGTCTCGGTGATGATTTGGTCGATGCGGACCGGATAGGGCTTGTAGGGATTTACCACGAAAACACCCCCTCTATTTCGCCTCAAAGGCGTTCATGAGATTGCCGACGCGCCGGATGTCGATATTCACCGGGCAGAACTGAACGCAACGGCCGCAGCCGACGCAGGCTACGCCGTCGTCGTATTTATTCACGAAGTATTTTAGTTTGTGCATGAACCGCTGGCGGACCCGCTGCAGTTTTTGCTCCCGGGGATTGTGGCCGGTTCCGTGCAGGGTGAACAGAGGAAACATGCAGGCATCCCAGTTGCGCATCCGAATCCCTTGAGTCCCTTCCACTTCGTCCTGGATGTCGAAACACCAGCAGGTAGGGCAGAGGTAGGTGCAGGTGCCACAGTTGATGCAGGAAAATTGGACGTCTTCCCAGAAGGGGGCGTTGAACAAGGGCAAAAGGGGTTGCTCCTTCAAGCGATCGGTGGCCATCTGCAGGGGCAGGGCGGCCTCCGCTTCCCGGCGGGTGGTCTCCGCCTGCTGCAATTGTTCCGCGGAAGGGGCGCCGGCCTCGCCGGCCTCGGCCAGCAGGGCGGCCCCTTTTTCGGTAACCGCCTGGACCAGAAAGGTGTCCCCCAAATCTGTCAGCAGGATGTCCAATCCCTGGGGGTTGAAGGGGCCGCCGCCCACCGAAGTGCAGAAGCAGGTGGAACAGGGCTGATTGCAGCCCAGACCGACCAGGGTCAGGGTTTCACGGCCGTGCTGCCACCAGGGGTCCCGGTACTCCGGGTTGATGAAGTTGATTTCCACCAGCTTCAGGGCCTGGGCGTCGCAGGGACGGACGCCCAGCAGCAGGCGGGGTGCTTCATCCCAGGGGGCTTCTTTCAGGACATGCGCTTCCGGGTCGGCCGGATCCAGGCTGAATTGAAACATCCGTTCGGAAGGGGGTTGGACCAGTTCCTTCGGTGAGAGCCGCGTGTTTTGAAAAGTAAAATCCGGCTCTTCCTCCTCACCGAGGGCGACAAAGTTGAATTGTTCCCCCTGTCGAGCCGGCCCTAGCAGTTTGAACTGCCGGCGGAGGCGGCCCAGCCAGGTGGCGAAATCTTTTTTAGCAAGACTCTTGGTGGTCATGTGTCAGGTCCTTAGTCTTTGGTATTATTTGATAAATTCCTGGGAATCGTCAGGTAGAAAGACATCCAGGGGCGGGCGGCCCTCCACGATGATCCCGGCCTCGAACTGATACCGTTCCCAGACGTCCTTTTCCAGTTTTTTGGTGAATTGCCGGACCTTGATGCCCACCGGACAGGCCCGTTCGCAGGCCCCGCAATCGGTGCAGCGGCCGGCCAGATGAAAGGCCCGCAGGAAATGGAAGGTCCGCAGGTCTGTTTTATCCAGGCTCTTACCGACCCACTGGGGCTTGGATTCGTCGCAGAAGCACAGGGGGCAGTAACACTGGGGACAGGCGTTGCGACAGGCGTAACAGCGGATGCAGGGTTCGATCAGCTTTTCGAAGTATTGCCATTTTTCCTCCGGGTTCATGGCCTCCACGGCCCGGATATCCCCATAACGGTCCACCTCGGTCTGCTCCGGCACCGTCTCGCCCAACAGCTCGTCGTGGATTACCGGATTGCGGTGGAGGCAGATGGCGCAATTGTCCTGGAGCAGTTCCAACCGGGGAAAGCGTTCGGTAAACCCCCGGCCGGTTACCGCGAGTTGATCGTTTTCCTCCCGGACTTCCAAAGGCTCCCGGCCCGCCAAGCGGTTCCAGACCTTCCGGCGGTCCAGCATCCCTTCACAAGGAGCGCCCAGGATGGTCAGTTGATCCCGTTGGATCTGTCCTTCCTGGAGGTGGACGACGATATTCCGGCTGTCGCAGCCCTTGGCGACGATGGCGATCCTTTCGGTGCGCTTGGGCAGATAATTGGCCAGATTGACGCCGCAGAAGGAATCCCAGTAGAGTTGATCCACTTGGTCCGCCTGGCGGACGTGGATGGGTTCATTCATCATGGGAACGGTCCCCCGGCGATAGCCGATAACCAGGTCCACCTTTCCCTCGGAAAGCAGCCGTCGGGCCGCCTCACGAATTTTTTCCGTATAATTCATCATTTAAGCTACCTCAGCCAAATGTTTTTGAAAGTGGGGGGAAGGCCCCAGGGCCTTGATGTCGTTGGTGACTTCCGTCACCACCTGTTGAAACTTGGTGGCTTCGGCCGACGAGATCCAGGAAAACTGCAGGTGTCCCGGTTCGATGCCCATGTGCTCCAGGAGGCCCTTGAATAAAGCGAACTTTCTCCGGGCATAATAGTTGCCGGCGATGAAATGGCAGTCTCCCGGATGGCAACCGGAAACCCAGACCCCATCCGCCCCGTGGCGAAAAGCCCCCAGGATGAATTTAGGGTCCAGACGGCCCGTGCAGGGGATCCGGATGACGCGGATGTTCGGGGGATACTGCAGCCGGCTGACGCCGGCCAGGTCGGCCCCTCCGTAGGTGCACCAGTTGCAGAAAAAAGCGATGATTTTCGGGTCAAATTTTTCAGACATAACGGATCCTTTTTTACACCGGGCGCCGGGCGCTCGGCGGTTTTATTCTTTTTTCACTGAAATTTGGGCGTCTTTTGGGCCCAAATTTCAGGCGGCGTCGATCATGGCAAAGATCTGGCCCTGGTCAAAGCCCTTCAGGTTGATGGCCCCGGAGCGACAGGAGGCCACGCAAAGCCCGCAACCCTTACAGAGCGCAGGATTGATCTCGGCCTTGCTGGTCCGTTCATTCCAGCCGGGGGCCGAGTAGGGACAGATGGCCAGACAGACCCCGCAGCGGCTGCAGATGGCCTGGTTGGTCTGGGCCACGGCGCCGCTGACTTCGATTCTCAACCCGGCGAGCAGGGTGACGGCCCGGGATACGGCCGCCTGGGCCTGGGCGATCGACTCGTCCACCGGTTTCGGATAATGGGCCATGCCGCAGAGGAAGACGCCGTCCGTGGCGAAATCGACCGGGCGGAGTTTGGCGTGGGCCTCGACAAAAAAGCCGTCTTCATTCAAGGGGACCTTGAACATCTGGGCCAGTTCGTGATCCCGGTGGGAAACAATGGCCCCAGCCAGGCCGATCAGATCGGCCTGGATCAGGACTTCCTGGTTCAGGATATGATCCATGACCGAAACGTTCAGGCCGTCTGGTCCGACGGTGACCTGTGGTTTATGGTCCAGGGAATAGCGAATGAAGATGATCCCCGCCTGACGGGCCTGTTTGTACAGGTCTTCCCGCTCCCCGTACGTCCGCAGATCCCGGTAGAGGATGTAGATGTCCCGATCCGGGTCCTCTTCCTTCAATTTCAGGGCGGTATGGACGGAATGGGTGCAGCAGACCCGGCTGCAATAGGGGCGTTGCGGTTCCCGAGAGCCCACGCACTGGATAAAGACCGCTGTTTTGGCTTTTTCCACCAGCGGATCCTGGGCGGCCATTTTCCGGTCCAGTTCGATGTGGGTGACCACCCGGGGATCCTGGCCGTAGAGATACTCCGTGGGCTTGATCTCCGCAGCCCCGGTGGCGAGGACCACGACGCCGTGGTTGACCTCGGTGGGTTCGGCCCCGTTGTCGTTGCGGACCAGCTTGGTGGCGAATTTCCCGACGAAGCCGTCCACGTTCTGGAGGCGGTGGTCCAGATAGGTCTTGATCCGGGGGTGTTCCTCCACCTGCTTGACCAGTCCCCGCAGATAATCCTGGATGTCCTCTCCCCGCCAGGTGGTATTCAGATTCAGCGCATTGCCGCCCAGTTGGGGGGCTTTGTCCACCAGAAATACCTGATAGCCCTGGTCGGCCAGTTCCAGGGCCGACACGAGCCCGGCCAGGCCTCCGCCGACCACCAGGCCGGCCTGGGAAACCTCGACGGTGGTATCCTGCAAAGGTTCCAGCAGGGACGCTTTGGACACGGCCATGCGGACCAGGTCCATGGCCTTGACCGTGGCGGCGTCCGGCTCCTGGGAGTGGACCCAGGAGTTCTGGTTGCGGATGTTGGCCATCTCGAAGAGATATTTGTTGAGGCCGGAATCGACCAGGGTCTCCTGGAAGAGAGGCTCATGGGTGCGGGGCGTGCAGGCCGCGACCACGATCCGGTTCAGACGGTTTTCCCGGATGACTTCCTTGATTTTTTCCTGGGTGTCCTGGGAGCAGGAGAAAAGGTTTTCCGCCACGTATTCCACGTAAGGCAACGTTTTGGCATATTCCACCACTTCGGGAACGCGAACCACCCCGGCGATATTGATGCCGCAGTCGCAGACGAACACCCCGATCCGAGGCCTTTCGCCGGCCACGACTCTGGGTTTCGGCGTCTGCTTTTCCTGGATCAGGGTGTTGCGGACCGGGGCCAGGTTCCGGGCCGCGGCACAGGCGGCGGCGCTGGCTTCCACGACCGATTGGGGGATATCCTTGGGTCCCTGGACCACCCCGCAGGCATAGAGGCCCGGAACGGAGGTTTCCGCGGGGTTGAAGCTGGATTTCTCAATGAACTTGTTGGCGTTCAGGGTCACGCCCCATTTCTGATAGAAATCGATGCTCTCCTGGGGGGTCTCCAGACCCACGGAGAGGACGACCAGGTCGAAATCTGCATTCACGACGCGCCCGTCTTCCGTGATGTAGGTAATGCGCAGATCGTTGTTGTCTCCCACCGGGTCGATGGTGTGGATCCGAGAGCGCAGGAAGCGGATGCCCTGGTCCTTGGCCTTATTGTAATAACGCTCGAAGTCCTTCCCGTGGGAGCGGATGTCCATATAAAAGACAGTGCAATCCAGGTTGTCCTTGCTGTGTTCCTTGGAGATGATGGCCTCTTTGATGGCGTACATGCAGCAGACGGCGGAACAATAACCGTGGTCGCAATGATTGATGTCCCGGGACCCGACGCATTGCAGCCAGGCGATTTTTTTGGGTTCCTGGTGGTCGGACGGCCGGACCAGATGGCCCATAAAGGGACCGGAGGCCGCCAGGAGCCGCTCGTACTCCATGGCCGTGACTACATTGGGCATTTTGGAATAGGCATAGGCGTCATAGCGGGTGGGATCGTAGCACTGGAAGCCGGAGGCGAAGATGACCGAGCCGACATTGAGCTGGAGTTCCTTCGGCTGTTCGGCGAAGTTGACGGCCTGGTTGGGGCAGAATTTTTCGCAGGCCCGGCATTTTCCCTTTTGAAAATAGATGCAGTTGTCCGCGTCGATGACGTACTTCAGGGGCACGGCCTGAGCATATTTGACATATGCCGCCTTGCGGGGACCCAAGCCTTCCTGGTATTCGTCCTTGACCTTTTTGGGACATTTCTCGGCGCATAACCCGCAGGCGATGCATTTGTCCATATCGATATAGCGGGGCTTCTGGAGGACCTGGACTTCAAAATTTCCTTCCTCCCCGGCGATCCCGGTCACTTCCGCCATGGTGAGCAACTCGATGTTGATGTGTCGGCCGACCTCGACCAACTTGGGCGAGATAATTCACATGGCACAGTCATTGGTGGGGAAAGTCTTGTCCAACTGAGACATTCCGCCGCCAATGCTGGGGGACTTCTCCAATAAGTACACATAGAAACCGGAGTTGGCCAAATCCAGGGCGGCCTGCATTCCGGCGATCCCGCCGCCCACGACCATCACCGCTCCTACCTTATGGGCACTGGAAATTTTTTTTGGGGCTGCCATTCACTACTCCTGTTGATTGAGGATTTTAATTCGGTTGGGTGCTTGGTTATAACTGGAAATTTTTTCCCTTGTCAAATAAAAATTATGCCGCTTACCCCCCTTCGACAACCACCTGTTCGGACTGCTTAAGTTCCTTGAAATAGACGTTTACCCGTTCCTGGGCGGTCGCCTCCACCTGGATACCCACATAGTCCGCACAAATGGGCAACTCCCGCCCGCCGCGATCCACCAGCACCGCCAGGGCTATGCGCCGGGGACGCCCGAAATCGATGAGGGCATCCAGGGCTGAGCGAACGGTGCGGCCGGTGTAGAGCACATCATCCACCAGAATAACAAATTGATTATCCAGGGAAACCGGGACTTCCGTTTTCCCGACGATCGGTTTGTGGTTGATCCGCGTCCAATCATCGCGATACAGGGTGATGTCCAAAGCCCCGGTGAGCACCGCCTGATTTTTTTGGGCCAGGATCAGGTTTCGCAGCCGGTCGGCCAGAAAAGCCCCGCCGGTGCGAATGCCGATCAGCACCAGTTGACCTTCCGGCGGGAAATCCGCCACAATACGGGAACTCATCCGTTCCAGAGCCGATTGGATGCCGACGGCATTCAAGATGATCTTTTTCTTCATGCGCATGGCCGTTTTTTCAGGGGATACTTGTTTTCGGAAAGTAAGCCATTAGTTGAAGGTAACTATAATAAAATATAAACAAATATCATAAAAAAAAGTCAAAGGTCAAGGAAATTATGTACTTTTTTTCTCAAGGAAACGGAGGGACAAGCCGCGAGCCTGTCGGCTTCTATTTTTAACCTATTGAAAAAACGATCATAATAATATAAATTGGGATTCGTTCCCTTAGGCAGCCTGAAAAAGGTCCAGAATGAACCCGTCGCTCGCGATCCTGCTGAAAAAGTTAGAGGAAAATCTGGGGTATTTTTTTCAAGATCCGGAGTTGCTGGTCCAGGCCGTCACCCATCGCTCCTATGTTCACGAGAACCCCTCAGCGGGCAGCAAGGACAATGAACGCTTGGAATTCCTGGGGGATTCGGTACTCAACCTCAGCCTCAGCCACCTGATCTTCCACCGCTACCCGGAACTCGACGAGGGGGAACTTTCCCGGATGCGGGCCGGTTTGGTCAATGAGAGCCAATTCCGCAAGCTGGCCGAGAAACTGGGCCTGGGTAAATGCCTGCGACTGGGTAGAGGGGAAGAGAAGAGCGGTGGGCGGGAGAAAGGTTCGTTGTTGGCCGACGCCTTTGAAGCGCTGCTGGGGGCCATCTATCTGGAAGCGGGGTACGAGGCGGCCTTTCGGGTAACGGAAACCCTGCTGACCCCGGTGCTGCGGTCGTCCCGGGCCGGCCTGCTCCGGGGCTTCGATTTTAAAACCGAGTTGCAGGAATATTGCCAGGGACGGTATAAAAAGACCCCGGACTACGAGGTCCTGAAAGAAGAAGGGCCGGATCATCGCAAGCTTTTTTACGTGAAGGTCCGGCTGGCCGGTTTAGACATCGGGCAGGGGCAGGGCCGATCCAAAAAGGCCGCCGAGCAGGAAGCCGCCCGGGCGGCCCTGGGACAACTGCAGGGGGAGTAAAAATACAAAAACTAAAATCAAAACAATAATTAAAAATTAATTCTTAACGGTCCGAACGTTTTTTTAACCAGTAACCAGGAACAGGTTTTATTTTCGTACTCAGGAGGGAAAACCGATGATCATCGCCGTCGTGACTTTTACCATGAATAAGAAATGGACCCGGGAGGAGGCCGCCGAGGTGTTCCGGTCGACGGCTCCCAAATACCTCAACCGACCCGGTTTGATCCGCAAGCATTATTTCCTGAGCGAGGGGGGCGATCAGTCGGGCGGGATTTATTTGTGGGAGTCGAAAGCCGCGGCCGAGGCCTGCTACACGCCCGAGTGGCGGGCCATGGTCACCGAGAAATACGGCCGGGCGCCGGAAATCCGTTTTTTGGAAACCCCGGTCACGGTGGACAATCTCAAGCAGGCTATCGAAACCGATTAAATTAACGGCCGGCGGAAAATTCGATGTCCAGCGCCTGGATCTATTTGATCATAGCCGGCGTTTTTGAGATAGGCTGGCCCCTGGGATTTAAATTATCCCAAGTCACCCGTTTCAAAATCATGTTCATCGGCCTGGCGGTTTTGTCCTTGGGATTGAGCGGATTGTTCTTATGGCTGGCCCAGCGGCATATTCCCATCGGAACGGCCTATGCCGTGTGGACGGGAATCGGGGCGGCCGGAACTTTTCTCCTGGGACTGGTTTTTTTCGGAGACCCCGCCGGCGCCGTTCGCCTTTTTTCCTTTGCCCTGATCGTGGTGGGCATTATCGGCTTGAAACTGAGTTAGAGGCCTTTTATTTGCCGCAGACTTCCGCCGACCGGAAAAGCAAAACCATGAAATTGAAAGACATCATCAACGGCACCAGCCCTTTTGCGGAGAAGCTCGGGATCGAGGTCAGTCAATTCGATCCCGGCGCGGCCCAGTGCGAGCTGGCCATAAAAAAGTATATGCTCAATAAGCATGCGTCCGTCCACGGCGGGGTCATTTATTCCCTGGCCGACGTGGCCATGGGCGTGGCCCTCTATGCCCGCTTGAACCGTCCGAAACAACAGTGTGCGACGATTGAGATCAAAATGAACTATCTCCGGCCCGCCCTGGGCGACCGCTTGGTCTGCAAGGCCCGGGTCCTGCAGCAGGGGAAATCCATTGCCGTCGTGGAAGCCGAAATCGAGGATCGGGATACCTTGATTGCCAAAGCCTTGGGGACCTTCGCCGTGTTGCCGGTCAGGGCTCCGGAAGAAGGGCAGGGCGGCCCGACCTTCATTTGACGGATTTCACCGGCCCAACCGCCACCAAATACAGCAGACGGGAATCGTGATTCAGACCAAGAAGGTCGGCCGCCTCCTGATCGTAGAAGGCGCCGATCCCGCAGCACCCCAATCCCAGGGTGGTGGCGGTCAGGTACAATCGCTCCCCCAACCGACCGGCCTGCATCAGGGCGTAGCGATACCCCCGGGGGCCCCACTGGTCATCCAAGAGCCGTAAATTCGTCAGGAAACAAAAATGAACCGGTGCCTGGGCCAGCCAGGCCTGATCCAGGCAGACCCCGGCCATGGGACGGGTAAAGGACCCGGAGGCCCCCAGGCCGATGGATTTCGACCGCCATTCCAGAAGATAAAATCCGGGCGGGATTCCTTCCACCCGATCGGCCAGGCAACCGATGGATAAAACTTGATGCGGTTGGACTCCTAAGGGTTGTTCTTGCTCTTCAGACCAGGCCAGGGCGGCCCACAAAGCCTGCCAGCTTTCCCGTGGCAGGGAAACGGCGACATAATTTCGCCGGGACCGGCGGGAGAAAATCGCTTGGGCCAGGGTTGTCTTTTCCTTTGCCTGGACCGGATCGGATAAGCGAACCCAGGAAGACGGTTCCGGCCCAAGTCGGCGGGCCAGGTCGAAACCGGCAGGCCCTTCCCTTTTGGGGGCCCCTCCGGCCTGGTAAGCCTCGCGGATCAAGGGATAGTCCACTTCCCGGCCCGATACCCGTCCGGCCTGCTGAAATGCCGGAGAAAGCGGCTCCAGGCCCGGAACCGCAGTGAAATCCGAAAGGACTTCCGGGGTGTTGACCAGGCAGAGGGCAAGGGGGACTTCCTGTTTTTCATCCAGCCCGAGCAACCGGCCGATCCCCCGGTCTTCGAAATCAAAGGTAAGTCGATAAGGCAGAGACAGGGCCTTCAAGGCCAGGACCAAATGCTCCAGGACGTGTCCGGTATCCAACAGGTGGTAGCGGAAGGCCCGGTCACGGTACTTCCAGGAACTGCGAAAGAAGATAGCGGTCAGAAAAAAAACGAGCCCCGGGCCTACCGCCGACGGTTCCGAGCGGTCCGTTCCCCAAAAGGGGGGTCCCGCCCCGGAACGGATCCGGATCAGGCCGTGATGGGCGATGGAAAAATGATACAGCCCATCTTCCAGGCCATCGATGCCGGTCAGGGCCGCATAGATTTCCGTGGGGTACAGGGCGCCGGCCGATGCCGCGGAGCGGTAAAAAAAATCCCCTCCCGGATGACGGGCCTTGGCCGTCAGGCTGTAGGTCAGCCGGAAAAGGGCCGACAGATCATCGGCCGTGATTTTTGACTGCGGATTGGCTTCAGGCTCCTGCTGCAACAGGTCCGCCAGGGATTTTTCCGGAAGCCTCGGTTCGCGGGACAACCTAACCGGCTCCGGGCCGGGATAGGTCTTGTAAACGTTCGGTTGGGCAGGCCAATCCAGCGCCTGGCCGTCCATACGGAGGCGAAAATAACTGGTTTTTTGGTGGTATTGGGCTGCGGAGAGGGACATAGGAATTCCGAATTGGCGTGCGTTTTACGTTGTAGAGCAGGGCAGGCCGGGGGGCCTGCCCCTACACGGTTATTGACAGATCATTCGTTTGGAGGAGGCCCCCTATGTATTTGACCAGCAACCAGTAACCGTTCAGGAAGAGGCGCCGGCCTTCTTCCCCACCTGACGGCCGTATTCCTGGGCCATCTGGAGGCCGCCGCCCAAGGCCACGGACTTGAGGCGCAAGGCGTTGCCGACCATGTTCATATTGAAAATATTCTTCATGGTCTGGAAAATGCGTTCCGGGGCCTCACCGCTCCAGCCGAAGGCCCCGAAGGCGCCCCCCGTTTTTCCCGCCAGATCCGCCTTCTCGGCCAGGAAGAGAAAAGTCTTCATGGGTTGGACCATTTCCCCATGGTAGGTTGGAGAGCCGAAAATATAGGCGTCGTACCCGGTCAGGCCGGTCTCGTCTTTGATCTCGGAAATGTTGACCACCTCCGCTTCCAAGCCTTCAAAACGGATGCCTTCGGCAATCGTTTCCGCCAGCTCCCGGGTCGAACCGCCCCGAGTCGTATAAGCCACCAAAGCCTTTTTCATTTTTGCCCCCTGGCTACAGCAAATTCTTGACGGCTTCCAGGACCTCTTCGTAATTCGGCTCCTGGGTGAGTTCCTTCGCGATCTGGATGTAACGGATGACGCCCGCGCGGTCCACCACAAAAACCGCCCGGGCCAGAAGGCGCAATTCCTTGATCAGCACCCCGTACATTTCCCCGAAAGCGGCTTCCCGGTGATCCGATAAGGTGATCAGTTTATCGATCCCGGCCGCTCCGCACCAGCGTTTCTGGGCGAAGGGCAGATCCATGCTGATGGTCAAGATCTGGACGGGATCCCCCAGTTTGGAGGCTTCCATATTAAAGCGCCTGGTCTCCAAATCGCAAACCGGCGTATCCAGCGACGGCACCGAAGCGATGATCAGGACCTTGCCCCGAAAGGGAGATATCCGCACGGGGTGCAGGTCGTTATCCAGGATCTCGAAATCCGGCGCCGGGTCTCCAACTTTCAATTCATGGCCCAGGAGGGTAAGGGGGTTTCCCTGAAAGGTTATAATTCCGGTTCGTTCCTGCATGGGCATACTCCTTTATTTCCCTTCGGCCGCTGTGGACCCGGGTCCGGCCAAAGGGCGGAAATATTTCTTGCCGGCCCCGCAGATCGGGCAGCGCCAGTCATCGGGAAGATCGATAAAACAGACCCCTTTGGGGATCTTCGATTTTCGGTCCCCCCGGTCCGGATCGTAGATGCAACCGCAGTTGACGCTCTGACATTGGTACATCTCTTCTGCTTTGGCCATAGCACTTTCTCCATTGTTCCGGTTAATACGCCTTCCGGCGGGTGCCGGTTAACCGGTTTTTTCGATTAAACGGTGAACGGGGTGGGGCGCATCCCCGACCGGGTTTTAATCCACCTTGAAAAAGGCCTTGGCCTTGGCCCCGCAGACCGGGCAGGTGTCCGGCGCTTCTTTCTCGACCGTATTCCCGCAGACGGAGCAAACGTAATAGTCCACGGCTTCCAGTTTATCCATCTGTTCGGCGGCTTTTTGATACAGTTTGGCGTGTAACTGCTCCACGGCATTGGCATAAGCAAAGCTCCGCAGGGCGGCTTTGTGATCTTGGGCCTCGGCATCGACGATCATGGCCGGATACATGGTTTTAAATTCGTGGGTTTCCCCGGCAATGGCCTCTTTCAGGTTGTCAACGGTCTTGCCGATCTTGCCCGCCGCTCTCAGGTGGGCGTGGGCGTGAACAGTCTCAGCTTCGGCGGCGGCCCGAAAGAGCTTGGCGACCTGGGTAAGCCCTTCCGCCGCTGCCTGCGCGGCAAAAGCCAGATATTTACGATTCGCCTGGGATTCCCCGGCAAAGGCGTCCATGAGGTTCTTTTCGGTTTTAGACATGAGAGTTCTCCTTTCGTTTCCTATTTTTTCAGGGCTTGCCCGATCTTTTTCCCCCACTCGAAAGCGGTTTTCAGGTCCTGATCGTTCGGGACGAACTGGATGTTCAACCCTTTGTCGAACAGGTCTAGCTTCATGGCTTCCAGTTCCTGGTTGATCAATTTGACGGCCTCGCCGCTCCAGCCAAAGGAGCCGAAAGCACCTACCAGTTTTTTCTTCGGCTTGAGCCCTTTCAGGTAAGTCAGGAAATCGCTGACCGTGGGATAGAGACCGTTATTGAGCGTGGGCGAGCCCACGAGAAGCGCCCCGGCGTCCAGCACCTCGGTAACGACGTCGCTGCGGTGAAAGGTGCGCAGGTGCATGGGTTTGGCCTCGATCCCCTCGGTGATCAGGCCGGCGACGATGGCTTCGGCCATCTTCTCGGTGCTGTGCCACATGGTGTCGTAGGCCACGACGGCCTTTTTTCTGGGTTCCTGATTGCCCCAATCCGCATAGGCCTGGACAATCTTTAACGGGTCCTGGCGCCAGATGATGCCGTGGTCGGGGCAGATGAGTCGGATATCCAGGTTCAGCTCGGTGACTTTCTTGATCAACTGCTGGATCAGGGGGGCGTAGAGCAGCAGGATGTTGGCGAAATATTTTTTGGCATAGGGCATGATGGCTTCACCCAGCTCGTCGTCGAAGCGCTCCCAGCCGGCGTAATGCTGGCCGAAACCGTCGCTGGAATAAAGGATTTTATCCTCCGGGCAATAGGTGAACATGCTGTCCGGCCAGTGGACCATGCGGGTTTCGAGAAAATGAAGATTGCGCCGGCCGATGTTCAAGGTCCCGCCGTTTTCCACCGGCTGGTAATTCCATTTTTCGCGGTAATGGAGGGCCAGGTTTTTATGGCCCAGCTTGGAACAGTAAAGGGGTTTGTCTTCCCCGATCTTGTGCAGCACCCGGGGCAGTCCGCCCGAGTGGTCCGGTTCGGTGTGATTGCTGATCACGATATCGATTTTTTTGGGATCGATGATTTCCCCGATATTGGCCAGCAGTTGATCGGCGAATTCTTTTTTGACGGTATCGATCAAGGTCACCTTTTCGTCCAGAATCAGGTAGGCGTTGTAGGTGCTCCCCTGCTCCGTCAGGTAACCGTGGAAATCGCGAATATTCCAGTCGATGACGCCCACCCAGTAGACGTCCTTAGCTATCTCAATCGGCTTCATTGTTTTCTCCTTTTTCGGGTTATTGCGGTCGGGGAATTCCCTCCCGAAGGCAATTCGCAAACGGCGGCCGGCATGGTGATGCGGGCCACGGTGCCCTTGTCCCGGCCGCTGGTCAGGGTAAAGGAACACCCCTCATGTTCTTCGATGATGCGCTTGGAAAGCGATAGGCCCAAGCCCGTCCCGTGTTTTTTGGTGGTAAAAAAAGGGGCGAATATTTTTTCCCGGTCCACCTCGGAGATGCCCGGGCCTTCATCGGTGACGGTGATCTCCAACTGGTCGGGGGTGCAATGGGCCCGGATCGTCAGCTTGCCGCCGTGATCCATGGCTTCGATTCCGTTGCGGACCAGATTCAGGATGACCTGCTTCAATTTGTCCCGGTCTCCCTGCACGATCAGGGGTTCGGCCGGCAGGTCCAGAATCGCCTCGACCTTCCGGTCCCGGCCGTCATCCCGGACCAACGCATGGACTTCTTTCAGGAGGGCCCGCATATCGACCGCCACCAGTTCCAGGGGTTTGGGCCGGTATAAATCCCGCAATTCGCCGATCAAGGTTTCCAGGCGGGTTACTTCATCGGCGATGATCTGCAGTTTGTTTCGGTTCCTGGGCTCCTGGACGGAACGCAGCAACTGCCGGGCGAAACCGCCGATCATGATCAGCGGGTTCTTGATTTCATGGGAGACCTCGGCCGCCAGTTGTCCCAGGGCGGCCAGTCGCTCGGATTCCATAACCTGGGCCTGGAGGGCCTTGGTTTCCGTCAGATCCCGGATAATCCCGGTAAAGAAGGTTTTCCCGCCGATGGTGGATACCGAAAAAGAGATGGATAGGGGAAAGGTCTCCCCATTTTTTCTCTGGGCCAGGAATTCCGACTGGTGTCCGATCAGTCGGGGTTTCCGGGTCTTCAGATAACGGGTTACGGCGGCCCGATGGCCTTCCCGGCAATCGGGCGTCAGGACCAAACCCAGGTCCCGACCCAGAATTTCCTCCCGGGCAATGCCCAGAATCTTTTCGGCCGCCCGGTTGAAAATGACCACCCGATGCTGCCCGTCGATGGTAACGAAGCCCTCGTTGGTGTTCTCGATGGCCCCCCGGAGAATAACCAGTTCCTGATTTTGATCCCGGTCGGGATCAGCATCGTTCATAGCGCCGATTGTCAGCGGACCGCAGCCGGTTTATTCTTTTTCAAACTGGCTTTTGGCCGCACCGCAAACGGGGCAGACCCAGTCATCCGGCAGGTCCTCGAAACTGGTGCCCGGTTTAATCCCGCTATCCGGATCCCCGTTGGCCGGATCATAGACATACCCACAAACTCCGCAGACGTATCTTTCCATCGGTCTTCCTCCTTAAAATTACTATGAAAACAGCATTCAAAAGCTTGTCGACGCTCAGACCGACTCGGTCTGGCGGACCGAGTCGGTCTTAACCTGGGGTCTTCCCCCCTTCAATGCCCTGTCCCGCCTGCGGCGGGACGGCTTTCGCCGGAATGACGATCCAAAAAATTAAATCAACTGACGACAGAGGCCACTTCGTATCCGGCTTTTGTGATTTTTTCCTTAATCAATTCGGGATCGACCGGTTGGGTTTCGGTAAAGGTCGCCTCGCCTTTTTCCAGATTGATATCGATGTCCTGCAGCCCTTCGATTTCCTGGAGGGCTTTGGTAGCCGCCATAACGCAGTGCCGGCAACTCATCCCTTTAATGATTATTTTTCCCATGGTACGGCTCCTTCTGTTTTGGTTATAATTATTTTTTATAAAGCGGCGACATGTCGCGTAGCGCTTGAACGACCGTTTTCAACACCGACAGGAAACTGTCGATGTCTTCCTTCGTGGTTTCCTGCCCGAAAGTCAGGACCAGGGTCCCTTGGGAGTCGGCAAAGTCCCGGCCGATGGCCAGCAGCACATGAGAGGCCTGCAGGGCCCCGGCGGCGCAGGCGGAGCGGGTCGAGACCAGGATCTTTTCCTCGTCCAGCATGAGGACGATTCCTTCCCCCTCGATATACTTGATCGAAACCGAGACCAGGTTGGGCAGGGAGATTTCCGGATGACCATTGATAAAAATTTCCTCGATGTTCTCCTGAAGACCCCGGATCAGGCGGGCCTTTAATTTCAGGCAATGGCCGGTTCGGGCGGCCATCTGCTCCCGGGCCAGTTCAGCGGCCGCCCCCATCCCGATAATGCCGATCAGATTTTCGGTGCCGGCCCGTTTATTGTTTTCCTGCACCCCGCCGTCCAACAGGGGCCAATGGCTGGTTCCGGTCTTGACATAGAGCCCGCCCACGCCGGAGGGGCCGTAAAACTGGTTGGCCGAAAAACTGAGCAGGTCCACGCCCAGATTCTGCACGTCCACCGGCACCACCCCCACAGAGGTCACGGCGTCGCAATGAAAGGGGACCTTCCGCTCTTGGGCGATCCGGCCGATCTCCGCGATGGGCTGGATGGTGCCGATTTCGTTGTTGCTGTGCATGATCGTAATCAGGATGGTTTCCGGCTTGACGGCCTGGGCCACCTCGTCCGGATCGACGCGGCCGGACCCGTCCACGCTCACCGAACTGACTTTGAAATCCAGCATCCGCAGCCGCCGTAAGCTCCGCAACACGGCGTTGTGTTCGATGTTGGAGGTGACGATATGATTGCCTTTGGTCCGGTTGGCCAGGGCCACACCTTTGACGGCCTGATTGATCGCTTCGGTGCCGCCGGAGGTGAAAACGATCTCTTTGGGGTTGCAGGCGTTGATTAGGCAAGCCACCTGCTCCCGGGCCTTTTCCAGGGCGGCGGCGGCCTCATCCCCCCACTGGTGTTGACTGGAGGGATTGCCGAAATTTTTTTTAACGGCCGCGATCATGGCCTCCTGGACTGCGGGCAGGAGGGGATTGGCCGAGAGATAATCCAGGTAGATGGTTTTCATGCGTGGGCCTCCGAGACGTCAGGAGGCTCCAGGGTGTGCCCGCAGCTTTTACACACGTTTTCTTCCTCCTTGACCTCCACATTGCAGTAAGGGCAATAACATTTTTCATCCTGGCTGTGGGCGTGGGACATCATGGGGAATTCCACCCGTTTGGGTTCCGGGGCCGCCTTGCCGGCCAGCCGGTCTTCGTAATTCTTAATGGCTTTCTGCAGGGCGTCGGCCCCCAGGTTGGAGCAATGCAACTTGTTTTTCGGCAGGCCTTCCAGGGCTTCGGCCACATCCTTATTGGTGATTTTCCGGGCCTCCGCCAGCGCTTTGCCTTTGGCCATTTCGGTGAGCATGCTCGAAACCGCAATCGCCGCCCCGCAGCCAAAGGTTTTGAATTTGATGTCGGCAATGCGGTCCTCAGCGATCTTCAAATAAATGGTCATCATGTCCCCGCAAAGCGGATTTCCTACCTCGCCGATGCCGTCGGCATTCTCGATCTCCCCCACGTTCCGGGGATTTTTAAAGTGATCCATGACGGTGGAAGAATACATGGGACCTCCTCAAGTAATGAAAAAATGGGTGGAGTAATAATAAGCACCGGCCCTCCGGATGTAAAGGCGAAGCGGTTAAAAATTCTTTTAAAAAGGCAGCTTGGAAGCAGGCCGCCGTTCCGGGACATAGACCGGGGGGATTTTTCCCTCGTTCCATTCGTTGGATACGTACAAATTACAGTAACAGCTTCCGAATTCCTCAACGTCCGGCGCCCGGTATACGCAGGGGCAGATGATATCCTGGTCGGCCTGTCGGTCACCCGAAGCCAGCCGGCAGGGGCAGACCATATAGCCGTACCTCTCTTTATTGGTCAGGAGTCCGGCCAGCAGTTCGCTGACCCGCTCCCAGTCCTTATTAAAAAAATATCCTTTGGGCTCCTGAATTTTTTTCAGGGTTTCATAAAGTTTTTCCACCTCGTTCATATTCCCAGGGCCTCCCTGATTTCTTTTTCTTTATGGCCGACGATTATTTTATCGCCAATAAGAATAGTCGGAAAAGAACAGTTGGGATTGTATTTTTTTACCTCTTCAATCATGCGGGCCCGTTCTTCCCCCTGGAGCAGGTCCACATCGATGGAATCATAGGGAACATTGCATTCCTGGAGCAATCTTTTGGTGCTTTTACAATGCCCGCATGTACTTAAAGTGTAAATTTTGACGGGAGCCATATCCCTTCCTTTCCGAATTTAGTAATGATTCTTTATATGTTAAAGAATAAAACGAAAAAAGCAATATCCTTTCTGTAAACCGCCGGGAAAAGAACGGGGGTCCGTGATCGTATTACCGGCCCATTTTGGACCGATAGCACCGGAAGAGCGTGTCCGGTTTTATCCCCAGGAAGTAGGCGGCCAGGAACAGCTGATTCAATAGGGTATTGCGCCAGACACCGACTTTTTCCCAGCGCCGGGCTGAGGTGATAACCGCTGCCGGGGCCATGGCGATTTTCCCTCGCCGGCGGAGACGGCGGATGAATTCCACGTCCTCCATAAAGGGGATCTCCGGGTAGCCGCCCATTTCCCGAAATAACGCGGCCAAGAGAAAAAGCCCCTGATCTCCATAGGGCAGTTGCCAGGCTGCGGATCGGAAGTTGGCCAGCCGTTCGATCAGGAGCAGCCCTTTCAGGCCCGGTTCGATTTTCAGGCGGAAGGCACCCGCGACCGCACCGGGGCGGGCCAGGGTGTTCTGTACGTGACCGACAAATCCGGAAGGCAGGATGGTGTCGGCATGCAGGAAGAGCAAGAGGCGGCCCTGGGCCTCGGCAGCGCCGCGATTCATCTGTCGGGCCCGACCTGCCGGGGCGTGGACGATCCGGACTCCCAGGGACTCGGCCAGTCGGCAGGTATCGTCCGTACTGCCGCCGTCCGCCACAATGATTTCCAGGTTGGCCAGCGGGCCGATCGCCGACAGGGTCCGGCCGATGGCGGGGCTTTCGTTGAGGGTGGGGATGATGATTGAAATCTCCGGTGGGGCCGGGGGACCGGAAAGGTTCCCCCCGAGGACTAAACCGGAAAGATCCTCCGGCCGATCGATATCGTGGAGCGTTTCCAGAAAAGCTACTTGGAGGCCTAGGCGATCGGCTGACCTCAGCGTTTCCTGCAAGACCCGTTCCGTTCCCCAGGGAAGACCGGGAGGGAATAATTCGGGTTGGGGTTTTTTAAGTCCGATCAGATAATAGCCTCCGTCCCGGGCCGGTCCCAGCACCAGGTCGTTTTCCTCCAGCCGGTTCAGGGCCTCCTCTAATCGTCCGGCGTTCAACTCCGGAATATCGGTGCCGATGAGGAGGACCCGCTTTCTGCCCCCCTGAAAGGCGCCGGTCAGGGCCTGTTCCATACGGCGTCCCAGGTCTCCCTCCGCCTGACGAAGATAATCCCAGTGCTGCCCCAGCCAGGCGCTCATGGCCGGGACACTCCCTCCGGTGTAATGAACTTCCGCGGTCACCGGGTATCGCTCCTGCAAGAGCCGGACCTGCTCCAGCGTGTTTTCGGTAAGCCGGCGATGGAGCCGGCAGGCCTCTTCCGGTCCCAGGGCCGGGATCAGCCGGGTTTTGACGGCGCCCGTTTCAGGGTAGCGGGCAAAGATGATGATGAGGGATGGGTGAGATGGCTGGTTCATTAGTACGAAAAAAAAGACGAACGTCGAACATCGAACGTCGAACATCGAACATCGAATGCGGATAAAATTTTCATGTTCGCGGGTGCTCGCCCCGAGCATGGGGGTTTAGTACGAAAATACCCTTCGGCGTTCGGCGAAGGAGCTTAAGGCTCTGATTGTAGGGGCGGGGTTAATCCCCGCCCGCCCTGGGATTGCCCCGGGCGGCTAGGGGCGGGGGGATATAAAATCCCCCCCTACGAAAAACTCCAATCGAGCATAACTTTCAGGCATCGTGGGTGCTCAACCTCGGCATGGGCGTTTACTCTGTAAACATAACAGTACCTCGCGTTTAATTAAAGTTTGAAATCCGGTCGGCCTTCGGATATAAAAAGGCGTTTCTCAAGGGTACAAGGAGCCGCCAACATGAAAAGAATCCTGGGCATCATCGCTTCCCCCCGTCGTTTGGGCAATTGTGAAATCCTGGTCAAGGAAATCAGCCGGCAGGTCCCGGAACCGCATGCCCTGGACCTGATCCGTCTGCCGGAGTTCCGGATTAATACCTGCAAGGCCTGCTATACCTGCCTGTTCGCCGAGATGCGCTGCCCCCAGCCCGATGATTTGAACACGATCATCGAAGCTCTTGTCCGGGCCGACGCCTTGATCGTGGCGGCGCCCACTTATTTCCTGGGGGCCCATTCCGTGCTTAAACGGCTGCTGGACCGGGGGCTCTCCTTTTACGGATCGGCGGACCGCATCTGGGGCAAGCCGGCCGTGGGGGTGACCGTGGCCGGCATCGAGCACCGGGAAGGCTACGCCAAGCTGAACGTGGACAGCTTTTTAAAGCTGATCCTGGCCGAGATCAAAGGTAGCGAAATTTTCTTCGGGGCCCTGCCGGGGGAGGTTTTTCTGAACGAGGACAATAAACAGAAGGCCGCCGGGCTCGGGGCGGCCCTGTTTGGAAATTCCGCCTGGCCGGGTCAGCCCTGCTGCAATCTATGCGGCGGGGATTCTTTCCGCTTCATCGGTCCCGGCCGGGTCAAATGTCTGTTGTGCGGAAATCCCGGATCGGTGACGATGGAAGATGGGAAAACCGTTTTTCAAATCAACAGCGCCGATCACGAGATGGTTCTCTCCCAGGAGGCGGCCCGTGTCCATCTGGAATGGCTCCGCTCCATGAAGGACCGTTTCATTCAGAACCGGAAAGCGCTGAAGCAGATCACGGTTCAATACCTGAAGGACGGTACCTGGATCAGGCCGACGTAGGTCTGAAAAGAAATATTTCAAGTGGTTTTCCCTATTTGCCCAGATCCAGGATGGCGAGCAAATGCTTTCACCGACAGTGTACCCGTGTCACCTATAAGGGGAATATGCTCCACGTTCCCGTCTCGTCCCCCCCCGTCATCGCACTATGAGGGGCAGGTAGACGTAACGAAGCTGGCCGCTAGGGCCGGCGTCCGCCGCGGTGACGTCGACGAACTGCCCGGGACCGTGGGTCAGCAGGGGCGCGGCTGCTGCGGTGGGCTGCACCTGCAACGTCCCGGCCAGGCATACGAATCGCGATATACCCAGGCCAAGGTCATGGGTCGCGTCGAACTTGATTCCGCCACCAGCCCGGCTGCAGGCGTTGGTGGTATCCACCTGGATGGCGGCCACTGTTGTCAACACGTCAAACTCTATGATGCCGTACAAATTGACAGTCCTCAGAAAAAGGAGGGGAGACTTGGATGTTGCCCGTTTGGGGGAAGAGGGAAAACGGTAGGGTGCGATTACAAAAAACGGGACGAACTACAGCCTGAGCCTCCGGCGGACCTCTTAGCTCAGGGAGCCGATGGAGCCACGGAATCCCCAAAATCCAGGGCAAAGGTCATCCGCATCAGCTCCCTGCATTGGGACAGGTCAGGGGATCGACCTCATTTCCCTTTGAATCAAACTGAAGAATTCTGAAGTGATCTTTCAGGTAAACCGCATCTGGTAATTTGCTGTTATTTTACTACAACTGTTCCTTCACCCGCTACGTCCCTCACATCTTTTCCAAACTTGAATTTGATTTTATACTTGTAAGTTCCCGGTTTTGCGAACACCAAGCTAGCGGTTTCTCCCGGACGTATCCAGCCAGCAACAAAACAATCAGTGGCCTTTTCCATCTTAAATCCAACAGAAGCCTTAACTTCGTTAATAATACATTTTGTGGCGTCTGGAAATACGATCATGGCATCTCCTGGAACTTTGGCAGTACTTGTTGGGCGAGAAAAATTAACCCATACCAAACAATCGCCTTGATTGATACTTACATTCAGAGGTTCAATCTTATCTCGATCCCATAACTTTACAATCATGCACGTTTCTACCGCTCCAACCGGCGCCGGATTCTGAAGGAACATCACCGTTGTCAAAGCAAGAACAACCCCCGCTACGACTGACCACAGCTTCGTTCTGTTCATTCTAATTCCTCCTTTCATGATTTCGTTCTTGCGGACCCGTCTTTTCAGGATTCCTCAGTCACCTCCTTTTGCAGATTTTTGTCGGAAAAATGAATTCTCTTTCTTCGTTCCGGATCCTCTTTGCGACTTCGTGAAAAATGCAGAGATGTGAATCTATTCTATAAACCATTCTGTACATTTATAACGGGTGAGTCAAGGATTAAGTACGATTACATAGGGGGGCCAACACTGTATTTTATTACGGAAAAGACTGTATTTTGAATGATAAGAATTTGCTTATGGCTATGGAATTTTAAGGATTACAGGAAGAAGTTAGGCTGGATAAACCCAAAGAAATCCGCCTTTCATCTAATAGATGAAAGTAAGCTTTGCTTAGCCCGATCATAGGCACCCCGCAGCAGGCTCAACGTCCCGATGCGGATTTCGGTCCGAAACCCGACCCTCTGTGCCAATGATAGTGAGACACCTACCCCTTGAAAAATTAGTGTAGGGCGGGTAGGAAGATAAATCACGGAAAAGAACGAATTGAGAGGAGCCGAGAGTTCAGGGAGTCTGGAAGTCCGACCCGATCCGGAAGTTCGCGGGGATGGTCCGCGCCGGAAATTTACCGCGCAATACAAACTGGATATCCTGCGAAAAGTCGAAACTTGCCAGGAACCTGGTGAAATTGGGTCCCTACTGCGCGTCCCTGAGATGGTGTGAAGGGCTGACTTTCGCCTACTACTCTTCCACCGAGACAATTCCAAGGATCAGAGATTCCCGTTTGAATTACGCATAATTAGCGAAGGGTATTTTGATCTCACATGAGAGGTCATATCCGAAAGCCTTCCTATGCGACCTAATGTTCCTGCCTTACCCGCACCAATTGCTCCAGGTCCCATTGAAGGTCCATCTCCCGAAATAATTTCTCGGCCTTATCGAGATATTCTTGGGCGCTAAGACTACTGAGTTCGCGGTATTGGTTGTTTGATCCCAATAGAATCTTGCCCACCTCGAAGTAGGTTCGGGCCAGGTCGGGACGGGCACCAAGACGTTCGCCTTCTTGAATGGCTTTGGACCACCAGGTAAGGGCCCTTTGATCATCTCCGTTAAGTCTATAGTAATGCCCTTTCAACCTTAGCGCTTCGGTGAGGTAGGAGGCAGCTTTTTTAGCGTTTTTCAAACACCGTTTAATCGATTTGGCCGCTTTTCGACTTAACTGCGAGTGCTCGCTCCTTTTTCCTTCCGTTATAGCCTGGTCGAGACGGGCCAGATCAATTAAAGCTTGGGCATTAAAAAGATCCCCGAGGTGAACCGGCAAAATTTCGGTTTGGGCATTGATCCGGTGTGCCTCCTTGATCGTTTCGATCGCTTCGTTTATATGACCCAATAGGACCAAAGCGGAAGTCTTTAGGGAGATGAGAGATAACAATATCAGGGTTACATCCGTCCTCTTTGCCAAGCTGATGCCTTGATTGGCTTCATCAATTGCTTTCCCATAGAAATGACGTTTTATATTAATTCGGACCTCTGTTTGGTATTTTATAACCATAACATGTGGATGATCAAATCGGATACCTATACTTTCAATCTTCTTAATAAAACCAATGCAAAATTGAAAATCACCTTGTTCAATTTTTTTCATAGCGTAATAAAGCATTGTCATGGCAGCCCACCAGATTTGCCCCAGTCCGATATTCTGGTCGATGAGATCATCATCATAACCAAAATCCTGTGCTCCTTTTTCCCAATCGATTCCCTTTAGGAAATTTAGGTAGAGTTCCGTCGTCTTATAGTATAGCTTTTTAACCGGACTATTAAGATCCGTCTTAGCTTTTATGATCTTTAACATTTTTTCCGCTAAATTGAACCGACTCCCCCAGGCAAAACCACAACTGATAGCAATGTACATTAGCGAACCGAATTCCAATTTATGCACATCAAATTTTCTTAACCACTTTATAGCATAAGGCACACAAGCAATAAAAAACGCCCGAGGGTTGGGTATACTTATAGACATCCCTAAATATATCATTGTCTTACATAGATCATCAGTCTGGTCTTTTGGTACTCCCTTCCATAGGTGTTTTGGGAAGTAAATAGATTTAAGCGCAATAACCCAGTCCCATAAGATCTTGTGGACATCCATTAACTGGTAGCGTGGGATTTTTATGTTAAAATGCTCTAGGACTTGGTAATAATAATCCAACGCTTCCAAATACCTAGCCCTGCTAAAGAGCGCGAAAGCAATATTCTTTTTTAACTGGGCCACCTTTTCCTGATCGGATGCTGCCCCGTGCTTGTCCAGATAAAGCTTGAGGGCCTCCCGATAAAAATGCAAAGCTTCGCTGGAAGCCGAAGAGCGCAGAGCCTCCTCGCCAGCCTTGATTAACCATTCCTCGGCCTTTTCCAGGTCATCAGCCTTGCTGTAATGAAAGGCCAACAGAGCGTAGAATTCGTGCAGGCGCTCAGAAAAAAGCTTTTCGATGGATTGCGCCACGCTGAAATGCAAGCCTTTACGTTGCTGAAGCAGGATGGATTCATAGGCAGCTTCTTGGGCCAGGGCGTGTTTGAAGAAGTATTCCAACTCCTCCATCCGGATCCGGTCCCGGATGAGCTGTAGGTCCTTGAGGTAGGAGAGACGATTATCGATGCCCTCGATGTGGGTAGCAACCTCCTTCAGAAGGCGATCGAAAAAATTCCGGCCGATGACCGAGGCCACCTTGATCAACTCTCGGGTCTTCTCCTCTATGCGGTCGATTCGGGCTATCAACACGTCATTGATAGTCGGGGGGACCACTACCGAGTTGATTTTATCGGTCACGGCAAAGGACCCGCCTGAACGGATTATGACTCTCTCGTCGATCAGGGAACGAACTACCTCTTCGATGAAAAAAGGATTGCCGCCGCTGCGTTCGATGATCTGCTGCCGAAGGTTTGAGGGCAATCCCGGGATGTTCAAAAGGTTCTCGATCAGGGCCTCGCCGGATTGCAGGTCCAGGGGCTGCATGTTTAATTCCACGTAGTGATCTGGCAGTAGCTCGCCGATTTTTTCCATGGACCGGTCCTCCCCCTGCCAGTACCCGGGCCGGAAGAGATTGATAAAGAGGATCCGATATTTTTCGGCCAGACGAAAGAGGGATTGCAGGAGCAGCAGGGAGCTGGTATCAGCCCAGTGCAGGTCCTCCATAACGATCACCAGGGGAACCTGTTTACCGGTTTGAATGAGCAGCTCTCGGAGATTTTTGAAGATCAGCTTCTCCAGGGCCTCCCCCTCGATCCCTCGAACCCTCTCGGCATGTTTTCCGGTGAGTTTCATTCCCATGAGGGTGGCCACGAAGGGCAGGATTTCATCTGCCTCTTCCGGGTGGATCGATCTAATGGTCAGGTCCAGCTTGCCGAAAGCCACTGCCCCCGGGTCCTCCTCGGAGATCCCGGTCCACTGCTTTAACAAATCAACAAGGGGGTGGAAGCTTAGGTTCCGACCGATGGAGATGGCCCGGCCTTCCAACAACGCGACCTTCAGCATGACTTGGTGCCTGCGTAACTCGGCCATGAGTCGGGATTTGCCGATGCCGGCCTCGCCAATGATATTAACAACCGACCCCTCACCGTTGATGACCTTCATCATCTGCAGTTCGAGCCGGTTCATTTCCTGATCCCGCCCTACCATAACTGATGAGACCTGGCGATCCAAAGCGGAGGTTGCATCCTTGCTGGAGATCAATTTATAAACTGCGATGGGCTCAGTTTTTCCTTTAACCAGTTTCGTTCCTAAGTCCTGAAATTCGAACCTCTCCCGGGCCCTCCGAACCGTTTGCTCGCCCGCAAGGATTTCGCCTGGACCGGCTAGGCCACTCAATCTTGCGGCCAGATTGACCGGATCTCCCGTAACCCCTTGGGAGCCCTTCCCCGGGTCCACCTCGGCGGTCACCACCAGTCCGGTATTGATGCCGCTGTGCATGATGAGCGGAGCCCCGACCCGACCCTCGTACTTGGGGCTAAGGGCCTTGACTATGTCATGGATCTCCATGGCGGCGCGGATGGCACGGATAGGATCATCCTCATGTGCTTTAGGGATTCCGAAAAAAGCTAGTACCCCGTCCCCCAGCAGACGATCAATAAAGCCTTCATATTTAGAAATAATGCCTTTCACCCCTGCAAAGACCTGCCCGGTGATCTCCTTCACCTGTTCCGGATCAAGCCTCTCGGTCAAGGCTGTGTAACCGGTAAGGTCTGAGAAGAGAGCTGTAACATGTCTGCGCTCAGGTTCAGATGTGGTGTACGGTTGGGGAGTAGGCGCGTCTGCCTTGAGTCCGTGCCCACATTGTGGGCAAAAATTTGCCCCTCCAGGAATCTCAGTTTGGCACTTGGGACAAATCATAATATACCCCAAACAAAAAACCCCACCTCTCGGTTGAGAAATGGGGCACCTTTAAATCTTCCATAAATTTACCTTCCTTTAAGGTTGGTGGCGAAACTGGAAGACGGTTTGCTTTATTAATCTGGTTTTGCAAACCCTGAATTATACAACAATTCGAAGTCAGTAAATAGGAATTTTATAGTGGAGAGGTGACGTTCTGCTAAACAGGATGGGTGGAGATTATGGTTTGAATTTTTCCCGTTTTTTGGAAATCGGAGTCTGAAGATTACTGGAAGAACTCTCATCCCCTCAATGATTGTTTAGCGGCATCCCAAGCCTGGATCAGCAGTTCAATAGATCCCGCTCGCGTCTCGGTCCGAAACCCGAACATCCGGTTGAACTCCTCGATGTTTACCCGCATTTCCGCTTCGGTCAGCAGTCCGTTGGGTACGAGCAGGGAACGCTCGTACCCGGAACCGGTGAACAAACGCCGGGCCAGTTCCTCGCTCCAACCGCCGTGCTCTTTTCGGAAGATATGCTTCCAGTGCCGGGTCCAGCCGGGGATCATGAAAAAAGTCCCGGCCACCCGGCATTGCTCTTCGTAATAGGCCTCCCGGCCGCCAATGATCAGGCCCACGCAATCGTCCACCGGATGGTCTTCGTCCATGGGGATGAACACCGGTACCCCGGCTTCGGCCAGGAGGGCCACCGGATCGGCCAGGGCGTTGCCGCAAAGGCCGTAGCCCAGCAGGATGGCGTCCACCCGGGGGCCCATCTCTTTTCCGGCGGCGGCCAGGCCTTCCTGAAGGAGCCGCTTGCGGTTGTGCAGGCCCAGCTCGAGGACTCGGATCAAGATCTCCAGACCCTCCGGAAGGCCTCGGACGAAGTCCTCGGATTTTTTTATCCGGTCAAGCGGGAGATCCTCTTTAGCCAGGAGGCGGATCAATTCGGCGGAATAGTCATCTTCGATGACGGTAATTTTTCGGATCTCGGAATCGGAGCGGAGCAGATGGGCAAATTCTAACTCAAGGATTTCACAGGTCAATATTCCTAGAACAGGCATGACGGTTCCTTAAGTCAAATAGCGCTTCAGGTCGCGGTAGAAAATCTCATGGACTGATTGAAAAACCCTCCTGCTCATTTGCCTTGACCAAAGAGGTAAGGGGTCTTCAACCCCCCGCGAACTTGCACCCGGGCAAGGAGGATCTCCTTGATCAGGGAGACCGGAAGTTCGGGGTTCTCGTCTGCTATCCTTCCCAGATTGGCCCAGTATTCTACCAAGAAGTCAGGATTTATCTTTCGAAGAATCGGGATTTTTTATCGATTCTTCCAAAGAAGGCTTTTTATGGAACAAATCATCCACGATGTTCCGGGCCGCTTCCCATTGTCCTTCATCCACCATAACGGTCCCCCAGCCTTTCTGGCCGATGAACAGACCGTCGTAGGCGGTATCCTTATATTCGCGCAACAAAAAGGGGATCTCTTCCTTATCCAGGGCATCGGTGAGCAAATCGGCCTGAAAGCGGTTGTCCAGGGTAATCAATTTTATCCAGTTCATAGAGTCTAAAGCCACTCCACCGAAAAATGTTCTTCATCGATCCGATTGTCTTTTTTCTTTTCCTCGAGCAATTCCTCAGCCAGTGACCCCGACTGGTTTTTTAAAAAGCCGGTTACGTATGGTTGCTAGGTGTTACGAGGGGGGTTGAAGAACCTGTTCCAATTCGTCCAGAAACCCGATCTGCCCCGGGACAATTTTTTGCCGGGCCTCATCGAGGGAAAACCAGGCAGCCCGGTCCACTTCGGGGAACTCCTGTTGCCGGCCCGACTTGGGCGGCCATTCCAGGGTAAAGGTATTGCTCTTGATCCTCCCGGGATCCGCTTCGCCCTCGAAGGCCCAGGCCGAAATGATTTTGCCGTGAGGTTGTTTGAGAGGGGGCAAGGGGATAAATTCTCCCCGGGCCGGGAACCCGGTTTCCTCTTCAAACTCCCGTTGGGCCGCCGCCAGGGGGTCTTCCCCCTCCCGGAATTCCCCCTTGGGTATCGACCAGGCCCCCAGGTCTCTGTTAACCCAGAAGGGGCCGCCGGGATGGACCAGGAGGGCCTCCGGTTTCCCGGTCCGGAATCGAAACATTAATAGTCCGGCACTTTTTTGGGGCATTTCGATCTTTTGGGCTCGTCATTCGAGCCTGGGGGCTCGTCATAGGAGCCTGGGGGCTCGTCATTGGAGCCTGGGGGCTCGTCATTGGAGCCTGGGGGCTCGTCATTGGAGCCTGCGGTTCGTCAATGGAACCTGCGGTTCGTCAGTGGAGCCTTCGGCTCGTCAGTTCCGTACTAAACCGTCAGGCAACGCCTGCGATGCCTGAAAATTTTTTCCGCATTCGATGTTGGACGTTCGATGTTGGATGTTGAATGTTCGTCTTTGTATTTTTGTATTAAACGTCTTTCCCCAGCCTCAGGCCCGCCTCATATGCCTCCCGAAGATATTCGGGATGCTGGAGTACGTCGCCCTCGAAATCCAGCCCCCGGTAGAGCAGGGGAGGGGAGAACTCCGCGTCAAGCACGTCGAAGAAATACTTCACCGAAAGAAGCGCCCCGTCAAAAAGCTGTTTTCCGGTTGTGGCCCCGGCTGAAATAAAGAGGCCCCGAC
>JACRCK010000369.1 GCA_016219065.1 Deltaproteobacteria bacterium
ACGGAAGAAACACCCGTCGGTTCATGACCTCATGAAGGACAGCATCGGTATCGTGCATAGCGGAATCTCTGACCTGGCCAGCAACCCGAAACACTTGAAAGGCCTCGGACGTGATTCAATGGGCCATAGTTGATACCGGTCCCCTGGTGGCCCTTCTGGACAGGGCCGAGCATTATCATGAATGGGCCGCAAAACAGGTAAAGCAACTGGATCCTCCAATGCTGGTGTGTGAGCCGGTGCTCGTGGAGGCCATGTTCTTGCTTAACAGGAACCCGGCCGCCCAGGATGCGATCTTGAGTTCTTTAGAAAACGGTTCCCTCCAAATCGCCTTTCATCTGGACGAACATCTCCCGGAAATTCGTGCGCTCCTTAAAAAATATCGGGACCGGCCCATGTCCCTGGCCGATGCCTGTTTGGTGAGGATGGCCGAATTATTCAACCGTTACCATATCTTTACCCTTGATTCGGATTTTAAAGTCTACCGTAGGCACGGCCGGGACCCCTTGAAACTGATTTACCCGGAATAAGCCCCGTTCTATTTTTCTATCGGCAATACGATCACCGGCCCCATCGCCTTTTCCTGGAAGCGCTGCGCATCGGCCAGAGAGCCGATGCCTTCCCCCACATGCATGGGCACGGCCACTTTCGGCTTGATGGCCGCCGCCGCTTCCACCGCCTCCTCGGCGGTCATGACATAGGTGCCGCTCACCGGCAGCAGGGCCACGTCCGGCGCCAGCCCTTTCATCTCGGGAATGAAATCGGAGTCGCCGGGATGGTAGATCCGCACCCCTTTGACCGTGATGATGAAGCCGACGTTCCCGACTTCCTTCGGATGGAAAGGCACCCCCGGGCTGCGGAACTTGTTGACGTTGTAGGCCGGCACGGTCCTGATGGCTACGCCCTTGACCGTCAGCTCCTCACCCGGCTTGACCACCTTGATCTCCCCCTTGAATTTTTCCGCCGCCTTGGCCGTGGTGACGATGACCGTATCCGGCTTCTGGATCTTGGCCACATCGGCCGGCGAAGCGTGGTCCTGATGGTCGTGGGTGATCAGGATCAGATCGGCCTTCGGCCCTTCCTTGAGCTTGAAGGGGTCCAGGTAGATCACCACCCCCTCCCCGTCGATCCGGAAGCTGTCATGCCCCAGCCAGTGAATGTTGGCCGTCAGCTTCTTCAGCTCCGCCGCCGCCGCCGCCGTTGGCGCCGCGGCCCACAGGTTGCCCTGCAAAGCGAAAACCAATCCCAAGATCAAGGCCAGCCAAAACCCTGCCCTTCTCCGCCATAATAATGAATTCATCATCTCATTTGCCTCCCTTCGAAATTCGAAACAATATTACCCATCACAGAGCATGGGATTCCCCCTCCCTTGATCACGCCTAAGGCGTGAGGGGTTAGGGGGTGGGTGAACCCCGCACGTCCAACAACAATTTTCTTCGACGCCCCCCCGCTCACTTTCCGAAAAACTGACCCAGTCAAACTTTTTATTTGACAATCATTTAATTTTAATTGAATTATTTGATTAATTTCAAATTTTTTCGACTTTTTAACCCTCTCTTGCCTATTGTTTCATAAAGCATGCTTGGCCACTGCCATCAAGTTCAAAATTATGAAAAAACGTGATTTCCCTCCAATCTCCTGGCGAAGTCAAGCTAAGCGAATTTCTCCAACCAACTCTTACTGATCCGAAAGGGCCGTTTAAACCGATAGGTTTTTAAACGATCTCGAATGATATCTGGCTTTGTGCACAAATGGGGGGATAAATGGCACAATTTTATGACGTTCCAGTTCATTGGAACGAAGGTCGGCAGACCAGAGGAAGGGGTATCGGCAACAACGCCGCCTGGCTGTGCGCTTGCGGCGAAATTCTTCTTGGGCCACACGAGGGTCTCTATCCGATCGAACCCTGTCCAAAGTGTGGACTCCGGTTCAGAATAGTTCGCGGTCAGCGTCCGCGGTATGTGGATCACGTTGAACAGATATGAACGCTAACAGCATGTCCCCAAGGCCGACTTGGGAATCTGCGGTTCTTAATCTTTTCAATTTTAAATCGAGGCAAGAAGCCGAGTGCCGACTTTTTCCGGACCCCGGCTAAATACCTGCCGGGGTGACTGATTTAGGATCAGGGGTGTTAAATCATTTCGGCGAAAATCTTTCACCCTGCGATTGGTCGAACGGCTGCCCCGCCCGCAAAGGAGAGGCCTCGAATATAGTTTCTATTATGAAAGCCAAATACAAACACACCAACATAGTCGCCGCTGATTGGCGCCGGCTGGCCCGGTTCTATGAGGAGGTGTTCGGCTGCGTTCCGGTGCCGCCCGAGCGCCATCTGGGAGGGGAATGGCTGAGCAGGGGGACCGGGGTGGCCAGGGCCCAATTCTCGGGCGTGCATTTGCGGCTTCCCGGGTACGGAGATGAAGGGCCGACGCTGGAGATCTACCAGTATGCGGAGAACGCAGTGAGGGCGCCGCTGGCCGCCAACCGGGAAGGGATCGGGCACCTGGCCTTTGAGGTCGACGACGTCGAAGAGGCCCTGGACCGGGTCTTGAAGCTTGGAGGCAAAGAGGTGGGTGTAATTTCCTCCGCCGAGGTAAAAGGGGTGGGACTGCTGACCTTTGTCTATTGCTCCGACCCGGAAGGCAACATTATCGAGCTGCAGGCCTGGAGAAAATGACCTTCCTTCAGCGGCACGGCGAGAGTGAAACCAATTTAACGAAGACTTTCACCTGCCGGCTGCTCGACCCCGGCCTCACGGAATTGGACCGAATGCAGATAGGGAATGTTGGGTTGCGGAGAAAGATGGATTATTCATGAAAGAACACCTCGAAATTGTAAAGAAGAAATTTAAAAACGATAATTATGCCAAATTTTTGGGAATCGTTCTGGATGAATTGACGGATGATACCATTCGGATGCATATGCAGTTGCGCGAGAATATGTTGAATTTTTTTAACCGACCCCATGGCGGAGCCATTTACGCTCTCGCCGATGCCGCATTTTCGGTGCTGGGGAACAATACGAACAATCTGTCAGTGGCGTTGGATTGTTCGATTACCTATCATACAAGCCCGGACCCGGGAACGATGCTCTTTGTTGAAGGGAAAACCCTATCGTCCACCAAGCGAACGGGTGCCATTTTATTTAGCGTTTATATGGAAAAAGAGGGAACGCGTAAATTAGTTGCGTCGATGAAAGGCGTGGGCTACCGAACGGGGAAGCCAATCGATCCCCATGTCGTACAATAACAAAAAACGGGTGGGAAGACCGGGAGAACCCCTTTATGCCCGAGGCGCTCACCCGGTAAAACCGATCTGGTAACGGCGTGCCTGCGGACTGCTCATCAGGTATTGACCATAAACCCCGTTTGCTCGATGATATTTGCATTACCTGCCGGTATTTTCCTGTTTGAATTATGGAGTCGACCACCGCGGTTACCGCCCGACCCTGGTCGACTATACGGTCATCGGCGGGAAACTCTGGCGGGAAATTCAAAGCGAAACAGCGAAAATCATTGAAAAACGGCAAACCTTGCTCATTGAAGTCGACACGCTTGGATATAAAAAAACCGATTCCGCCGTCAACCCGACCTTACGGCAAAAAGCCCGGTTTGTCGTTACCACCGTTCCCGGGGCCCGTATTGAAGAGCAGCCGTCGCCACTCGATCGAAAGCGACGAAAAATTCCGGGCAACTGACCCTTGATAAAATTTCCCCCGGCCTCGGATAATAGACAAGACCAAATGGCGTGGAAATGTCCCAGTTAATCGCTTTCGCGGTGATATCCCTCGGGCTCGGCTATATCTCCCGCGGTTCGCTCCGTGTGCCCCGTTCGCACGGTTTCTATCGTTTCTTTGCCTGGGAGTGTATCGTCGCTTTGTTTCTTCTCCACATGGACGAGTGGTTTCGTAATCCTTCATCTTGGTCTCAGCGTATCTCTTGGTTCTTGCTCATGTTCAGCCTGGTCCTGCTTTTCTCCGGGATTCGCTGTCTGGTGGGGCGGGGCCGGCCGGTCCAACACCGGGAAGCGGAACCGCAATTGTTTGCTTTTGAAAAAACCTCCACCCTGGTGACGACGGGGATCTATCATTATATTCGCCACCCGCTGTACAGTTCACTGCTGTTCTTGACCTGGGGGATATTTTTCAAGGCCCCCGCCTGGCCGGGCGGTTTGCTGGCGCTGGCTTCAACGCTGTTCCTGCTGGCCACGGCCCGGGCCGACGAAGCCGAATGCCTGCGATTCTTCGGTCCGGCCTACCGGGACTATATGAACCGGACCAAGCGGTTTGTACCCTTTGTGTTTTGAGGGCCGGGCCGACAGCCGGGCGCCGGCGGCGGCGGAAGAATTGCCGGCTAATAGAGGGAGGATATCGGCTTCAACAGGTTCACGACGTCTCGCCAACTTTGTCATAATATTTCTTTACAACTAGTCATAATGCTATTAATATATGAAAAATTATGACAAACTATCTGCCGCGGGACATTGCACCCCTCATTCTGGAAGCCCTCAAGGAAATGCCGGTGGTCGTTCTGACCGGACTCCGGCAAACCGGAAAAAGCACGTTTTTGGAACACCAGAAGGAGTTGAAAGATCGCCAATACGTGACCTTTGACGACTTCGGGCAACTCTCCGCCGCCAAGGAGGATCCCGAGGGCTTTATCGCCGAAGAAGCACCCCTGACGATCGATGAGGCTCACAAGTGTCCGGAAATACTCACGGCAATTAAAAATTCCGTGGGAAGAAGAAGGCGGCCGGGGCGATTTTTGTTGTCGGGGTCGGCCAATTTCGCCATGTTGAAAGCAATTTCCGAGAGCTTGGCCGGCCGGGCCGTTTATTTTACCCTGCATCCCTTTACCCGTCGGGAAGTGGGTGGGCGGATTGCTGAAGAACCCTTCCTGCGCAATTGCCTTGAATCCGGCATTCCCCCCCCAATAAAAACAGCGCCGCCTCTGTCTGAAGAAGAGGTGCTTCAGGGAGGGATGCCTCCGGTCGCCTTAAAAGAAATAAAAAATCGATTTATCTGGTTTAAAGGTTACGAACAAACCTATCTGGAAAGGGACCTCCGGGAGCTGAGCCGGATCGGCAACCTGATTTCCTTTAGGAACCTGATGCACCTGGCCGCTTTGCGCAGCGGACAACTCCTGGTTCCCAGTCAACTCAGCCGGGATGCCAAGTTGAATGCCGCCACCACGACCCGCTACCTCTCCCTCCTGGAGACTTCTTATGTTATTCACCGACTCAGCCCCTATATCCGAAATCGCGCCAGCCGGTTGATCAAATCACCCAAAATTTATTTGAGTGACGCTGGACTGGGGTGTTACCTGGCCGGTGTGGAAAACCTGGATACCGACCCGCTTCGGGGCGCCTATTTTGAAACTTTTGTGGCCCAAAATCTATTGGGAATGCTGTCCGCCCGCTGGCCTCAAGCCAGGTTGTATTTTTGGAACATTCAGGGACGGGCGGAGGTGGATTTTATAATCGAAGCCGGCCGTTACTGCCTGGCCCTGGAGGCGAAGGCCTCCCCCCGCTGGACGGCGCGGGACCTGGCCGGTCTGAAGTCCTTCCTCTCCTTTACCCCTCATTGCCGCCTGGCGCTCCTGGGCTATAATGGGAAGGAATCGGTAAAGTTGGGGGACCGTCTCTGGGCCGTTCCCCTGAGCGCCGTGCTGTCCTGATTTTTCCACTGGAGAGGAGCAACCGCATGCCCGAACCGACCGAGATGCTGCCGGAAGAAACGCTGGACCCGGAAGACTGGGAAGCCATGCGCGCCCTGGGCCACCGCCTCCTGGACGATACCTTTGACTATTTAAAAAGCCTGCGTGAGCAGCCGGCCTGGCGGCATGCGCCCCGGGAAGTGAAAGCCCATTTCGAAGGGCCGCCGCCGCAGGACCCCACACCGGCCGAGGAAGTCTACCGGGAGTATGTCCGCTACATCCTCCCCTACCAGATGGGCAACCACCACCCGCGGTTCTGGGGCTGGGTGGCCGGCAACGGGACCGTGATGGGGATGTTCGCCGAGCTGCTGGCGGCCGCCACGGACGCCATCTGCGGGGTCCTTTCCTACAACAGCAACAACTACGTGGAACTCCAGGTGATCGACTGGTGCAAGACCCTGCTGGGCTACCCGGCGCAGGCCGGCGGTCTGCTGACCAGCGGCTGCTCGGCCGCCAACATCATCGGCCTGGCCGTGGCCCGCCAGGCCCGGGCCGGCTACGACCAGCGGAAGAAAGGCCTGTGCGGCGCGCCCCGGCCCCTGACCCTTTACTGCTCGAAGGAAGCCCACTCCTCGGTCCAGAAGGCCGTGGAGCTGCTCGGCTTCGGCAGCGAGGCCCTGCGCCGGATACCCGTAAACGCCTCGCTGCAGATGGACCTGGCCGCCCTGCGGGCCGCCCTCCGCGAGGATCGGGCCGCCGGCCTGCACCCGATCTGCGTGGTCGGGGGCGCCGGGACGACCAACACGGGCGCCATCGACGATCTCCCGGGCCTGGCCGACCTCTGTACCGAAGAGGGATTATGGTTCCACGTGGACGGCGCCTTCGGGGCCTGGGCCGCCATCTCCCCCCGGTACAAACACCTCGTGGCCGGTTTGGAAAGGGCCGATTCGCTGGCCTTTGACCTGCACAAGTGGCTGTATCTGCCCTATCCCATCGGCTGCATCCTGGTCCGCAATGCCCATGAGCACCGCCACGCCTTTTCCCTGACCCCGACCTATCTGGCCCACGGCAAAGGGAAGCGCGGCCTGACCGGCGTCGACGTGCCCTGGCTCGCCGATTACGGCTTCGAGCTTTCCCGGGGCTTTCAGGCCCTCAAGGCCTGGATGACCATCAAGGAACACGGCACCGCCAAATACGGCCGGATTATCCAGCAGAACATCGACCAGGCCCAGTACCTGGCCGGGCTGGTCGAAGCCGCCTCCGAACTGGAGCTGGCGCTGCCGGTCTCGTTGAACGTGGTCTGCTTCCGCTTTGTCCGGCCCGGCCTCGGCGAGGCCGCGCTCAACCAGTTGAACAAGGAGATCGAGATCGAGCTCCAGGAGCAGGGGATCGCCGTGCCCTCCGTGGTCCGCATCAAAGGGAGAAAATACCTGCATGTGGCCATTACCAATCACCGCAGCCGCCGGGAAGATTTCGACTTGCTGGTGCGGGAGGTGATCCGGATCGGGAAGGAGCTGGCGTGAGCGCCACCGGGACTGGGTTTTCCGGCGCGGGTTCTTTAAATATTTCCCGGGATTGGGTATAATGTCGGGTGTAGCCGATCGCTTTAGGATTCGAGGGGCCAAGGGGCCAAGGATTCAAGAGGGAAGGGCTTGCGCCACCAAGTTGTTTTTCGTTCGCGGTTAGGCGAAGATCTACTCGAGGCCCTCTAGGGCCTGTCGCCCAGGGCCAGTCGGTGGGAAAAACAATCGTTCATCTTTAGCGGCCCGCCTTGCGGTCTGGGCCGTCCAATTCTATCTTCGGCAAAGCCTCCAGGACGTCGACGAGAAAACTTTCAAATTCCATATTCTGCGGATTGGGGGTCAGGCCGAAGCGGACCACTACCAGCTTCCGGGAGGGGATGATCACCACCCGCTGTCCCTGGTAACCGTCGGCCAAAAAGGCATCCGCCGGCACCCGGGGCCAGGGCCGATCCCCGGGATTTCCGGGAGACCCCGCGTTCAGCCAGAAATGGGCGCCGTATTTGCCCTTCGGTGCGGGCGGGGTCGGTGTGGTCGAGTAGCGGACCCAGCCTTCCGGCAGCAGCCGTTCGCCGTTCCACATCCCATCCCGAAGGTAGAGCAACCCGAAGCGGGCCCAGTCCCGGGGGGTCGCGAACAAGTAGGAAGAGCCCACGAAGGTCCCGGATGGGTCCGTTTCGAAAACCGCGCTGGTCATTCCGATTTTGTCGAAAAGGTGCCGGCGCATGAAGATCAACGGGCTTTCTCCGGAACTTTCGGCGGTCCGACGGACGACGCGGGCCAGGATATTGGCGGTTCCCGAGGAATAATACCACTTGCGGTCCGGTTCGGTTTCCGGGGGCTGGGCCGCGGCGAAGGTGGCGAAATCGGCGGACCGGTAGAGCATGCGGGTCACTCCGTGCAACGGCTTGTAAGTTTCGTCGAACTTCAGGCCGCTGGACATGCGCAGCAGTTGATCGATCGTAATGCGCCGGCGGGGATCCTGCGGTCCGCTCCACTCTGGGACCGGCGCCGGATCGTGGATTCGCAATTTTCCCTGTTGCACCAGGATCCCGATCAGCGCGTTGGTCACGCTTTTGGCCATGGACCAGCCGAGCAGGGGCATATCGGCCCGGAAGCCGGGGGCGTAGCGTTCGGCGACCAGATTCCCGTCCTGGACCACCAGCACAGCCCGGGTCGCCTTTTTCTTTTCGGGACCTGTTTCGCTAAAATGACGATCCAGGGCCTGTTCCAGTTTCTGCCGCCGGAATCCCGGCAGAACGGAATGGCGCGGTCCTACTCCCCCCGACGGCCAGGGCCGGTCCGCCGGGAGGGAAACCCGGGGCGGCGGGGGAGGCGACGGCGGGGTCAAGGCCTTGTCGTCCGCAGCGGCCAGCAGCGTACAGCCCAGCCCCTCCCGGTAAACCGCCTGGGATTCGAAAAAAAACAAGGCCCGGGTGGTGACGGTTTTTCGCTGATAATCGACGTCCACGTCGATCAACCGGGTCAGGGTCTTTTCCACCGGGAGGATATCGTCGTTGAAGATCCGGTTCGGGTTCCGCCCGGAAAGGAAGACGGCGGAACAGATATATTTGGCCGTGTAGCCGGTCCCGATGGGGATGGCCTGTTGCAGGTACCAGCCCGCGCCCCCCAGGGAAAGGACCAGGAGGATCAGCATTATCCAAAGAATTCTTTTTAGCCAGACACGCATGGCGGCCTTACCTCGATACGAAAAGATGAACATCGAACATCGAATTTAATACGAAAATACCGTTCGGCGTGATCGTTCAATACAAATATGGAATTGCCTTCATCCGCTTTACCTTTATTTTTTCCCGAACCGGTCCGTTTAATATATAATTCGAAACCGGGACCAAATGAAACCTAAATATCTGAAACGTTCGGGGCAAGCGAAACCCTGACCGCAAAGGAGGAATTTGAAGCCATGACCATCAATCCGGATTTTATCGCCCCCTGCGGCCTTTACTGCGGCGTCTGTGCCATATACCTGGCCCACCGCGACCACAATCTGAAACTCAAGGAGCGGCTGGTAGGGCTTTACCAGGGGGGCGTCGCCGGCAAGGGGACCCTGCCCGGCAGCGAAAACCTCTCCGTGGAGGATATCCGCTGCCAAGGCTGCCTGTCGGATGACCGGTTTCTCCATTGCCGGCAGTGCGAGATCCGGGCCTGCACGCAGGAGAAGGGCTACACCGGGTGCCACCAGTGCGCGGATTTCCCCTGTGCACATATTAAAAATTTTCCCATGACCGTGGGCAAACGGGTCATTTTGCGGGCGATACCCTATTGGCGGGAAGTGGGCACGGAAAAATGGATTCAAGACGAAGAAGCCCGCTATGTTTGCCCGGAATGCGGGAACAAGGTATTTCGCGGCGTAGTGCGGTGCAACCGGTGTAAAGCGGAATTGGACCTGGACGGCTGACCGGCCGTCACGGATCCCCGTTTGGCGTTGCCATCAGGCCTGGGGCCAGGAAACACGGATCCGGGTGCCCTTCCCCGGCGCCGCCTGCAGGTCAAAGGTCCCCCCCGAAAGCTGGGCCCGCTCTCTCATGGTGGAAAGACCCAGCCCTTTTTTGACGGTCTCCAGGTCGAACCCTTGCCCGTTATCGCGGATGACCATTTCGATGGCACCCTCTTTTTCTTGAAGGCGCAAATACACTCGACTCGCCCGGCTATATTTGGCGATATTGTGCAGGGCCTCCTGAGTAATACGGAAAATCGCTGTTTTGAGTGAATCCGGAACTACTGGTTCGGATAGACGGACCTCCTTTTCCACGGAAATCTGCGTATAGGTTTTTTCGAATTCCCGGCAAAACCAGTTCAGGGCGGCAATGATCCCCAAATCATCGAGGAGGGCCGGGCGGAGATCGGCCATAATGCGCCGGACTTCCGTGATGACTCCCGTCACCTGCCCGGCCAGCTCCCGCAGGGACTCGGGCCCGCTCTGCCCCTGGTTCATCTTTTCCGCTGTATTTTCAATGCGGAATTTCAAGGCACCCAACGAAGCCGCGATGCTGTCGTGGAGTTCACCGGCCACCCTTTTCCTTTCCGTCTCCTGGGCGATCAGGCACTGAGAGGCAAAAAAGCGAACCTGGTTTTCGGATTCCCGTAGGGAATCTTCCAGTTGACGGCGTTGGACAATTTCGATCCGGAGCCTTTCCACAACGGCCGACAGCTCGGAGGTTCGTTCCCGAACCCGCAACTCTAATTCGTCGTGAGCCATTTTCAAAGCTTCTTCAGCGCGCTTACGATCGGTGATGTCGCGGGCGATGTGGGCGGAACCGATGAACCGACCCTGCGCGTTTCTCAGGGGCGTGGTGCTCACCAGGAAGTAGCCCTGGAGGCGGGGTTCGTGTACCTCGGCGAAGTGCTGTTGGCCGTCCTGACAGGTACGTGCGTGGGGACAGAATCCCGGTACCTCCGACATTCCGTGGACGGCCTCATAACAATGCAGGCCGATGCATTTTTCGGCCGGCACTCCCAGCCGATCGGCCATCGCCTTATTCACGCGGACGACTCGATGGTGATCATCCAGAATAGCCACCAGGTCCGGGACCGAATTGAAGGTCTGTTCCCACTCTCGCTCGGCCTGGAAGATCGCCTCTTGGGCCCGACGCTGCTGCGTGACATCATGAAATACCACCACCACCCCGGTTAGGTTGCCGGAGGCGTCCAAGATCGGCGCCGCGCTGTCCTTGATGGGAATTTCGAGGCCGTCTTTGGTGACCAGCGTGGTATCGTTGGCCAGCTCGACCACTTTTCTTTCTCGGAGAACGCGCGCAACCGGATCCTCGGCCGGCTCTTTGGTCTTTTCGTTGACGATGCGGAAAACGTCACGGAGCGTCTGGCCCCTGGCCTCCTCGAGTGGCCAGCCGGTCAGCGCGGCCCCCGCGGAATTAAGAAAGGTGATCCGACCCTCCGCATCGGTGGCGATGACCGCATCCCCAATGCTGGCCAGGGTGACGCGGAGCCATTCGCGCTGCCGGCGCAGTTCCTCCTCGGCCAGGACTCGCTGAATACCAGCCCCCAACACCGAAGCCACCTGTTCCAGCAGCTTTACCCGGTTCAAAGGGATCCGGTTTTCTTTACCATCGGCCAAATGAATAAGTCCCAGGAGGCGGGAATCGACCCGGATCGGAATCAGGGCGAAGGATTCATAACCGGCCTGATGGCAGAAATTCCGGATCTGTACTCGGTCCTCCTCCGCAACCGGGGACGGAAATGGGGTGGTTCCGTTCACATAAAAAGAGCCCCCCTCGGTATAGAACGGTGGCTGGGGGTCAGCGGTTCCTTCGACGACCTTGAACCACAAGCCTGGATCTGTTTTTATGGAGAGCAGGCTTTCGGTCTCATAAAACTGCCGGTTGTAGCCCTGATACGCCGTATAGGGGATCTTACCGTCTTCGGCCCGTAAGCGAATCCCGACAGCCTCGCAACAAGTGCCTTCCTTTATTTCCTCAACGAATTCCTGGAGCAGCGAGGTCATCTCGCTGTGGCGGTTGGCAATCTCCAGAAATTTCCCGAGGGCTCGAAACTCCGTCTCCGTCGGTTCGCGGTTTGTAATGTCATTACTGGCGGATAACATGAATTGCTGACCTTGGTCCCGAATTTGAAAACTTCATCCTGTTCAACCTGGTAAAAATGTTAAGGGCGCCACTTCTCCCAAACCGAACGTAAACTGTTAAATTTTTTTAGAAAACATCTTCATTGCGGAGAACGGCTCTTCGGCCAGGCCACGCAGCCGGATGGCGAAACGACGCTGACGTTGCTGTTTGGCTTCGACGACCAGGCCTTGCTGTTGCGGGCGGGGTCCCGCGGGGGCACCGTCTCGGGCCGGGTCATTACAGATCTAGCTTGAAATTGAAATTCGCAAAGGCGCCGCCGTCCCGGGCCTTGACGCCGGCCTGAATGCCGAATTCAATGGGCAGGACGGCGAGCAGCACGCAGCGGTTGGTCAAGGTCGCGCCCAAAGAGGTCCGGGCCTTGGCGTTCCAGGAATTCCAGTCG
>JACRCK010000370.1 GCA_016219065.1 Deltaproteobacteria bacterium
AAAAAAACGGGTTGAATAAAAAGGGGGGTTGATCATGTTCAGCCCCCCTTTTTTATTTTTAGGGAACCGTCCGACAGGGCGCAGCCATTGGAAGTTGAGCGTTTAGAGATTGTTCCCCCCCGAACCAAGATGGAGAAAAGGCCGATTGTTGGCGATCGACGATGCAAGAAAAACTTAAACCCTTTTCAAGCCAAGGTCGGTATGGTATGCTTTTTTTATCATGTCGGGCCACGCTCCTACCACTGTCACCCTGTTTATCCCCTGCCTTATGGACGGCCTTTTCCCGCAGGCGGCGGGGGACCTGGTTTATCTTTTAAGGCGTCTGGGCTTTCGCCTGGCCTACCCGCCGGAGCAGACCTGCTGCGGCCAGCCGGCCTTCAACCAGGGTTATTTCGAACCGGCCCGGAAACTCGCCCGCCGTTTTATAGAACTTTTCGAACCGGCCGAGTGCATCGTCTGCCCGTCCGGTTCCTGCACGGCCATGGTCAAAAAACACTATGAGGAGCTGTTCGTACAGGAGCCCGGTTTTCTGGAAAGGGCGCAGGCCCTGGGGGAAAAGATCTTTGAGGTCTCCCAGTTCCTGACCGCTTACGTTCCGCTGGAGAAAATAAACGCCCGCTTCCCGGGTAAAGTCACCTACCACGATTCCTGCCACTCTGCCCGGGGGCTGGGAATCTTCGCCGAGACCCGCCGGCTCCTGGCCCGGGTGCAGGGGCTGGAACTGGTGGAGATGGAGGATTCCAAAGCCTGCTGCGGTTTCGGCGGCCTTTTTTCACGGCGCTTTCCCGAGGTTTCCGCCGCCATTGGGATGGAAAAAATAAAACAGATCCAGGCCACCGGCGCGGACTGGGTGATCGGGAACGACCCGGGCTGCCTGATGCAGATCCAGGGGCAACTGCACCGCCAAGCCCTGCCGATCGGGGTGAAGCACCTGGTGGAGGTGTTGGCCGGTAGGGGGCGGGAAAATAAAGATGAACATCGAATATCGAACATCCAACGTCCAACATCGAATTAAAAACGAAAATACCGTTCGGCCTAATAGTTTAATACCAATACAAAGCCGATTGACTACGAAAAATAAAAGGAAATGTCGGAGTTCGTTTTTGGTGTAGGGGCGGGGACTTCGGCGAGCCCTTCGGCGTGCTCAGGGCCTTGAGCCGGTCGAAAGGCTCAGTCGAGCCGTTAATCCCCGCCCGCCTCTGGGGTGCCATTTTCATGCTTCTCTGTCTATAGCCTTGGCCCCTCGCCCCAACCCTCTCCCCCGGGGGGGCGAGGGAGTCCCAAGCCACAGGACGGCCATAGGTCAATAGTGAAAATAAAAACCGAACAGTTTAAAAAAGAGGCCCGCCGGGCCCTGGCCAGCGGGAACATGCAACTGGCCATCTCCCGGGCTTCGAAGCGTTTCAGTGGGTTGCGGAGCCAGGCCTTCCAAAATCTCCCGGGAGGGGAAGAATTGCGGACCCGGGCCCACCAAATCAAGACCGAGGCCGTCGCGCATCTGGACGAATATGTAGAGCAGTTCGCCGCTGCCGCCGCCAAGCTCGGGATCCGGGTGTACCGTTCCCCGGATGGGGCCGACGCCTGCCGGTACATTGAAGACCTGGCCCGGGCTCAGGGAATCCAAACCGTGGTCAAGGGCAAATCCATGACCACGGAAGAGATCGACCTGAACCAGACCCTGCAGCAGGCAGGCATTCAAGTCTGGGAGACGGACCTGGGAGAATTCATCATCCAGTTGGCCGGCGAACCGCCCTCCCACATCATCGCCCCGGCCCTGCACAAGACCCAGCAGGAGATTGCCGATCTGTTTACCGAAAAACTGGGAGTGCCGCGGTATGAGGACCCGGAAAAGCTGACCATGGTGGCCCGGGAATTCCTGCGGGAAAAATATTTCCAGGCCGGGATGGGGATCAGCGGGGCCAATTTCGCCCTGGCCGGGACCGGGACCATCGTGATTTTGGAGAACGAGGGCAACGCCCGTTTCAGCACCACTTTCCCCCGGATCCACGTGGCGGTGGTGGGCATCGAAAAAGTGATCCCCGGTCTGGCCGAGCTGGGAGTCTTTCTGAAGTTGCTGGCCCGGAGCGCCACCGGTCAGAAGATGTCCACCTATGTCTCCTTAATCCAGGGGCCGGGGAGGAACAACGAGGCGGACGGTCCGGAGGAAATGCATATTATCCTGCTGGACAACGGCCGGTCAAAGTTCCGGCAGGATCCGGAGTTGCGGCCATCCCTGTATTGCCTGCGCTGCGGGGCCTGCCTGAATGTCTGTCCCGTGTACCAGCGCATCGGCGGGCACGCCTACGGCTGGGTCTACAGCGGTCCCATCGGCTCGGTGCTGACCCCTCAGTTTCTGGGAACCTTACGGGCCAAAGACCTGCCCTTGGCCTCCACTCTGTGCGGGGCCTGCGCCGAGGTCTGCCCCGTGCGTATCCCCCTGCCGGACCTGTTGCTGACCCTCCGCCGGAGGATCGTCGAACAGCAAGGCCATTCCGGTTGGGAGCGTTCCCTGATGAAAGGCTGGGCGGCCTGCCAGACCAGCCCGGGATGCTACCGGACCGCTTTCGAACTGGCCCGGCTGGGGCAGGACTTTTTCCCGGGCCTCTACCCTTCCGGGCTGGAGCTGCCGGACAAGAATTTTCATCGGATCTGGAAAGATGAATATCAGGATTGACCTGCTGGAGCAACTGGAAGCCGAACTGCGGGGACTGCAGGCCCAACCCTACCGGGCCGGGACCCCCGCTGAGGTGCAGGAGCTTCTGAAATCGATCTTAAAGGGGTATGATCCGGAACAGGTCGGGTGCGAGGACCGTCCTTTCCTGAAACCCTTGGCCCCCGACCTCTCCCGCTTTAACCCTCGGGAAAAGGAGGCCCGCCGTGCTGATCAATGGCGTTTTTACCAGGGACTGCAGGCCGGGGTGACCGGCGCGGATTACGCCCTGGCGGACACCGGCACCCTGATTTTGCTTTCCGGAACTTCCGGGGGCCGGGGGCTGTCCCTGGTCCCGCCTGTACATATCGCCCTGCTGCCCGGGGAGCGCATACTCCCGGCCCTCGACGATTTTCTGGAACTTTTCCCCGCAGGAGACTTGTTGCTCGCCCAGGGTAGCGCTATTACTTTCATTTCGGGGGCCAGTCGCACGGCGGACATCGAGTTGAAGCTGGTCCACGGAGCTCATGGCCCGAAAGAACTGCACGTCATTACGCTGCTGTTTCCGATCTGATCCCCTTGACGATTCTATCTTTATTTGCTATTCCCTTAACTAGGGGATATTCCCTTTCATAAGGAGCAGCCAAAGATGCCGATGTATATTCAGGGTACGGGTTCTTTCCTTCCTCCCCGCGTACTGCATAACCGCGACTTGGAAAAAATGATGGATACCAGCGACGAGTGGATCAGCCAGCGGACCGGGGTCCGGGAGCGGCGGATCGCCGATCCGGAAATGGCGACCTCGGACCTGGCCCTGGAAGCCTCCCGGAAGGCCCTGGAAATGAGCGGCATGCAGGTGGCCGACCTGGAGTTGATCATCGTGGCGACCATTACGCCCGATACCCATTGCCCGGCGGCGGCCAACTGGCTCCAGGCCAAGCTGGGGGCCGATCAGGCGGTGACTTTCGACGTTACGGCGGCCTGCTCCGGATTCGTCTTTGCCTTGAACGTAGCCGAGCAATATCTCAAAGCCGGGACCTTTCGGAACGTGCTGGTGGTGGCTGCGGAGATCATGACGCGGACCTTGAACTGGAAGGACCGTACCAGCGCCATTCTCTGGGGGGACGGCGCCGGGGGTGTGGTGTTGACCAGCGAAAAAAGAGAACACGGGCATCTGATCCGCTCGACCCATATCCATACGAACGGCGCCGGCGGGGCCAACCTGTTGATGCCGGGCGGGGGTTCGAAGACCACGCCCATATCCCATGAAAGTGTGGATCAGGACCTGCATACGCTCAAGTTGATCGAGGCCAGCGCCTCGGTGCGAGTGGCGGTCAAGCACTTTGCCGAGGCCGCCCTGGAGGCGGCGGAGGCCAATGGGGTTGCCTTGGAGGCGGTGGATTGGTTCATTCCCCATCAGGCCAACCTGAGAATGCTCCAGTCCGTGGCCAAACGGTTGAACGTGCCGATTGAAAAGTTTTTTCTGACCGTCCAAAAGTTCGGCAACATCTCCTCGGCCTCCATCCCCATCGCCCTGGACGAGGCCGTGCGAACCGGGGCTGTTCAGGAAGGGCAGCGGATCGTATTGACGGCTTTCGGAGGCGGGTTGACCTGGGGGAGTGCCTTGATCGAGTGGTAGATTATTGATGCTGGATAAAGACAAACTGCGATACTGGATGCTGGATGAAGTCGAACGATGAGATTGGATCCTAGATAAAAGGTAAGGAAGTAGACCGAACCTCAGATAAAAAAACCGCGCCTTAGTGGCGCGGTTTTTTTTATATCCAGTATCCAGTATCGTCTTTTGTTTTTATCGAGTATCGGCCTTACGTCCCCATTTCCCAGGAGGCCAAGTATTTCTTCTGTTCGGCGGTCAAGGTGTCGATTTTGATCCCCATGGCGGCCAGTTTCAGTTTGGCGATCTCCCGGTCGATCTCTTCGGGGACCGTATAAACCGTCTTCTTCAGGTTTTTGGCCTCCCGGACCAGATACTCGGAGCAGAGGGCCTGGTTGGCGAAGCTCATATCCATCACACTGGAGGGATGACCTTCGGCGGCGGCCAGGTTGATCAGGCGTCCTTCCCCGAGGACGTTGATCTTCTTGCCGCTGTCCAGGGTAAACTCCTCCACGTATTCCCGGATCAGGCGCCGCTTGCGGCTGATCTGGGCCAACCCTTTGAGATCCAGTTCCACGTTGAAATGCCCGGAGTTGGCCACGATGGCCCCGCTTTTCATGGCGGCAAAGTGCTCCTTCCGGATGACCTTGATGTCCCCGGTCAGGGTGACGAAAAAATCCCCGATGGCGGCCGCCTCGGCGATGGGCATCACCCGGTAACCGTCCATGACGGCTTCCAGGGCCTTCAAAGGATCCACTTCCACGATCACCACATTGGCGCCGTGGCCCGTGGCCCGCAGGGCCACCCCCCGGCCGCACCAACCGTAGCCGCAGATGACGAAAACGGACCCGGCCAACAGGCGGTTGGTGGCCCGGATAATCCCGTCGATGGTGCTTTGCCCCGTTCCGTAGCGGTTGTCAAACAGATGCTTGGTATTGGCATCGTTGACGGCGATGATGGGGTAGGCCAGGACCCGGCTGTCGGCCATGCTCCGCAGGCGGATGACCCCGGTGGTGGTCTCTTCGGTACCCCCGATGATCCCCTTGAGCAGATCCCGTTTTTCCGAATGGATGGTGGAAACCAGGTCGGCGCCGTCGTCCATGGTCATCTGGGGTTTGGCGGCCAGGGCGGAATAGATATGGCGATAATAGGTCTCGCTGTCTTCCCCCTTGATGGCAAAGACCGGGATCCGGTCCTGATGGACCAGGGCGGCGGCTACGTCGTCCTGGGTGCTCAGGGGGTTGGAAGCGCAGAGGGCCACTTCGGCTCCCCCGGCCTTCAGGGTACGGACCAGGCCGGCCGTCTCGGTGGTCACATGGAGACAGGCCGCCAGGCGGTAGCCTTGCAAGGGTTTTTCCTTGGAAAAACGTTTTTGGATGCTTTTTAACACCGGCATACTTTGGAGGGCCCATTCGATCCGCAGGCCTCCCTGGGCAGCCAGCTTGATGTCTTTGATATCAAAATCCACGGAGTGTTCCTTTCTGTGGCGATTTGTGAAGTTCTAAAAACGGAGTAATGGAGTATTGGAGTAATGGAGTGTTGGTTTAATAGCACATTACCTTACAAAAGCCATTCTCCAATACTCCAATACTCCAACACTCCAGCGCACATGTTTTCGCTTGGTGTTTACTTGCCCTTGCCCTTCAGACCCGCCTTGTCCCTCAGCAGGTCGACCTTGTCGATCAGTTCCCAGGAAAAACCGGGTTCATTGCGGCCGAAATGGCCGTACGCGGCGGTCTGTTTGTAAATGGGCCGGAGCAGGTTCAGGTGCCGGATAACCTCGGCCGGCCGGAAGCTGAAGGTCTCCCGAATGATTCGGTTCAACTGTTCATCCGGGACCTTTCCCGTTCCCCGGGTGTCCACAAAGATGGACAAGGGATCCGCCCGTCCGATGGTATAGGCCACCTGGAGCCGGCAGACATCGGCCAGACCGGCGGCCACGACATTTTTGGCCACGTAACGGGCCATATAGGAGGAACTCCGGTCCACCTTGGAGGGATCCTTTCCGGAAAAGGCCCCACCGCCGTGGCTGCCCCGCCCCCCGTAAGTGTCGGCGATGATCTTGCGGCCCGTCATACCGCAGTCGCCCAGGGGGCCGCCGACCACAAAGCGGCCGGTGGTGTTGATCAAAAACTGGGGCTTCCCGGCCAGCAGTTTGGCGGGGATGACTTTTTTAATGACCGTTTCGATGATCCCCTCCTGGAGCTTTTTATAGGTAACCTCGGGAGTATGCTGGGCGGCAATGACGATGGTCGGAATGGAGACCGGTTTACCATTCTGATATTCAACGGTTACTTGAGTTTTACCGTCGGGGCGCAGGAACTTGAGGATGCCCTTTTTACGAACCTCGGCCAGACGGCGGGCCAGCCGGTGGGCGTACCAGATGGGCATCGGCATCAGGTCTTTGGTTTCGTTGCAGGCATAGCCGAACATCATGCCCTGATCGCCGGCCCCCTGTTCCTTTTTTCCGCTCTCATTGACCCCCTGGGCGATGTCGGGAGATTGCTTGTCGATGGTGGTCAATACGGCACAGGTCTCCCAGTCGAAACCCATGGAGGAATCATTGTACCCGATATCCCTGATGGTCGACCGGACGATCCCCGGCATGTCCACATAGCAGCCGGTAGTGATTTCCCCGGCAATGAGGGCCAGTCCGGTGGTGACCAGGGTCTCGCAGGCTACCCGGGAGGTGGGCTCCTGGGCCAGGATGGCATCCAGGATGGAGTCGGAGACCTGATCGGCCACTTTGTCCGGGTGGCCTTCGGTAACCGATTCCGAGGTAAAAAAGTAGTTGGAAAGACTCATAACCGTTCCTCCTTAAAAAAATGTTCTATAGTAAGTGTTTGAATTTTTTTGTCAAGGCAAAAAAATAGGCCGCAGAACGGTCTCCGCGGCGTCAAGGGTGCCCATCCGCCAAGGAAGCGTCAGGGCGTTCTGCAGTTGGAGGATTCCGGTGCAATCAATCCTCCGGAAACGATGAGCTTGAAGGCTTCTTCCACCGACATGGTCATGAAGATCAACTCTATCTCAGGAACCAGGACATAATAGCCGGTGGTGGGATTGGGCGTACAGGGAACAAACACATTCCAGAGGCGCTCCCCGCTCTTCCCTTTCAGTTCACCCCGGGCCGGCCCCACCGAAAACCCGATGGAAAAAAAACCGGGACGGGGGAACTCCAGCATGACCACTTGCTGGAAGTGCTTGCCGGAATTGATAAAAATGGCTTCGGTGAACTGCTTCAGGGCCAGGTAAATGTTGCGGACAATGGGAATGCGGCGGACCAGGGCTTCCCATAGGCCGACCAGTTTACGGCCGGCATAGTTGTGAGTCAAAACGCCTACGATCAGGATCAGGATGCCCAGCAGGACCAGGCCCAGACCGGGCAGGTGAAAACCCAACAGCGTGTCGGGGTGAAACCGGAGGGGCAGTACCGACAGGAATTCATCGATGACCCCGATCAGGGCCTGGATGATATAGATGGTTATGGTGATCGGGATGACCACGATCAACCCGGTCAGGAGGTAATTCTTGATCCAGTTTCTCAGGCGGGACAATCCGGGTAACCCCCCAGGAAACCGTTGTCGATCAGGCGCGTCTTACCGACCCAGGCCGCCAGGATCAGTACAGCGGGGTCTTTTATGAATTCAACCCCTTCCAGGGTTTCCGGATCGACGATCCGGGCGTAATCCAGGCGGGTGTCCGGCTGCCCGGAAATCCGGCGGACGACTTCATCCAGCAAGATCGCCGCCCGGTGTTCCCCTGCACGGCAGCGTTCCTGGGCCGTTTTCAGGGCAGCGGACAGGGAGAGGGCGGACCCCCGTTCCTGCGGAGAAAGGTAAACGTTTCGGGAACTCATGGCCAAGCCGTCGTTTTCCCGGATCGTAGGCCGTCCCACCACCTCCAGGTCCAGGTTGAGATCCCGGACCATCTGCCGGATCACTACGTATTGTTGATAATCTTTCAATCCGAAGATCGCCCAATGGGGTTTGACCAGGTTGAAAAGCTTGGCTACCACGGTGGCCACTCCGCGGAAATGTCCGGGCCGGCTGGCTCCACACAAGCCCTGAGTGACCTTTTCCACGGTTACGTAGGTCTGGAAATGGACCGGGTACAGGTCTTCGGGGGCCGGTAAAAAAAGGACATCGACCCCCGCCATCTGCGCCAGCGCCTGGTCCCGTTTCTCATCCCTTGGATAACGCGCGAAATCTTCGCCGGGGCCGAATTGCAGGGGATTGACAAAAAGGCTCACTACCAGGCGGTCGGCCCGGGAACGGCCGTATTCCATCAATTTCAGATGGCCCTGGTGAAAATAGCCCATGGTAGGCACGAAAGCGACGGTCCGGCCGACCCGGCGCTGTTCATTGGCCCAATATTGCATTTCCTGGGGACTGGTCAGGTATTCCATAATAACAAAAAAAACCTCCGGTCCGCGCCTAGAGGCTTTCGGTTTAGAAAGATGAACATCCAACATCCAACATCGAACGTCCAACATCGAATGCGGAAAAAATTTTCAGGCTTCGCGGGTGCTCGCCCCGAGCACGGCGGTAAAGTAAGGAAGTTCCACCCGTCACGCCGGATCGGGGCCATTTCCTTAAAAATAGATAATCATAAAAGGTCGGGGCGAGGGAAGTCAAGCCTTTTTGAAAGGACAATTCCCTTGACAAATAATGAATTTTAATCATAATTAACAGTTTATTTTACCTTAAGTACCCTTAAGGCGCCGCCAAGGCCGGGAAGTATGCGCTCATGAAACCCATACCGCCGGATACTGTTCCCCGGGGAGGTCTGAAAATCGACCGGATTTTAGACCCGGAGTGGCTGCGGGAGCAGATCAAAGAGAGAAGTCTGGGCTTCGCACCGGCCGGCCCGTTTACGTTGCAAGGTGATCTGCGCCGGATCAATCAGGAGCTTATTTTCCGGGGGCGGCTGACGGCCGTCGTCCGGTTGGCCTGCAGCCGTTGTCTGGAGGAATTCAACCTCGAGGTCTCCGGGCCGCTGGAGGCCCAGTGGCGGATCGTGAGCCCCCCGGAGGGGCGATCCGGCCGGCAGGAGGATGACGGCCCCCGGCTGGAAGACCTGGAAACCGGGGAGATACAGCCGGGAGGCCTGGATCTGGACGAATACGTGCTGGAGCAGGTGATTTTAAATATCCCCATGCGGCCCCTTTGCCGGGAAGACTGCCGGGGGATTTGTCCGGTGTGCGGCGTCAATCGGAACAGCGGACCGTGCCAATGCCCGGGGGAGCTGAAGCAGAACCCCTTCAAGGATCTGGAAAAATTGAAGTTGTAAACAATTTGCTTGGAAATAAACCGGGAGGATGATAATGGCTTTACCCAAGAGAAGACATTCAAAATCAAGAACGGGGAAAAGGCGGGCCCACGACGCCCTTACGGCGCCGTCCCTGTCGGTCTGCCCCCAGTGCCACGAACCCAAACTGCCTCATTTCGCCTGCCCCTCGTGTGGGACCTACCGCGGACGGAAAGTCGCGGTGCTGGAAGAAGAATAGCCGCCGGGAGACCGTTTTTACCCATGACCCCAGTCCGATGATCCGGAGCTAACCGCTTATGGAAACGATTAAAATTGCGGTGGATGCCATGGGCGGGGATCAGGCCCCCGGCGCCGTTGTGAAGGGAGCCGTCCTGGCCGCCAGGGAACTTAAGGTGCCCATCACCCTGGTGGGGAACCAGGAGGTGATCAGCCGGGAGCTGGCCGGGTTGACTTACGATCCGGACCGGATCGGGATAACCCACTGCACCGAAGCGGCGACGATGGCGGACTCGCCCATCGACGTAATCCGGCGAAAAAAAGACGCTTCCATCCGGATCGCCCTGGAATTGCTGAAAAAAGGGGAGGTCCAGGGGGTGGTCAGCGCCGGAAATTCGGGCGCCACCATGGCCCTGGCAGTCGTGGTCCTGGGCAAGCTGACCGGGGTGGAGCGGCCGGCTTTGGGGGCCATTCTTCCCGGTCCCCATCAACCGACCCTGCTGATCGACGTGGGGGCCAACGTGGATTGCACCGCCAGCCAACTGATTCAATTCGCCATCATGGCCGAATCCATGGCCCGTTATATCATGAAGCGGGACAACCCCCGCATCGGCCTGTTAAGCATCGGCGAGGAAGCCTCCAAGGGGAACGAACTGGTTCGGGAGACGGCCGCCGGTCTGCGGAAGATCCCCTTTAATTTTATCGGCAACGTAGAGGGGCGGGACCTGTTCAGCGGAAAAGTCGACGTCATCGTCTGTGACGGATTTGTGGGGAACGTCTGTTTGAAATTGAGCGAAGGGCTGGCCGAGGCCTTGGGCCTGATGCTCAAGGATGAAATCGTCAAGGCCGGCATCACCTCCAAGCTCGGATATTTACTGATGAAACCGGCTCTGTCCGGGTTTTCCAAAAAAGTGGATTACGCCGAGTACGGCGGGGTCCCCCTGCTGGGGGTCAACGGGATCGTGGTAATCAGCCACGGGGCCTCCGGCCCCAAAGCCGTCATGAATGCGATCCGGGTGGCCCGCCGGGGCGCCCAGAATGGGATCACCGACCGGGTTTCGGAAAGCCTCGCCCGTTATGATTCGTATTATCGAAAACTGAAGCCCCATCGCTTCTGGGACAGTTTCATCCGAAAAAACGTCTGAAAAATTACCTCCCAAGACGACAAGGAGCCTTTGATGGATTACTTCCTGACCGAAGAGCAGCAGATGATCAAGGAAATCGCCCATAAGATCGCCGAAGAGCGGATCAAACCGGTACGGGCGGAACTGGACGAAAAAGAGGAGTTTCCCACGGAGGTCTTGAAGATCATCGCCCAGTCCGACCTCTTTGGGGTGGCCATCCCCCAGGAGTACGGCGGATTCGGGGGCGGCTGTCTGGAAAACTGCCTGGCTGTTGAAGAGCTTTCCCGGGCCTGCCTGGGGGTTTCCACCAGCTTTGCGGCCAGCGGTCTGGGGGCTTATCCGATTCTCCTGTTCGGCAGCGAGGAACAGAAACAGAGCTATCTGCCGGAAATAGCCGCCGGACGCCGTTTGGCGGCCTTCGGCCTGACCGAATCCACGGCCGGCAGCGATGCCGGGGGAATCCTGACCACGGCCCAACTCAAAGGCGACGAATATATCCTGAACGGAACCAAGCAGTGGATCACCAACGGGGGCGAGGCGGAAATCTACACGGTCATCGCCATCACCGACCGGGCCAAGGGAGCCCGGGGTGCCAGCGCTTTCATCGTCGAAAAGGGCGACCCCGGCTTCGGGTTCGGAAAGAAAGAAAGTAAAATGGGGATCCGGGCTTCGGCCACCCGGGAGTTGATCTTCAATCAGTGCCGGATCCCCAAAAACAGATTGATCGCCCGGGAGGGCATGGGGTTTATCGTGGCCATGAAGACCTTTGATCAGTCCCGGCCGGGAGTGGGTGCTCAGGGGGTCGGGTTGGCCCAGGGGGCGTTGGATGAAGCGGTTCAATACGCCCGGACCCGGATCCAGTTCGGCAAGCCGATCATCACTTTTCAGGCCATCCAGCATATGCTGGCCGACATGGCCATCCAGACCGAAGCGGCCCGCGCCCTGGTCTATGCCGCGGCCCGTTTCGTGGACAGCGGGGTGAAGGACGTTTCCAAGGTTTCAGCCATGGCCAAGGTCTTTGCCAGCGATACCGCCATGAAGGTGACCACCGATGCGGTCCAGGTGTTCGGCGGAACCGGATATATGCGGGACTATCCGGTGGAAAAGATGATGCGCGACGCCAAGATTCTTCAGATCTACGAGGGGACCAACCAGGTCCAGCGCAACATCATCGGCCAGGAGCTGAATAAAGAAGGAGGCCGGAAAAAATAGGGCAAATTCTCAAATCCGAAATTCGAAATCCGAAACAAATTCAAATGACCAAAATTCGAAATTCAAAACCCCGGGCGCAGCGTTTTTTAAAATTCCCGCCCTGGTTTGGTTCGAGGGTATTTGTTTCGGTCATTTGAATTTTGGGATTTTGGTCCTTGTTTCGAATTTCGGATTTAACCTGGGCCGTTCAGGGATAAGAGATTACCTATGCATATCATAGTCTGTTTGAAACAAGTACCCGATGCTCGTCAGGTCAAGCTGGACCCGGAGACCCATACCCTGATCCGCCAGGGGGTGGAGAGCATCATCAACCCCTATGATTTGTACGCCCTGGAGGCCGGGCTGCGCATCCGGGATCAACTGGGCGGGAAAGTCACCGTCCTCAGTATGGGACCGCCCCAGGCGGAGGCTGCCCTGCGGGAAGCGATCTCCTACGGGGCGGATGAAGCCGTCCTGCTTTCGGACCGGGCCTTCGCCGGCGCGGATACCTGGGCCACTTCGTACACCCTGGCCCGGGGGGTGGAAAAACTCGCCCCCTTTGATTTGATTCTCTGCGGGAAGCAGGCCGTGGACGGGGATACGGCCCAGGTGGGGCCCGGTCTGGCCGAGCGCCTGCACCTGCCGTACGCCACCTGGGTGCGGAAGATCGAGGCGGTGGAGGAAGACCATATCCGCATTCAACGTCTGATGGACGACGGCTACGACCGCCTGGAAATTGCCCTGCCGGCCCTGTTGACGGTGGTCAAAGAGATCAACGAGCCCCGGGTTCCGTCGCTGAAGGGGAAGATGCGGTCCAAAAGCCAGAAAATCCCGGTCTATGGGGGCCGGGACCTGGGGGCCGAACCGGACCAGGTCGGTTTGAGCGGGTCCTATACGCAGGTCATCCGGGTGTTTGCACCGGTCCGCCGGCGCGAAAGGGAAATGCTTCAGGGACCAGTGGAAAAACAGGTCCGGGACCTCTGGGTGAACCTGAAAGCCCGGCAACTGATCCCCTTTGACGTGGAATGAAACCTTTGAGAAGCTCATGAGCGATCCCCTTCAGATCGAACCGGACCTGTGCTCGGGTTGTGAAAGCTGCGTGGCCGTCTGTCCTTTTTCGGCCCTGACCATGGAGGACGGAAAACCCGTCGTCAACGACCAGTGTACCCTTTGCGGGGCCTGTGCCGAAATCTGTCCCGAAGGGGCCATCCGGATTCCGGACGCCGCCCGTTCCGGAGGGCCGGATTCGGCCTACCGGGGGGTCATGATCTATGCCGAACAGCGCCTGGGCCGGTTGGCGGAGGTGTCCTTCGAACTCCTCCATAAAGGCCGGGAGCTGGCCGACATCCTGCAGGTCCCGCTGCTGGCGGCCCTGTTGGGTCGGGACGTGGCCGAAGCGGCCCGGGAGTTGATCCGGTACGGCGCCGATCGGGTATTTACGGTCGACGATCCGCGCCTGGAGGGATTTACGGATGAAAGTTACGGCGAGGCCCTGACCCAGATCATCCGGTCGGTGAAGCCGGAAATCCTGCTGGCCGGAGCCACGCCGATCGGCCGGTCTTTTATCCCCAAGACCGCCACCCAGATCGGAACCGGTTTGACCGCCGACTGCACCGAACTTACGATCGATCCGGAGCGACGATTGCTGCTCCAGACCCGGCCGGCCTTCGGGGGCAACATCATGGCGACGATCATCTGTCCGGAACGGCGGCCCCAGATGGCCACGGTCCGGCCCAAGGTCCTGAAAAAGGGGGCCCCGCTGGATAATCCCTCCGGGGAACTCGTCCCCTTCGCCATGGACTGGTCCGGGATTTCCGGGAAGACCCGGCTGTTGGAAATCGTGGAGGAATTGTCGGAAAAAGTCCGCCTGGCCGAGGCCGATATTATTGTAACCGGGGGCCGGGGTCTCCAGGAGGCCAAGCATTTCTCCCTGATCCGGGAGCTGGCCGATCTGCTCGGCGGCGCGGTGGGGGCCTCCCGGGGGGCCGTGGATTCCGGCTGGATGCCCTATGCCCATCAGGTGGGCCAGACGGGAAAGACCGTGGCGCCCAAGCTGTACGTGGCCGTCGGGGTCTCCGGGGCCGTCCAGCATCTGGTGGGCATGCAGTCTTCGGAAACCATCGTGGCGGTCAACAGCGATCCCCAGGCCCCTATCTTTGACGTGGCCACCTATGGTATAGTGGGAGACCTTTTCGAGGTGGTTCCGGAGATGATCCGGCAACTAAGGGCGGCCGCCGGCTGAACATTAAAAAAAAACCAAGGGGCTAAATTCGAAATCCGAAATTCGAAATTCGAAACAAATTCAAATGATCGAAATTCAAAATTCAAAACCCCCGCGCCTAAATCCCCGCGGCAGCCAATGGAGGCCTTAGGTCCTGGATTGGGGGGGTGTTTTGGTCATTGGAATTTTGAAATTTGCCGTTTGTTTCGGATTTCGTGCTTCGAATTTCGGATTTAAAAAATTCTCTATGAAATTAAGATTTCGGGGATGATAAAAAAATGACCGATGAAAAAATTATTTTAGTGACCGGCGCCTCCCGAGGCATCGGGAGGGCCATCGCCCTGCGCCTGGCCCGTCCGGGCGCCGTACTCCTGTTGAACCATTATGATCCCGAACCCGCCGCGGCCGAGCAGACCCTGGAAGAGGTCCAGGCCCGGGGCGCCAACGGCAAGATCCTGTATTTTAATGTAGCGGAATTTCAGGAGACCCAGGCCCGGGTGGAGGAAATTTTAAAGGAGTTCGGCCGGGTCGATGTGCTGGTCAATAACGCCGGCATTACCCGGGACACGCTGCTGATGCGCATGAAAGAGGCCGATTGGGACCTGGTCTTGCAGGTGAATCTGAAGGGGGTCTTCAACTGCACCCAGGCCATACTGCGGTCCATGATTAAAAACCGATCCGGAAAGATCGTCAACATCACCTCGGTCGTGGGCGCCATCGGCAATGCCGGCCAGGCCAATTATGCCGCCTCCAAAGCCGGCGTCATTGGTTTTACCAAATCGGTGGCCAAAGAAGCCGCCGGACGGGGGATCAATGTCAATGCCGTGGCCCCCGGCTTTATCGACACGGAGATGACCGCCGTTTTATCGGAAGCGGTCCGACAGGAATTTTTAAAGTCCATTCCCCTGGGGCGCAGCGGCCGGCCGGAAGAGGTAGCCGAACTGGTGGCCTTTCTGGTGTCCGAGGCCTCCGAGTATATTACCGGACAGGTGATCCACATCAACGGCGGCCTGTATATGTAAAGTCCTTTGGATGAAATCTAAGTGATTTTTTATCAACCAGAAAAATTGAAATTTTTGGTTGGTAAAAAAATTTCAAATTTTTCTGGTTTAAGATAGAAAACCGAAAGGAGGGTTTAACCCCATGACCGTGGAAGAAAGAGTAAAGGCCATTATCTGCGAACAACTGAGTGTATCCCAGGAGGACGTAGTCTCCCAGGCGTCCTTTGTCGATGATCTGGGGGCCGATTCCCTGGACCTGGTGGAAATGATCATGGCGATGGAGGAGGCCTTCAACATCTCGATCGCCGACGAGGATGCCGAAAAGATCAAGACCGTCCAGGACGCCGTCGATTATATCCAGGCTCATTCCAAGTAGCGGGAGGCAGTCGTTCATTCCTGAAAGGAGGAGATAGGTCGTGAAACGACGCGTGGTGGTGACCGGTTTGGGACTGGTGACCCCGGTGGGGATCGGTGTTCAGGAGACCTGGGCGGCCCTTTGCCAGGGGAAATCCGGGATCGGCCCGATTACCCGTTTTGACGCCACCGGCTATAAAACCCGGATCGCCGGCGAGATCAAAGGCTTCAAGGCCGAAGATTTCATGCCCCAAAAGCTGGTCAAACGGTTGGACGTGTTTATACACTACGCCCTGGCGGCCGCCCGTATGGCCCTGGAACAATCCCGGCTTCAAATCACCCCCGAAATAGCTTCCCAGGTCGGCGTGCTGACCGGGTGCGGTCTGGGGGGGCTCTATACGATTGAAGCCACGCACAGCGTCCTGGTCTCCCGGGGACCGGACCGGGTCAGCCCCTTCTTCATCCCCATGATCATCGCCAACATGGCCCCCGGCCAGATCGCCATCGAACACGGGGCCAAGGGCCCCAACCTTTCGGTGGAGACGGCCTGCGCGGCCGGGGCCCACGCCATTGGGGAATCTTTTAAACTGATCCAGCGCGGGGCCGCCAAAGCCATGATCTGCGGCGGGGTGGAATCCGTCATCGCCCCCCTGGCGGTAGCCGGCTTCAACGCCATGCGGGCCCTTTCCACCCGCAACGAAGAACCGGAAAAGGCCTCCCGCCCCTTTGACCGGGACCGGGACGGCTTCGTTATCGGGGAGGGCAGCGGACTGATGGTCCTGGAAGACCTGGAATTCGCCCTGGAACGGGGGGCGCCCATCGTGGGCGAAATCGTCGGCTACGGGCTGACCGGGGATGCCTATCATATGACGGCCCCTTCCCCCGACGGCGACGGGGCCATCCGCTGCATGCGCATGGCCCTGGAGGATGCCGGGGTGGCTCCGGGAGAGATACAATACATCAATGCCCATGGGACTTCCACGGACTTGAATGACGCGGCCGAAACCAAGGCCATTAAGCAGGTCTTCCAGGAACACGCCTACCGCCTGGCCATCAGCTCCACCAAGTCCATGACCGGCCATCTGCTGGGCGGAGCCGGGGGGGTGGAGGGCGTCTTTTCGGTTTTGGCCCTGCGGGAGGGCCTGCTGCCGCCGACGATCAATTACGAGACGCCGGATCCGGACTGCGACCTGGACTATGTTCCCAACCAGGCCCGGAAGGCCGATCTCACTTACGCCCTGTCCAATTCCTTCGGCTTCGGCGGAACGAACGCGGTACTACTTTTTAAAAAATATGTCTCCTAAAAATAAAAAAAAGAGAATCGCAGTACTGGTGGGAGCCGACCATGGCGGCGTGGCTCTGAAGGACGAACTGTTACCTTTATTGACGGATAGGGGCCTGACCTGGAAGGACGTGGGGACCTTCGGCTCGGAGGCGGTCGATTATCCGGATATTGCCTTTCAGGTGGCCCGGGCCGTCGCCGGCGGTGAAGCCGCTCAAGGGATATTGATTTGCGGCAGCGGGATCGGTATGGCCATAACGGCCAACCGCGTGCCCGGGGTTCGGGCGGCCGTCTGCAATGATCTGTATTCGGTCCGGATGGCCAGGGCCCATAACGATGCCAATATCCTGGCCTTGGGCGGGCGGATAATCGGATCAGGCCTGGCCCGGGAAATCGTCACCACTTTCCTGACTACTCCTTTTGAAAAGGGGCGCCACCTGCGCCGGATCAAAAAGATGGAGGGGGGTTGTTCGTGAGCGGAACGAAGGGGATCGGCGGACCGGCCCTCCGACGGGTTGATCCCGAGGTGGCCCAGGCCCTGCGGGGGGAACTCAAACGCCAAACCGAGAAGCTGGAGCTGATTGCTTCCGAAAATTTTGCCAGCCAGGCCGTTCTGGAAGCCCAAGCCAGCGTGATGACCAACAAGTACGCCGAGGGCTATCCCGGGAAGCGGTATTACGGCGGTTGTGAATTCGTCGACCGGGTGGAAAACCTGGCCGTTGACCGGGCCAAGGCCCTGTTTAGGGCCGAATACGCCAATGTGCAACCCCACTCCGGCTCTCAGGCCAATATGGCCGTCCTTTTCGCCGCCTTGAAACCCGGCGATACCATCCTTGGTATGGATTTGGCCCATGGGGGACATTTGACCCACGGCAGTCCGGTCAGCTTTTCCGGGCGCTTTTTCCAGGTTTACTCCTATGGAGTGGAGCGGGAGAGCCAGCGCATCGATCTGAACCAGGTGGCCTACCTGGCCAAGCAGACCCGTCCCAAACTGATCATCGCCGGAGCCAGCGCCTACTCCCGGTTTATCGATTTTCCGGCCTTCGAGCAGATTGCCCGCCAGACCGGGGCTTACTTCATGGTGGATATGGCCCACATCGCCGGGCTGGTGGCCGCCGGCGTCCACCCTTCGCCGGTGCCTTTTGCTGATTTCGTCACCTCCACCACCCACAAAACCCTGCGCGGACCCCGCGGCGGATTGCTCCTGGCCCCCGAGAAGTACCATAAGATGATGAACAGCCAGATCTTTCCCGGCATCCAGGGCGGCCCCATGATGCACATCATCGCCGCCAAAGCGGTGGCCCTGAAGGAGGCCCTGACCCCGGAATTTAAGGCCTACCAGAAACAGGTGGTGGTCAACGCCCGGAAACTGGCCACGGCGCTGAAGGGCCGCGGTTATCATCTCGTTTCCGGCGGGACGGACAATCATATCATCCTGGTGGATCTGACTTCCAAAGGGGTTACCGGCGTGGAGGGGGAAATCGCCCTGGACACGGCGGGGATCACCGTTAACAAAAACAGCATCCCTTTTGAAACCCGCAGCCCCCAGATCACCAGCGGGATCCGCATCGGAACCCCGGCGGTGACCACCCGGGGGATGAAGGAAAGCGACATGCTGCGGATTGCCGGCTTCATCGACCGCGCGCTGGAGGAGCCCGGCAACGGAAAACAACTTAAAACGATCCGGGCCGAGGTCAGAGATTTCTGCCGGGGCTTTCCACTGTTCCCCACTATCGGACTCTAACGGCACCAATGGCGGCCTGGAACGGTAAACGAGGGATGACGAAAACGGAGAATTGGAGTAATGGAGTATTGGAGTGTTGGAACTACATCGTTTGGGGACCAGTACTCCATTACTCCAGCACTCCATTACTCCGAGTCAAATGAATCAGCTTATGTCCCGCCCCGCCTGGAATGAATATTTTATGGACATTGCGGACCTGGTGGCCAAAAGGTCCACCTGCCTGCGGCGCAAGGTGGGGGCGGTGGCGGTCAAGGATAAAAGAATTCTGGCCACGGGGTACAACGGAGTCCCTTCCGGGATTCCCCATTGCCTGGATGTGGGCTGTCTGCGGGAGCAGGAAGGGATACCCTCGGGAGAAAGGCATGAATTGTGCCGGGGCCTCCATGCCGAACAGAACGTGATCATCCAGGCGGCTTATCACGGCGTGCCGATCCACGGGGCGATCCTGTATTGCACCAATCTTCCCTGCCTGATCTGTTCCAAGATGTTGATCAATGCCGGGATCCGGGAGATTTTCTTCCGGGAGGGCTATGCGGACCGCCTGTCAGCCGAAATGCTGAAGCTGGCCGGCGTTCCCCTGACCGCCCTGTCCTGAATCCCCGGAGTTACGAAAACACGAAGGGTCAGCCATGAAATGCCCCTATTGCGGCTCTTTCAACAACAAGGTGGTGGATTCCCGTTTGAGCAAGGAGGGTCAACTCATTCGCCGGCGGCGGGAATGCGAAGGCTGTGAAAAACGGTTCACCACCTATGAGAAAGTGGAAGAAATCCATCCGGTGGTCATCAAGAAGGACGGCCGGCGCGAACGCTACGACCGAGAAAAAGTGGCCGAGGGGATTTACCGGGCCTGCCGCAAGCGGCCGATCAGCGTGGAAACCATCGATGCCTTTCTCGATTCCCTGGAACAAACCTTTCAGGATTCCGGCCGCAAGGAGATCGCTTCCGTTGAGATCGGCGAACGGATCATGCACCAGCTCCACGAATGGGACGACGTGGCCTATGTCCGCTTTGCTTCGGTCTATCGTCAGTTCCAGGACACCAGCGACTTCATGCTCGAATTGAAGGAACTGCTGGAACGGAAGAAACGGGTCAAAAAGGGTGGCCGGGTGAAAAAGACGGAAACCCGATGAGCCTTTTTTCCGAAAGGGACCGCGGGTACATGAGGCGGGCCCTGGGGCTGGCCCGTCAGGGGCTGGGCGGCACTTCGCCGAATCCCCTGGTGGGGGCGGTGGTGGTGCAGGGGAACCGGATCGTCGGCGAAGGCTATCATCGTCGGGCGGGCGAGCCCCATGCGGAACGCCTGGCCCTGGAAAAGGCCGGGACTCGGGCCCGGGGCGGGACCTTATATGTGACCCTGGAACCCTGCCAGCATACGGGGCGAACCCCGCCCTGCACCGAGGCCGTTCTGGCAGCGGGCGTCCGGAAGGTGGTCTACGCCTTGGCCGATCCCAATCCGCACGTCCTCGGCGGGGGCGGAGAGTTCCTGCGTTCCCGGGGGCTGGAGGTGGTTTCCGGACTGCTGGCGGAGGAAAGCCGGCAACTGAACGAAGTCTTCGTCAGATGGGTGACGACCGGCCGGCCCTTCATTTACCTGAAGGCGGCCATGAGCCTGGACGGGCGCATCGCCACCCGGACGGGGGACTCCCGGTGGATCAGCAGCGAACCCTCCCGGGCCTGGGTCCATCGTCTCCGCAGCCGGGTGGACGGGATCGTGGCCGGCATCGGCACCGTTCTGGCGGACGATCCGCTGTTGACTCCCCGGCTGCCCGGCCAGCGGAACCGCTCCCCGCTGCGGATCATCATCGACCCCCACTTGAAAATGCCGCCGGAGGCCCGCCTTTTTACCGAGCCGGGGCCCGTGTTGATCGCCGGAGGCGACGGGGCTTCCGAAAAGAAGCGGGCGGCCCTACGGAAGAAAGGGGCCGAGGTCCTGTCCTTTCCGACCGTCCGGAACCGGTTGTCCCTGCCCCCCCTGCTGGAATATCTCGGCCAACGTCCGGTAACCAGTCTACTGGTGGAAGGGGGGGCGGAGATATACGCCGCCTTCTTGAACGAGGGCCTGGCGGATAAACTTTACCTGTTTTACGCCCCGATCCTGATCGGAGGAACCGGGGCCAAGGGGATGGTCGGGGGTGCGGGACCGGCCACCGTGGCCGAGGCGGTAAAGGTGAAACCCGGTAAGTGCCGCCGGATAGGCGGCGATTTTTTACTGGAAGCAACCCTTGATATATAATTTTTATGTGTTATTATAATAGATTGCCTCAAAGACTTTAAAGAAAAACAAAAATAATTATCAATAATCAATTACTAATTACTAATTGTTAATGGGCAGGCGGAAGGCCGGGCAGGGAAATGTTTACCGGGTTGGTGGAAGGACGGGGGTCGGTGCTGCGGGTGGAAGAAGGGCCGGACGGGGCTCGCTTGTGGATTGTTCCGACGTTTCCCTGGCCGGATCCGGCCCTGGGGGAAAGCATTGCGGTCAATGGGGTCTGCCTGACGGCCGCGGTCTGGAAAGAGGGGACCTTCTCCGTGGACGTCTCGCCGGAAACGCTGGCCCGCTCCACCCTGGGGCGCTTGAAGCCGAGGCAGCCGGTTAACCTGGAAAGGGCCCTGCGGTTGTCGGACCGCCTGGGGGGACACCTGGTTACCGGCCATGTGGACGGATTGGGGACGGTGACCGGAAAGCTGCCGACCGGGAAATTCATCCGTTTCAGCATTTCTTTTCCCGAGAGCCTGACCTTTTATATTTTGGAAAAGGGCTCCATCGCTGTGGACGGCGTCAGCCTGACGGTCAACCAGGTCCGGGAACGGGAATTCGACCTGATGATCATTCCCCACACGGCGGCCCAAACCACCCTGCTGGACAAAAAGATAGGCGATCCGGTCAATCTGGAAACCGACCTGATCGGCAAATATGTGGTTCATTTTTTAAAACGTTCCCGGGACGAAAAAACGGGGGAGGAAAGCCGGATCACTGCGGAATTTCTGACCCGCCACGGTTTTTTTAGGTAAGATCCCGGGCAAGGAGTAGCGCAGTATGCCTGTTGCCACAATCGAAGCGGCGCTGGATGACATCCGCGCCGGGAAAATGGTCATCCTGACCGATGACGAGGACCGGGAAAACGAGGGCGACCTGACCATGGCCGCTGAAAAAATTACCCCGGAGGCCATCAATTTCATGGCCCGCTACGGGCGGGGACTGATCTGCCTTTCTTTGACGCCGGAGCGGATCGAGCAGTTGCAGTTGCCCATGATGGTCCGGGAAAATACCTCGCCCTTCAAGACCGCCTTCACGATTTCCATCGAGGCCCGCCGGGGAGTGACTACCGGCATTTCGGCCCACGACCGGGCCCAAACGATCCTGACCGCCGTTGCCGACGACACCCAGCCGGAAGACCTGGTCAGCCCGGGCCACGTCTTTCCGCTACGGGCCCGCAAGGGCGGGGTCCTGGTCCGCACCGGCCAGACCGAGGGGTCGGTGGACCTGGCCCGTCTGGCCGGCCTGAAACCCTTCGGGGTCATCTGTGAGATCATGCGGGACGACGGGACCATGGCCCGCCTGCCCGATCTGGAGGTCTTTTCCCGGGAACACGGCTTGAAGATCATCACCATCCGGGACCTGATCGAGTACCGCTTCCGCAACGAATCCTTTGTCCACCGGCTGGCCGAAACGGTCCTGCCCACGGCTTTCGGGACCTTTCAGGCCATCGTTTACGGCAACGATATGGACGACTATCAGCACCTGGCCCTGGTGAAGGGGACGATCGACCCCAAGGATTCGGTGCTGGTCCGGGTCCACTCGGAATGCCTCACCGGCGACGTGTTCAAGTCTCTGCGCTGCGACTGCGGCGACCAGTTGATCTCGGCCCTGCAGCAGATCGAGGCCGATGGGCAGGGGGTCCTGCTCTATATGCATCAGGAAGGCCGGGGGATCGGGCTGGCCAACAAATTGCGGGCCTACATGCTCCAGGACCAGGGCAAGGATACCGTGGAAGCCAATGAAGCCCTGGGCTTCAAGGCCGATCTGCGGGATTACGGCATCGGGGCCCAGATCCTGGTGGACCTGGGCCTGCGCAAAATGAGGCTGATGACCAACAATCCCAAGAAGATCATCGGCCTGGAGGGCTACGGCATCCAGGTGACCGAGCGGGTCCCCATCGAGATGGTTCCCAAAAAGGAGAACCTGCAATACTTGAAGACCAAGTGCGAGAAGATGGGACATTTGTTGAATTTGCCGATCTGAGAACAGGCGCTCAAAAGCAGCGATTGAAAAAACAAGACGAAAACCAAAACCAATAACCAATTATCAATAATGATATGTTCGCAAAAAGTCGAAAACCCGTCATTGCGAGCGGAGCGAAGCAATCCCCCTTGCAGCAACTAGCTGATTCCAGGGGATTGCTTCGTCGCTTCACTCCTCGCAATGACTCCCTGTAGCCTTTTTGCGAGACCATCAATATTCAATTGTCAATTATTAATTGTTAACATAAATGGAGGAAACCATGGCCAAAGTGTATGAAGGCAGGCTGCAGGCCGAAGGGATGAAATTTGCCCTGGTGGTGAGCCGGTTCAATGATTTCATCGGCGATCATCTGCTGGGAGGGGCCCTGGACGCCCTGATCCGGAACGGGGCCCGGGAGGAGGATCTGGCTGTTTTCAAGGTCCCGGGCGCCTTCGAGATCCCCTTGATCGCCAAAAAATTAGCCCTCCAGGGGAAATACGACGCCGTCGTCTGCCTGGGGGCCGTCATCCGGGGGGCCACGCCTCATTTTGAATACGTCAGCGCCGAGGTTTCCAAGGGCATCGCCAACGCCTCCCTGGAGACGGGAATTCCCATGGCCTTCGGGGTGGTTACGGCCGATAACCTGGAACAGGCCATCGAACGGGCGGGCTCCAAGGCCGGCAATAAGGGCTGGAGTGCGGCTCTGGCCGCGGTCGAGATGGTGGACCTGATCCGACGGATGCAGGACTGAGGCGGGACGGAGCGGTCCCGCAACCCATGGGTAGTCGCAGGCAATCCCGGATCCTGGCGGTCCAGGCCCTCTATCAGCTTGACCTGAACCCCGGCGATCTCGAAAAGTCTTTACAAGACTTCCGGGATAACTTCCCGGCCCCGGAGGAAAGTGTTCCCTTTTTTCGTCGGCTGGTGGAAGGGGTCTGGGAAAGAAAAGAGGAGTTGGACCTCCTGTTGAAGCGTCACTCTGAAAACTGGCGCCTGGATCGCATGTCCCCGGTGGACCGCAACATCCTCCGGCTGGCCGCTTTTGAAATGCAGTACTGCGCCGACGTCCCTCCGAAGGCCGCCCTGAATGAGGCCATCGACTTGGGAAAACGTTTCGGCAGCGAGGAATCCGGCGCCTTTATCAACGGCATTCTGGACAGCCTCTTTATCGAAATCCAATCCGGGAGCGAGCGGGAAAAGCCGGGGCCGGACAACGGGAAGCCCCGGAGTCGCCCCGCGCCGTCCCGGCGCCGGGTTGAGAAAAAAAATCCGACCGACCGTCTGTCAACGGACGGTGAACCGCGGC
>JACRCK010000375.1 GCA_016219065.1 Deltaproteobacteria bacterium
CCCAAGCGGGCCCGGGAAATCGTTGACCGATTAGCCGCATTACCGGATTGGTCAGCCCGAAGCCGGTTTCTGCGGGAATACCCCCGACTGCAACCGCCTTTGGGGGTGCTGGGAGACTTGCTGGGGCGTCTGACGGAAGACTCCCTCCGTCCGGCGGACGCTTTGGAAATGGTCTGGAATTATTATCAGCTCCTCCTCCCCCGGCTCTATGAAGATACGGAGAGAAGGGTCCGGGATATTGAAGAACTCCTGCGGGTCAGCCAGGGCTATGCCGCCCTGGATGACTTTCTGGCCGATCTGTTACTGGAGGTCAGCGAAAGCCGTGAAGAAGCCGAAAAGGACCGGCTACACCTGTCAACGGTGCATTCGGCCAAGGGGCTGGAATGGCGGGTGGTGTTCGTCATCTGGCTGACCGAAGGGCGTTTCCCTTCCACCCACGCCCGGGAAAGCTACGAGGAACTGGAGGAAGAACGGCGGCTGCTCTACGTGGCCATTACCCGGGCCAGGGAGAAGTTATTTCTCACTTATCCGTTGCAGGTGTCCGAAAGGGGAGGCCACTGGCAGCGTTATGAACGATGCCGTTTTCTGACCGGTCTGCCGGAGGACCTCCTGGCCCGATCGGGCGGTGCGCCGGCAAATCTCTCCCGCCCATCCCCGTTGGGAAAGCCGGCCCAAGATTTCCGGCCGGAAAGACCTGTAAAAGAGTCCCCTGCCGACGAGGGCTTCCCGGTGGGGTTGAAGGTCTTTCATTCCCTCTTCGGGGCCGGAGTAGTGGAGGAAGCGCCCCGGGACCGGAAAGTAAGAGTCCGGTTCCGGCAATACGGATCCAAAGTACTGCACCTGGATTTCGCCAAGCTGGAAAAAGTTTAGCTTGCAGGCCTTAGAATTTTCAGCGATAGACCGGCTTTGCCAGTCAGGGGAAGTTGTTTCGGTCATTTGAATTTTGAACATTGTTGTTTGTTTCGAATTTCGTGCTTCGGATTTCGAATTTAACCAATTCAGTTGTGAGATATATTTCCAAAAGGTTTCAATATGGGTAAACCCTTCGAACCCTTGTCCCCCGACCCGGCTTACGACCAGGCCCTGTCCTATTTATACGGACTACAGAAATTCGGGATCAAATTCGGCCTGTCCAACACCGAGAACCTGCTGCGGGCCTTCGGCCATCCTCAGAAACGGCTGCGGTTGATCCATATTGCCGGGACCAACGGCAAGGGATCGGTGGCCGCTATGCTGGCCTCGATTTTTTCAAGGGCCGGCTATCGTACGGGGCTTTACACCTCTCCCCATCTGGTTGATTTCCGGGAACGGTTTCAAATCAACGGCCGCTTGATACCCAGAGACCTGACCCTGGACCTGATCGCGGAGGTCCGGTCCAGGACCGATCCCGGGGAGCCGCCCACCTTCTTTGAATTCGTGACGGCCATGGCCCTGCTCTATTTCGACCGCGAGGGGGTGGACATCGGAATTATCGAGACGGGACTGGGGGGCAGATTGGATGCCACCAATATCATCCGGCCCCGGATTACGGTGATTACCCCTCTGGGGCTGGAGCACCAGGAGTACCTGGGCCGAACCTTGACCCGCATCGCCGAAGAGAAGGCCGGGATCATCAAGGCGGGGATCCCCCTGGTATCCGGGGTGACCCAGTCGACCGCCCGGGAGGTGCTTGGCCGGACCTGCCTGGAAAAGGGCGCGCCCTTCTACCTGGCCGGCCGTGATTTCGGCACCCGAAAAACCGGTGTCGGGACCTTTACCTACGTCGGTTTTGGAAAAAAAATGAAGGAACTGCAGGCCGGCCTGTTGGGGGACCATCAGATTAAAAATGCCGGCCTGGCCCTGAGTGCGGCCTTGTTATGGCAGGAGGGGCCGAAGGAATTAAAGGAAGGCGATCTTCGTGAAGGCCTGCGGACTGTTTTCTGGCCCGGACGACTGGAACTGGTTCCCCAAAAACCCCGGATCGTCCTGGATGGCGCCCATAACCCATTGGCCATGAAAGCCCTGGCCCGGTCTCTTACTCAGCTATTTGAATATAAAAAACTTTTTCTGGTTATTGGGATCATGCAGGACAAGGATATCCCCGGGATCTTCGCCCCGATCGTCCCTCTGGCCGACCAGATTTTTCTGACCCGGGCGGAATACAACCGCTCGGCCGCTCCCGAGCACCTCTTCTCGCTGCTCCAAGAAAACCAGAGGAAATGCCGGGTATTCCCAAATATCGCCCGGGCCCTGGACCAGGCCCGGGAAGAGGCCGCAGAGGAAGATTTGATCTGTGTGACCGGGTCGCTTTTCGTGGTGGGAGAGGCCAGAAATTTTATATTCAAAGATGAACATCCAACATCGAACATCCAACGTCCAACAGCGAATTTAAAAAAATAAAATAATATCTTGTAGCTATATTAATTATATGGTAGATAAACATTATCCTAAGTATCTTATCATCCTGAAATTGATGAAAAAGAACAAAAAAACCCTCTTTCTCCAGCCGAACCCCGTTTTCTTCTTCATTTTTATTCTATTCTGGGCAACCGCCGCCCTGGCCCAGGAGAACCTTTTCAGCATGGGTGCCGATTCGGAAAAGGCGGCTTGGGACATTGAGGCCCGGGAACTGACCTACGATAAAGATACGGACGTGTACACCGCCGAAGGAGAGGTGGTCATCAAACGCGGCGACCGGGTCCTTAAGTGTGATTACGCCCGGTTGGATCGAAAGACGATGATCGCTGTGACCCGGGGAAACGTGGAGTACAAGGCCGGCGGGGACGAACTCCGCGGCGACCAGTTGACCATCGATTTGAAGCTGCAAAGCGGGGAACTGGAAAAGGGGCGCCTCTTCCTGAAAAAAAACAACTACCATGTTACCGGCGACCGGATTTTGAAGACCGGTGAAGCCACGTATCATGTCCAGGGAGGGACCATCACTTCCTGTGACGGGGAAGACCCGGCCTGGAAGATTACGGCGAAGGAGTTCGAGGTGACCATGGAAGGCTACGGCCAGTTGCATCAGGCCACCTTCCGAGCCGGGAATATCCCGATTCTTTATGCCCCTTACCTGGCCTTCCCAGCCAAGACCAAACGGCAAAGCGGCCTGCTGCTTCCCGAACCGGGGTATTCCGAAAGGGACGGCGCTATCCTGAATGTACCTTTTTACTGGGCTATCGCCGATCATATGGACGCCACCTTTTACCAGTTGGGTATGAGTAAAAGGGGCTATCTGCAGGGAGGCGAATTCCGGTATGTAGCCAGCCCCACTTCCAAGGGCGCCTTCATGGCCGATTATCTGTTCAAGGATCTGGGCAGCGAAAAGGAATTCAAGGAAGGCCGGATCAGCGAGCCCTATAATGAACGGTACTGGTTCCGGGGCAAGGCCAACCAGGACCTGCCCAATGGGTTTTTACTGAAAGTGGACCTGGACTGGGCCAGTGACCGGGATTACCTGAAGGAATTCCGGGGGATCGGCAACGGGATGGACCGCAACCGGCCTTATTTCCTGAGCGAATTCGGACGGGACCTGGATGACGAAACCCAGTTGGACCGCCGCAACTCGGCCATCGTCAGCCGCAGTTTCGGAAATTATAATTTCATCGGGGGATTTCAATACTTCCAGGAACTGGACAAGTCGGACGATGCCTTGAACCAGATGCCCTATCTGCGTTTCGACAGCCTGCGGTTTGAGGTCTGGAAGAATTTCTTCCTCCAATGGTATTCGTCCTACAACAACTATTATCGCAAGAACAACGATCGGGGCCAGGTAGCGGATTTAATCCCCACCCTGTCCTATCCATACAAACTGAAGCAATACTTGAACATAGACACCTCCCTGGGGGTCGACCAGACCTTTTTTCAGGTCGATAATAAACAGAGCAGCCAGGTTTCCGACTATGCATCTCGAACCGTTCCGAACTTCAGGTTGGATTTGTCTTCGGATATCCAGCGGATTTTTGATATCTCCAGCCCGGCGGTTCAAAAACTCAAACACAGCATCCGTCCCCAGGTGGTTTATAACTACGTCCCGGACGTGACGCAAAACGACCTGCCGAACTTCGTCACGCCCATCACTAAGATCAATACGGTGACCTATTACCTGACCAATATCCTGACGACCAAGAGCCTGGTCGGGAAGGGCAAGGAGGGAGAGGAGATCCATTCCTATCTGGATTTCCTTTACTTCAAGCTCTACCAGACCTATGACATCAATGAGGCTACCCGGGATGAATCGACCCCCCGCATTACCACGCCGGCGGGCGGCCTCAGTTCCATCAGCACCACCGGCACCACCGGGGTGATCACGACCCCGGGACCCCGGAGACCGTTTTCCGATATCACCGGCGAAATAGAGATCGTCTTCGGCCCCAACCTGCGGCTGCGCTCTTATGCCGGCTGGTCCCCTTATGACAACCTGATCTCAACCCAGACCCACACCCTGAATCTGAGCACGTCCGGGGGGAATTGGGTCAGCCTGGAATACCAGACCAGCGGTGGAGATCAGTTCCGGCAGTTGAATTCTTCTTTTTTTTGGAAAATCAGCCCGACCTGGACGGCCAATTTCCTGAACCGGTGGTCTATCGATCAGAATAAAAATTACGAGACCAATGTGGGACTGGCCTATAACCACCAGTGCTGGGGCATCAAAGCCCTTTATGTGGAAACCCCCGACGACAGAAAAGTTCGAGTCTCCTTCTCCCTTAAAGGGCTGGGCGAGTTCTAACCAAAAAAAGACGAACGTCCAACATCGAACGTCCAATATCGAATGTAATACCAAAAACCAGGCCGAAGTCCCACCCCGGCAACTCCTTCGCTGAACGGCATTTTTGTATTTAATTCGATGTTCGATGTTGGACGTTCGATGTTCGATGTTCATTTTTTGTATAAAATTTTATATTGACACCCTATCAAGAAAGTGCTAAATTTTTAATTTTTTAATTTCCTGGAGTAAAGAATTATGAAAAGTTATATACCCAAAGCTGGGGAAATCGAACGGAAATGGTACCTGGTGGATGCCCAAGACCTGGTCCTGGGCCGGCTGGCCTCGGAAGTGGCCCAGCGACTGCGGGGGAAGTTGAATCCCCGTTTTGTCCCTTATGCCGATACGGGGGATTTCGTGGTAGTGGTCAATGCCGCCCAGGTCCGGTTGACCGGCCGGAAAATGGACCAGAAAGTATACTACCACCATACCGGGTACATCGGCGGCATCAAGGCCATTACGGCTAAAAAGTTGAAAGAAAAACGCCCGGAGGATCTTATCCGTTTCGCCGTTCGGGGTATGTTGCCCAAAAACAGCCTGGGACGCAAATTGAATAAAAAACTGAAGGTCTACGCCGGCCCTGAGCATCCACATCAGGCCCAGCAGCCCATATCCATTGCTTTACAGGGGAAATAATGATTATGGCCGAGAAAGAATTTTACGCAACGGGAAAGAGAAAGTGCGCCATAGCCCGAACCTGGCTGCGGCCGGGAACCGGGCAGATCATGATCAATGATCGGTCGGTGGAAAATTACTTCAGCCGGGAAACAGCCAAAATGGTGGTTCTCCAACCCCTGGAGCTGACCGATACCGTGGGCAAGTTTGATATCCTGGTCACTGTCCAGGGCGGCGGATTATCCGGACAGGCCGGGGCGGTGAAGCACGGTATCAGCAAGGCCCTGCTGGTCTTTGATCCCGCCCTGCGAGCGGTCTTGAAAAAAGCCGGCTTCCTGACCCGGGATTCCCGGATCAAGGAACGAAAAAAATACGGCCAGCGCGGGGCCCGGGCCCGTTTCCAGTATTCCAAACGCTAACCGGTCTGTTGGTTGCAAAAGTTTTCCCAAGGGAAGGCCCGGGAGGGCGCTTCCCTTTTTTTATGCGAAACAGACGAACATCGAACATCCAACACTCAACATCCAACATCGAATAGCGGATAAGGCACCAGTTTAGACCGACTCGGTTTGGCAAACCGGGTCGGTCTGAGCCTGGGTAAGCGCCAGGCAAGCTATTTCCCTACTTATTCAGGAGGACCAACATGGCCGAAGCAAAAGTCAGGGTGGTGATTGTCGGCGGATCCGGATACACGGGGTTGGAGCTGCTGCGCCTGCTGATCCCCCATCCCCGGGTGGAGGTGGTCGGAGTCACTTCCCGGCAATACCAGGGGAAAAAGGTCCAGCAGGTATTCCCGTCCCTGGGACCGTCGGAACTGATTTTTATCAATCCGGCGATCGAGGAATTGGTTGATGAGGGGGAAGCCGTTTTTACTGCGGTTCCCCATAGGGAAGCCATGGAAATCGTAGCCGGGCTCCAGGGAAAAAAGGAACTGCGCATCATCGACCTGAGCGCCGATTTTCGTTTGCGGCAGGCCGAAACCTATCAGGATTGGTATGGGCCCCACCAAGCCCCCGAACTGCTGGCCGAGGCGGTTTACGGCCTCCCCGAAATCTATTTTTCCAGGATCCAGCAAGCCAGGCTGATCGGGAACCCCGGCTGCTATCCCACCAGCGTCATCCTGGGTCTGGCGCCGCTGCTGAAGGCCGGAGCAGTCCAAGCGGATGGAATGGTGATCGACTCCAAGTCGGGGGTCAGCGGCGCCGGCCGGTCCCTCGCTCTAGGCAGTCTTTATTGTGAAGTCGCTGAAGGGTTTAAAGCCTATAAGGTAGGGGGAGAGCACCGCCATATCCCGGAGATCGAGCAGGAACTGAGCCTGTTGGCCGGTCGGCCGCTCCGGGTGACCTTTACCCCCCATCTGGTGCCCATGTCACGAGGGATACTCTCCACGATGGTCCTGTCTCCGGAAAAGGAGTTGACCTGGAAAGGCGTCCGGGATCTTTTTGAAGATTTTTACCGGGAGGCCCCTTTTATCCGTTTGGTTGGGGAAGACGATCTGCCTAACACCCTGCGGGTCAGGGGTTCCAATTACTGTGAAATCGGGTGGCGGCTGGATCGGCGGACCGGCCGGCTGATCGTTCTTTCGGCCATAGACAACCTGGTGAAAGGGGCGGCCGGTCAGGCGATTCAAAACCTGAATATTCTCCTGGGCTGGGATCAGACCCTGGGACTTACGCAGCTTCCTCTGTATCCCTGAAAGGTTAAATCCGAAATTCGAAATCCGAAATCCGAAACAAATTCAAATGACCAAAATCAAAAATTGATGGTATTTGTTTCGGATTTCGTGCTTCGGATTTCGAGTTTAGGAATAACGCTTTTGAACTACGATACGACGTCCGCCCGCAATTTCCGCCTGCTCATCGCTTATGACGGCACCCGCTACCAGGGCTGGCAGCGTCAGGCCCAGGCGCCCACGGTTCAAGG
>JACRCK010000052.1 GCA_016219065.1 Deltaproteobacteria bacterium
ATCCAGCAGGGGTTTCGGGAAGCCATCCGGGGGAGCGGCGGCTCCCGGAGGGCCGGAGGGATGAAAGAGCTGGGTCTGTTCATCCAGTGGTTTTGGCCTGGAGGGGTTGGTGGTTTTTTCCCCTCTCTGCCCGGCGGAGGTTTGATCCAGAACGTCCTGATCCTTCATAATTATCCTTCTGATCGGAGGAGATCAGCCCGAGCTTTACGTTTTAGTTTCAGGTGCCTATACAAATTAGTGGGTTTCGATGGCCACGACCTGGTTGTTCTGGAACTTTACCTCCACTTTCTGGGGGGTATAATACTTGTATTCCATCATGGCGCCTGTCTGTTTCATCTCGGCCGGATTGCCCATGATCTGTTTCACCTGGTCTACCGTCATGCCCATCTGGACCTGAGAGATATTGCCGGCCGGGGCGGCCGGTTGTGCGCCGGGCGCCGCCGGGGTCGGTGTGCCCGGTGCCGGGGCGGCCGGCGCCGCCGATTGCTGCGGAGGCGGAGGAGGGGGGGCCTGTTCACGGCTGCAACCCGTCCCCAGCATCAGGGCCGACAATAAAACCGCCATACCCAACCATCCCCAAAAAAACCTGTTTTTTCTGTTCATGCTCGACTCCTTTCTCAATTGTATGGGTTTTATCGGAAGAATTCATCCTGATAGTAAATCAACCTTATGAGTATATATAACAATTACGAATAAATTCAATAAAATTATGTTCAAAGGGACCGCGTTTTTCGATAAATCCGGCGGTTTCGGAAACAGCGCGGCGGGTTCTAAATACTTGACAAGCGGGGCCGGGCATGGGAAAAAAATTTTTTATGAAGACCGACCACCCGGCCGCTACCCGCCAGCCTGTTTCCGGAGGGGAAAAAACCCGTGCCTGCACCTTTTTCCTCCCCGCCTTCAGAAAATATGATCCCACTTTCTTCCCGGGGCGGGGAACCTGCGGGACCTTGGCGGTATCCGTCACCGGGCCGGACTGTCGGCTCCGCTGCCAACACTGCGGAGGCCGGATCCTGGAAAATATGCGGCCGGCGGTCACTCCCGAAGCCCTCTGGCAGGAGGCCCGGCAAGTAGCGGCCCAGGGGCGAAAAAGCCTGCTGGTCAGCGGGGGGGCGCGGGCCGACGGGACCGTGCCCCTCGAGCTCTTTATCCCCGTATTGAAAAGGATTCGCTCGGAAACGAAGCTCAAAATCCTGGTCCATACCGGCCTGGTTTCTCCGGCCCTGGCCGACGGATTGGCCGAGGCCGGGATCGACGCCGCCCTGATCGATATCATCGGTCATGCAGACACGATCCGCCAGGTCTATCACCTGTCGCTTTCCGTGGGGGATTATGAAACCTCCCTGCGCCTCCTGACCGAAAGAGGCCTGCCCACCGCCCCCCATGTCGTCCTGGGGCTTCATTTCGGCCGGTTTCTGGGCGAGGACCGGGCTCTGGAAATGATCGGGAAGTACCCGGTGAAGGCGGTCGTTCTGGTGGGCTTCCGGCCGCTCCCCGGGACTGCCATGGCCGGCTGCCTGCCGCCGGCGCCGGAGGAATTCGGAGCCTTCTTTGAAAAGGCCCGGGGCCTCTTTCCGCAGACCCCGGTCGTCCTAGGCTGCGAACGTCCCCTGGGAAGGCACCGCCGGGAGACGGAACGGCTGGCCTTGGAAGCCGGTCTGGACGGAATTGCCTTCCCCCTGGAAAGAACCCTGGCCCGGGCGGCCGCCTTAAACCTGGAAACCGGTTTTCAGGAGGACTGTTGCGCCCTGATAGCCTGATGTGGCGGGTAATTGATACCGGCCCCTTGAGCGGGGCGGAAAACATGGCCTGGGACGAAGCCCTGCTGACCGCCCGCTGTCGGGGGCTGATACCGGATACCCTGCGGTATCTGCGCTTCAGCCCTCCGGTGGCGTTGGTCGGCTATCACCAGGCCGTGGCGGAGGAGATCCGAACCGATTACTGCCGGGCCAGGGGGATTCAAATCAACCGACGGGTAACCGGCGGCGGGGCGATCTATTTCGATGAAGGCCAACTGGGCTGGGAACTGATCTGTTCCCGGGATGCCCTGCCCGGGGGGCCGGATCTGGCCGGCATCACCCGGGCGGTCTGCGAGGCGGCCGCCCGGGGGCTGAAAACCCTGGGCCTGGACGCCGAGTTCCGTCCCCGGACCGATATCGAAGTGGACGGCCGCAAGATCTCCGGGACCGGGGCCGTCCTGGAGGAAAACTGCCTGCTTTTTCAGGGAACGCTGTTGATCGACTTCAACCTGGAGCATCTGATCAAAGCCCTGCGGATCCCGACGGAAAAACTGAAGGCCCGGGAATTGTCCTCGGCCCGGGAGCGGGTGACCAGCCTGAAGGAACAGTTGGGGTCGGTCCCTTCGCTGGACCGGGTCAAACAAGCGCTCGAAAGGGGCTTTGAGGAAAACCTAGGCCTGCGGACGGCCCCCGGAACCGTGGGGCTGGAGGAAACGGCCCTTTTCCGGCAGTTACTCCCCCGGCGCCGATCCCGGGAGTGGATCGAGGGGCGACGCCGGCCCCTCCGGCCCCAGGATATCCTGCGGTCCATTCACAAGGAGGAAGGGGGGCTGATCCGCACGGCGGTCAAGGTGGATCGGAAGCGGGGCCGGATCACCGAACTCCTGCTTACCGGCGATTTTTTCATCCATCCACAGCGGGCCGTGTATGATCTGGAAACATTCCTGAAGGATCGGCCGATCCGGGACCTGCCGGGACTCGTGGCGGGTTTTTTCCGGGACCAAAAGGTGGAGCTTTTCGGCCTCACCCCCCGGGATTTCAGCCACGCCATTTCCCTGGCCCTGGATAAATGTGCCTATCCCGACTTCGGCTTCACCCTGGCCGAGGCGGATCATTTGACGACGTTTCACGGGACTCTGGAAGAAGTCCTCTCCGCCAGCGACCTGCTGCTCCTGCCCTATTGCGCCAAACAGCCCGAGTGCGCCTATCGCTTTCGGGAAGGGTGTGACCAATGCGGGGCCTGCACGATCGGTGAGGCTTACGAGTTGGCCGGAAAAGAGGGCCTGAAGATCAGGACCATCCAGAATTATGAACACCTGGTGGAGGAACTGACCCGGGAAAAAAAGGCCGGGACCCGGGGCTATATCGGCTGCTGCTGCGACGCCTTCCAACTGAAAAGGCAGGAGGCCTTTAAAAAGGCCGGGTTGCCGGGGGTGCTCCTCGATATCGAGAGCGCCACCTGCTATGAGCTGAAGCAGGAAGAGCAGGCTTACCGGGGTTCTTTTGAAACCCAGACCCACCTGCGGCTGGACCTGCTCCAGAAAGTGCTGGCGGTCCGCAAAAGGCTGCGCCGGAACCAGGTGGGCCGGGGATGAACGCTCCTCTGATCTGTGACCTGCTGGTGGTCGGCGCCGGACCGGCCGGAAGCGCCGCGGCCCGGGCGGCCGCCCGGCAAGGGGTATCCGTGCTGCTGGCGGAGCGCCGCCGCCGGGTGGGCCTCCCGGTCCGTTGCGCCGAATTCGCGCCCCTGCCGGTGGGGAAGTACATCGATTGGTCCGGCCCGGAGATAACGGTCCAGACGGTCAAGGCCATGCGCACCTTTCTGCCCGGGGCCGACCCGCTGGAGAACCTCTTCCCCGGCGCCATGATCCGCCGGGACCGGTTCGATCAGGAGCTGGCCCGGCAGGCGGTGACAGCGGGGGCCAGGCTGGAAACCGGGCTGCAGATTTACTGGAGGACCCCCGAGGGCATCTGGGCCCGGGACGGGAACCGGGAAGTTCTCATCCGTCCCCGGGTGATCATCGGGGCCGACGGCCCTTGTTCCCAGGTGGCCCGCTGGATGGGACAAAAGCCCGGACCTTTTCTGATCGCCGCCCAGGTTTCCCTGAAACTGGCCGGACCCCTCGATCATACCCGGGTGTATTTCCACCCGGAAATTTCGGGTGGGTACGGCTGGGTGTTTCCCAAGGGGGACCGGGCCAATGTGGGCGTGGGGCTGGAGGCCGGCCGGTCCGGGGCTTTGAAGGCCATCCTGGAGGGATTTAAAAGACAGCGGCTGGAAGAAGGCCTGGTGCAGGCTCCGGCCCGGCCGGCCGGCGGAGGGCTGGTGCCGGTGGGGGGGCTGAAGGACCTCTGGCAGGAGAACCTGATCTTGGCCGGTGACGCGGCCGGGACCTGCCATCCCATCAGCGGGGCCGGGGTGGGCAACGCGCTCATTTCAGGAGAACTGGCCGGTGACGCGGCGGCGGCGGCCGTCATCCAGGGAACCCGGGAGCCGCTGAAGAACTACCGGGACGAACTGGGGTCCCTGCTGGGGCCTTCCCTGTCCCGGGCGGCCGCCAAACGGCGGGAAATGATCCGGGCCTGGAACGGCGCGGATTTCAACGGCTTGATCCGGAAAAACTGGATCGCCTTCCGGGAATATTACCGCCGGTAACCAGCAACGTTTTTATTTTTGTATTTTAATTCGATGTTGGACGTTGGATGTTCGATGTTGGATGTTCAATCTTTTTGTAAGGAGTTTAATGACTGATGCCCGTAATTAATAACCCGCCTCCATTCCGGCCGAGCAGCCCGGACCACCTCCAGATGAGCCTGGCCGCGGCCATGACCTTGAAGCTGAAAGAGGGCCTCTTCTATCGCCAGGCCCGGCTCTACTGCCTGAACCTGCTGTTGACCTATCCCGACGGCTGCCGGGGCAACTGTTCCTATTGCGGCCTCCAGAAATCCCGGGACGGCTCCTTTACGGAAAAAAGCTTCATCCGGGTGAGCTGGCCCACCTATGACCTGGAAACCATCATCCAAAAAACACTGGAAAACCGGCACCGGCTGCACCGGATCTGCCTGTCCATGATCACCCATCCCCGGGCCCTGGAAGACACCCTGATGCTGATCCGGCGTTTTCGGGAGGAGGTGGGCCTGCCGATTTCGGTCCTGATGAATCCGACCAGTATGCAGACCGCGGACGTGGCCGCCCTGAAGCAGGCCGGGGCCCAGATGGCGGCCGTGGCCCTGGACCTGGCCGACGAGGCCCTCTTCGACCGGCATCGGGGAGCCGGGACCGGGGGGCCGCACCGTTTCGATCATTACTGGGCCCTGCTTACGGCCACAGCCGAGGTCTTTGGAAAAAACAAGGCCGGCTGCCACCTCATCTGCGGGCTGGGGGAGCGCGAGGAGGACCTGGTCCAGCGGATCCAGGCCGTCCGCGATCTGGGGGCCCGAACCCACCTGTTTTCCTTTTATCCGGAAAAGGGCTCCCGGCTGGCGGAGGCCCCGGCCTGTCCGGAGGGGCAGTTCCGCCGGGTCCAGTTGGCCCGGTTCCTGATCGACAACGATCTGTCCCACAGCCGGGTCATGGCCTTCGACCCGGAAGGGCGGATCAGGGACTTCGGTCTGCCGCCGGAGGACCTGGAACAATGGATCGCTTCCGGCCGGCCCTTTATGACCAGCGGCTGCCCCGGCGGGGGAATGGAAGCTGCCTGCAACCGGCCCTTCGGAGACGGGCCGCCCAGCGCTATCCGCAGTTTTCCTTTTCAACCGGAGGAAGAGGACCTGGACCGGATCAAGGAGCAGTTGGGCTGGGGAGCGCCTTGAAATGGACGACGTGGTCGGCTGCGGTTCCCTGAACGTAGATTATATTTACGAGACGGAAGACCCGGCCTTTCTGGAGCCCTTTTACCCGGAGGGGAAAAAAAGCCGGCAATGGCTGCTGACCGCGCCCCGGGAAATACAGGCCTTGCAGGAGGCCCTGCGGGTAAAAACCCGCTTGCTCTCCCGGACCGGGGGCGGGAGCGCCGCCAACACGGTTTTTTCCCTGGCCCGCATGGGGTTTTCGAGCGGCATGGTAGGTAAGGTCGGACGCGATGAGGAGGGCGACTTCCTCCTCAAGGAGATGGCCCCCGTCCCCCGCCTGCGCATCGGCCGGGATCAAAGGACCGGTCAAGCCCTGATCATCCTGGGGCCCGATCGGGACCGGATCATCCTGCTGCTGCCCAACGCCAACCGGGAACTGACCGGAGCCGATCTGGACCCGGATTTCGTCCGCACCTTCCGGATCCTCCATCTGACTTCCCTTCCGGGCGAGGGGCTGGCGCTCCAGAAACGGCTGGCCGGGGAAGTGGCCGGGTCGGTTCAAATCAGTTTCGATCCGGGAGAGGTCTATGCCCAAAAGGGGCTGAAGGAACTGATCCCCCTTTTGTCGGTGTGCCGGATACTGTTTATCACCGCGGGCGAACTGGAACTGCTGACCGGGCGGGATTGGCGGGGGGGGATCAAAGAGATCCTCGATCTGGGGACCCGGATCATCGCGGTCAAGAAGAAGGGTTCCGGCGCTTTCATCCAGGAAGCCGCCCAAACCTGGGACCTGCCGGCCCCGGTCATCCGGGCCAAAGACACCACCGGCGCCGGCGACGTCTTCGCCGCCGGCTTCCTGGGCGGGTCTTTGCGGGAACTGCCCCTGCCGGCCTGCGGCTTCCTGGGACTGGCTCTAGCCCAGCGGAGCATGATGGGGGTCGGGCGGGAAGCTTATCCGACGCCAGCGGATTTTGAGGCCGCGGTCAAGGGCCTGGTTTGAAGCCTCCCGACCGCGCGGCGGTACGGATTCATGATGGGGTTTTGCTGGAGGGCTGTCTGAAATTGCTGGACGGCCTTGTCCGCCAGGTTCTGCCGGACATAACCCCCCAGGAGAGGCGAAAGCCGTTCACCTATCGGAAACATATTTTTCTCCCTATGTTTTGTATTATTGAATAAAATCTAAACAACATGAAAATTTTAGGGTTGTCAGCACCTGCGGACGCAGGCATAATAACGATCCCGGTAGGACTCCGCCCCGGTTGATCCTTATGCCCTTTCAAGCCACAAAAGCCGTTCGATTTGTTTCACTGTTTTTTTTAGCGGTTCTCCTGATCTTCACTGGGTGCCAGGGGGTCTTTTTTAAAGGACAGACCGAGGAAAAGGTGGTGGCCCTGACCTTCGACGACGGGCCGGACCCGGTCTATACCCCGCAGGTGTTGGCTATCCTCGACCGGTTCAACGTCCGGGCCACTTTTTTTATGATCGGCCGTCAGGCCCAAACCTACCCCGAAGGGGTCCGCCAGGTCCAATCCCGGGGACATGAAATCGGCAACCATTCCCTTCGGCATCTTTTCTATCTCTCCTGGCTGCCACCGGACCGGATGCGGATGGAAATCAGGGAGACCCAGGAGGTCATTTACCGGATCAACGGCGAATACCCCCGGTATTTCCGCTCCCCCATGGGTTGGGTGTCCAAAGACCTCATCGCCGTCTGCCGGGAACTGAATCTCCCCATTATCAACGGTTCGGTCAAGGCCGGTGATGTATCGCTGCCCGGGACCGAATATATCATCGAAACCGTTCTTTCCAGTGTTCAAAGCGGGGACATTATCATTCTTCATGACGCCGGCGGCGTGAGCGGTTTCAAAGACCGGAGCCAGACGCTAGACGCCTTACCGGTGATCATAAAAAAGTTGCAAGATCAGGGCTATCGCTTTGTATTTCTGGATGAATTGATCCACCCACCGTCGAAAGACCGCTAGGCTTCCGCATCCCTTTCCGTCCTTTTTCAAAATCCTTTCTCAGCATCCCGATAATTAGGGAGATTATAAAGTTTGACAAAGATAAAAATCTGATTATAATGAAAATGAAAATCGTTTTCATTTTTTAAGATTAAATACTATGGAAAAAAAATTTTTAACCGAATATCTGGGTTCTCATGGTTATCGCCAAAGTTCCAGGCGAAATCGGATTGCGGAAACTTTTTTAAGTATAAGTGGGCATATTTCGGCTGAGGAATTGCTGGCGCTCGTGCGCGAAAGAGACCCGCGGGTCGGGTTGACGACCGTTTATCGAACTCTGAAACTGCTCACCCGCTGCGGCCTGGCCCTGGAAACAAAATTTAATCGTCAAATCAGCATGTTTGAACCTATACCGGAAGGAAAACATCATGATCATCTGATCTGCCTCGGGTGTGGAACCATCCTGGAATTTGAAAATCAGGCCATAGAGACCCTGCAGGAGTCGGTAGCCGGGGAGATGGATTTCCGGATAACCCGGCACATCCTGGAATTATACGGGTATTGCCGGAAGTGCGTTCAAGACGGTCTACAGGATGGAAACGAATGAAAAAAAAAGCCGCTAGCCATCCTCCGAAAACAGGGCCGGAAAAGGTCGTTCTGGTCGGGAACCCGAACGTGGGCAAAAGCGTAATTTTTAATTACCTGACCGGAGCCTATCGGGTGGTTTCGAACTATCCGGGAACCACAGTCGAAGTCTCCTCGGGATCGGCCGTGTTTAAAACGGGCCGGTATACCGTTCTGGATACACCGGGGGTCAACAACCTGATCCCGAACTCGGAGGACGAGAAGGTCACCAGAGACATCCTCCTTGCTGAAGAGAATTATTCCGTTATTTCGGTATTGGACGCCAAAAACCTCAAGCGCGGCCTGATGATTGCTCTCCAGTTGATCGAGATGGGCGTCCCCCTCTTGATCGTGATCAACATGATCGATGAAGCCCGAAGCCGGGGGATCGATATCCAGGTGGAGGCCCTGGAGGACATTCTAGGGGTTCGGGCCATCCCCGCCGTGGCAACCCGGAAAAAAGGACTGGACCAGATTCCCTCCCAACTGCCGGAGGCCCGGAAGTCCTCTTTTGCTTTTCAGTATTCACCGGTTATCGAGGAAGCCCTCAGGGCGCTGGAGCCCCTGATCCCCTCGGCGCCCATCAGCGGCCGATCCATCGCCCTGATGCTGCTGTCCGGGGACGAAACCCTCCGTACCTGGCTGGAGGGAAAGGCGGACCCCGCGGCCATCCGCGAGCTGGAGACCATCTGCCGACGATACCAGAGCCGGTTTTCGGAACCCCTGGGGTACCGGATCAATGTGGAGCGCCTGGCCCGGGTGGAGGCCCTGCTCCCGGCTGTGTTCATCAAGAGCCGGGAAACGACCCGTAAATGGGGACCGCTCCTGGCCGAGTGGTCCACCCACCGCGTTTACGGCTGGCTGGGTCTGGCCCTAGTGTTATATATTTCCTACTGGATCATCGGGGTGTTGGGAGCGGAGATCGCCGTCGATTTCATGGAAGAGGTCGTTTTCGGGACTTATATCAACCCCTGGATTTCCCGTTGGTTCAAGGCCCTGGTCCCGGTTATGTTTCTCCAGGACCTGGTGGTCGGCCCTTATGGCATCCTGTCCATGGCCTTGACCTATGCCCTAGCGCTGATCCTGCCGATCGTGACCTTCTTTTTCCTCATTTTCGGATTTCTGGAGGACTCCGGCTACCTGCCGCGCCTGGCGGTGATGAGCAACCGGATCTTCAGCCTCATGGGTTTGAACGGAAAGGCCATCCTGCCCATGATCCTGGGATTGGGCTGCGATACCATGGCCACCATGACCACCCGGATTCTGGAGACGCCCAAGGATAAGATCATCGTCACCCTGCTGCTGGCCCTGGGGGTTCCCTGCTCGGCTCAACTGGCCGTGGTCCTGGGCATGCTCTCGGGTTTCTCCGCCTGGGTCATCTTCTTCTGGGTACTGATCATCGTGGGGGTGATCATGCTGGTCGGATTTTTAGCAGCCCGGGTGATCCCGGGAGAATGTACCAGTTTTATCCTGGAACTGCCCCCGCTGCGCTGGCCCCAGTTGAGCAACATCCTGATCAAGACCCTGTCCCGGCTGGAATGGTATCTCCAGGAGGCCGTGCCCCTGTTTATCCTAGGCACCCTGGTACTTTTTACCCTGGATAAGACCGGGGCCCTGGCCACCCTGGAACGGGGGGCGACGCCGCTGGTGGTCTGGTGGCTGGGCCTGCCGGCTGAATCCACCGGCTCTTTTATTATCGGGTTCCTGCGTCGGGATTACGGGGCCGCCGGATTTTTTAATCTGGCCCGCCAGGGGCTGCTCAACCAGAATCAAATATTGGTGGCCCTGGTGACCATCACCCTTTTTGTTCCCTGCATCGCCAATTTTTTTGTTATCATCAAGGAACGGGGCTGGAAGGTGGCCCTGGCCATCGTTGCGGTGGTGATTTTCATCGCCCTGTTGATGGGAGGAGTGTTGAACTGGACCTTGTTTTTCACGGGCTGGCAGATCCGGTAATGCCGCTGCATCCTCAAAAGGCGATTAAATGCCCTCTGTGCGGCAAGGAGTTTACCCCTGATTCCCAGGGCTGCTCGGGCTCCTGTCCGCTGGGAGCGCACTGCAACCTGGTCTGCTGTCCCCATTGCCATTACGGTTTTCCCCGGGATTCCCGGACCGTCAATTTTTTAAAAAAAATCTGGAAGAAAAGGAAGGACGATGGACTCCAATCCTGATCAGGCCACGGAGCACATCCACGGCCATCGCTGGCACGGCGGGCGCCTGCTCAAAACCCAGGAAGACCGGGTCGACGAACTGCTGGAACTCATCTGGACCTTGCGAGAGAAGGGGGCCGCGGACCTGGGCAGCCTGCTGGAACAGACCTCGGATCCGGAGGCCCGGGCGGTCCTGAAGCAGATGGCCCAGGAGGGCCTCTGTACCCTGGAGGGGGATACCCTGCGGCTGAATGAACAGGGCGAAGCCCTGGCCGAGGGGATTATCCGCCGCCACCGGCTGACGGAGCGTCTATTGATGGAACTCTTCGAGCTTTCCGAAGAGGAGGCCGAGGCCGAGGCCTGCAAACTGGAACATCTGCTCAGCCCGGCGGTGACGGACAGCGTCTGCTCCTTTCTAGGCCATCCGCCGGTCTGCCCCCACGGGAAACCCATACCCCAGGGGCCCTGCTGTAAAAAATTGACCCGGGAAGTGCAGCCGCTGATCCGGCCGCTGAACGATCTGCCTTTGGGCCGGGAAGGCCGGGTGGTTTTTATCTCCACCAAGGTCAAAGGCCGGCTGGAACCCCTCAGCTCCCTAGGCATTGTTCCCGGCACGGTCCTGCACCTGAAACAACGCCATCCGGCTTACGTCATCAACGTCGGCGAGATGTCGGTGGCCCTGGACGAACAGATCGTTAGGGAAATCTTCGTGAAGGCGGTTTAATCCGGAAAAGATTGAACGTCCAACATTCAACATTCAACGTCCAACATCGAATTGTGGATGAAACTTTCAGGCGCAAATACCGTGCGGCGTTGAAACATACCAAACTCACCCGGGGTTGAGACCGACTCGGTCTGCCAGACCGAGTCGGTCTCAACCCTTAAGCCAAAGGGGGACTTGGTCTCCCCCCTTTACAAAAGGGGGGTTGGGGGGATTTTCATGATGGTGTTCGCCTCGAACCTGGCGGTTTAATACGAAAATAAAACTTATTGCCGGCTGCTCGTGATTAGTTAAAAAAAGTCTCTTCCGTTAACAATTAAGAATTGACAATTGATTATTAATTATTGTTATTGATTTTCGGCCTTAAAGCCCGCATTGCTTGAACCGGCCAGTCTCCCCGGCAATCCCAGGTAATATTCCCCTTCCTCCGTTTTCCCCCGTTTCAAACAACCCTGCCCATAAATCCGGCATTTTCTTTCCAACTCCCGAAAGGCGGCGGCGGACTGGCCTGCGGAAAGTTCGTCCGATTGCAGAAGCTTGATCAGGGCCTGGATCCGGTAACGGTCCAGGGCCGGCGTGCTTCGGGAAAGCTGATCCGCGTGCCCGCCCCGCTTGATCACCAGGGCCTCCTCGATCAGAAAAACCGGCTTCCGGCAGGCGATCCGCAGCCAGAGGTCGTAATCTTCGCAGGCCGGGAGCTGCGGATCGAAGGGGCCGGGCCCCAGCGTGGCCAACAGGCTTTTTCGCAGCATGACGGCCGAGGGGCTGACCAGACAAAGGGCCAGGGAAGGTTCGAAGATATCACCCGCCGGTTTGGCATGCCGGAGGCGGGGATTGACCCGGCGGCCGTTGCGGATCCAGATTTCTTCGGTCTGGCAGATTTCCGCCTCGGGGTGGCGGGCCAAAAAATCGGTTTGGAGTTCCAGTTTCCTCGGCAGCCAGAGGTCGTCGGAATCCAAAAAGGCGACCCATTCCCCGGAAGCCAGGGCCAGGCCCCGGTTACGGGCGGCGCTCACGCCGGACCGCTCCTGGCGGAGATAATGCAGACGGCCCCGGAGGAGGGCCAGCCGGGCTTCGGTATCGTCCGTGGACCCGTCGTCGATCACGATCAATTCAAAATCTCTGCAGGACTGGGCCAGGACCGAATCCACCGCCTCCACGACCAGGGGGGCGCGGTTGTAGGTGGGGATGATGACGCTGATCAGGGGAGACATAAAATTAATAAGAAAAATGAACATCGAACATCGAACGTCCAACATCGAACGTCGAATTTAATTGAAAAAAGGATTCCAGGATTCCAGGGTTCGAGTCGCCGGTAAATAGCTTATCGTTCTTCACTTGAATCCTCGACCCCTTGGCCCCTTGAATCCGTGACTTCTCTTGGGCTGGATGTTTTTGAATTTGATTTTTTGGTCATTAAAATTTATTTCGAATTTGGTATTTTAACCTGTCAGGGTACCAGCAAAGCCAGGAACCCGGCCAGGATAAAGCCTGATTCCACCAGGGCCTCGAAATAGATCCCGGTGAGCAGCCATTTCTTTTCGAAGAGCACCAGGAAGAGCATCAGGTAGCCGGCACTGACCAGCAGCCAGAGGGCAAAGGGGGAGGTAATCCCCATCCAGAAAGACAGCAGCAGGGCCGCCATAATCCCCAGCCCCAACCCTTTGAGCAGGCGGATGGTCCGTTTTTCCCCGACCAGGATGGGCAGGGTCTCTTTGCCGACGATCAGATCCCCCTGGATATCCAGGATATCGAACAGCCCCGACCGGATGTACACCAGACTGCAGATAATGAAAAAAACGACCGGAACGGCGGGATCGGGCCAGGATTTTTCCGCCAGGGCGGGGATCAGGGTGGTTACTCCGCCCCAGCCCAGGGCTACGGACAGGGATTTGGAAGCCGGGATATCCTTTATTTTTTTCAGGCCGAAGAGCTGCTGCCACACGGCCGGGACGATGCGGATGCTGTAAAGAATGCCCGAGAGGGTCATGGTCGCCAGCAGCAGGAAAGGGAGCAGGCCTCGGGACAGGGTCAGGAGCAGCGACAGGGCCGCGGCGGCTATCCCGGTGCTCAGGAACAGGGTCCGATGGCGCTGGTACAGGCGAGAGCGGTCCGGGTCGTTGTACTCGGCCGCCTCCGTGTCGAGCATATGGTTCAGGATGTGCATGGCGTAAATATGCAGAAAGGTGATACCGAAATAGATCCCGTTCCACGGGGCCGCCGGCCGCAACCGGGCGGCTACCAGGCTCAGGCCGGCGGCGCCCAGGGCCACCAGGAGGTTGCTTTTGAGCAGCAGGCGGATACAACGGAACCAGACGTTCCGCAGCCAGGATTCGTCCCTGCCTTTGATCGTTTCCAACTCCTGGACCACCTTGCGGATCATCCAATTGGGAGTGGAGGCCCCGGCAGTCACCCCGACGGTCCGAAACCGGCTGAGTTGTTGCTGGTCCAGTTCCGCCTCGGTTTCCACCTGCACACAGGGGGTCCCCGCCGCCCGGGCGATGCCCACCAGGCGCCGGGTATTGCCGCTGTTGAAACCCCCCACGACCACCAGGCCGTCCGACTCCCGGGCCAGTTGTTTTACTTCCGCCTGGCGTTCGTGGGTGGCGTTGCAGATGGTGTTGAAGACCAGGATTTCCGGATAACGCCGGCGTAAGGCCGCGACGATCTCCTGGAACAGGGTTTCGTCCTGGGTCGTCTGGGCGACGACGATCACCCGGTCCAGATCGGGCAGACCCGGGACCTGATCGAGGCTGGAAACGACGATGCCGGTCCCCGGCGCAAAGCCGAGCAGCCCGATCACCTCCGGATGGTCCTGGTCGCCCACGATGATGGGGGTGAAACCCTGGTTATAATATTTTTTGATGACGGCTTGGACCTTGATGACCCGGGGGCAGGTGGCGTCGATGACCCGGAAACCCGAGCGGTTCAGTCGCTCAAATTCCTGGGGCGGAATACCGTGGGCCCGAACGATAACCGTGCCGGTCCGGTTCGTTGCCTCTCCCTGGAGGACGGTGATGCCTTTGTTCTCCAGCATGCGCAGCACCTGGGGATTGTGAATCAGCGGTCCGTGGGTATAGATCGGATCGGGGTGCCGGTGGGTGGCGTCCAGGGCCAGCTCCATGGCCCGGCGGACCCCCATACAGAAACCGGCTTTTTTGGCCAGGCGTACCTTCATGATGAACCTTTTATTTTAATACGAGAATAAAGACGAACATCCAACATCGAATGTTGAATGTTGGACGTTCGTCTTTATTTTTATGGTCAATTATCCATCTCCGGCCCGGAAAAGAACTGTTCGAAAAGTTCCTGTAAGACGGCTGCCGTCGGGGCCAGAGCGACTTGCTGGCGGAAATGTCCGCTCCCGGTGAGGCCCCGGGTCAGGACAAAAAGGGCCCGGCGCAGGGCCTTGACCTGGCGCACCCCCTCGTAACGGCCGGCAATGCGGTCCCAGTAGTCGGCGATGATTTTTTTTCGTTCGGCCCGGTCCGGTTCCAGCAACGGCCGTCCGGCCGTAAGTTCGGCCATTTGCCGGAAAATCCAGGGGGCTTTGAGGGCCTGGCGACCGATCATAAGGCCGTCGCAGCCGGTTTCCTGTTGTCGGGCCAGGGCCTGTTCGGCGTTCTGGAGATCGCCGTTGCCGATCACCGGGATGGTGATCTTTTGCTTTAAAAGGGCAACCAGACCCCAGTCGGCCAGCCCGGTAAAGCCCTGGACCGCCCAGCGGGGATGGAGCGCCACGGCGGCGTAACCGCAATCCTCGGCCATGGCGGCGATGGTCAGTCCGGTCGGCTCCCCCGGCTGCCAGCCCGAGCGGATCTTGACGGTCAGGGGCACGGAGACGGCCCGGCGGACCTCCCTTAAAAGGTGCAGCGTCCGGGCCGGATCCTTCAGCAGGGCGGCCCCGCTCCCGGTTTTGACCACCTGTTTGACCGGGCAGCCCAGGTTGAGATCGATGATGTCCGCCCCCCATTCCTCCACCAAGGCCGCGGCCCGGGCCAGGCTATCCGGACGGGACCCGAAGAGCTGGACGCTCACCGGATGATCTGCCGGGTCCTTTTCCAGCAGTTCCCAGGTCCCGGAGGCCCGGCGACTCAGCCCTTCGGCGCTGACCATCTCCGTATAAGCCAACCCGCAGCCCAAGGACCGGGCCAGGAGCCGGAAGGTCAGGTCCGTGTAGCCGGCCAGCGGGGCCAGGATGAAGGAGGGAGCGATGGAATGGGAGCCTAGAAGCATGGATGATCTTGAATCATACTAAAAAAATGAACGTCCAACATCGAACATCGAACGTCCAACATGAATTTGAAAACGCAGGGCGGGTAAGTCCCCTCTGAACTTCTCCCAAATCCATTCTTTGCCCCACGCCCGGCGGGGCAAGCTTGGGCTCTCCCCTTTAAAAAAGGGGGGTTGGGGGGGATTTCCCAGCTTCGCGGTTGGCGGCGGTAACGGGTCAAGACTGTTGAACTTCCTTCTTTTTCTCCAGGAAGCGGACATCTTCTGAATCCTGGGGCCGAGCCGTTTTTCGCTTGCTTTCGATCAGGTCATCAATGGAAAGGCACTTGACTGGAGTCCGGTTCTCGGTCTCATGGATAACCGCTCGGGATTCGGCATCGTCGAACTTCGGCAGCCCGGGGCCGGCCAGATGAAATTGTACAATACCCCAGCGGGTCTGATAGGTTTGAATAAAATTTTCCCCCTGTTCCCCCATGGGTAAAAGCGGAAGATCAAGTTCTCCTTCCAGAAGCCGATTGATCTTTTGAAGGTTATCCAAATCTTTTGGAGGGATATAGATATCCCAATCCATCGAAAAACGGGGCATACCCTCCAAACGTACCGCCTGCCCGCCGATGACCAAATAACGGACCCCATTTCGATTAAAAAGATCTACTAATTGGTCCATTTAAGGCCGCCCTGCTCGGCAATTTCCAATAAATATCGTTTCTTCCAATCGTTCATTTCCTCATAAGAATTAAATTTTTTCGCCTGTAAGCGGGGCCACCCCTGGGCACGAGGGAGCTTGGGAACTTCGGGATGCAAAGCCCAGTATTTGATTTTGGCTTCGTAATCATCAGTGGTTTTCATTAATTGGCCCCGCTCCCTAATGATGCCCTATTTTTGAGCTATCCAAATATATTTAATATTATAAATCATTTGCGTTAGGTTGACAATATGGGTTTCTTGAATTCCCTGGAAAATCTTCCTGCCGGGAAAGTAGGGTGGATCAAGCGAAGCGGATCCACCGGGCCTCCAATCCCATCCTCTTCCTTGACTTGATTGCCCCGAAAGTTTATAATCATCAGCTACGGAAGTGGAAAGCTCACTGGTGGGGCTCCCGGACTTCAAATCCGGTGTGCCGTCTGAGAGGGCGGCAGGTGGGTTCGATTCCCATGCACTTCCGCCAACTTGAAAAATTTTCTTAAGATTTGTTTCCTAAAAGCTGGGGGCAAGGATTTCCAAAATCACCTGGCTACGATTTTCTATCAGTCCTTTTTTGAGTTTTCCGCCTCTTTTCACTTGTATAGAGGTCTAGTCGCCCGCTCTAGGCTATCCCGCCCGTAAGGACTTGCTGTCCTCCACCCCATCAGTTAGAACCTTTGCAATGGACACCATATAAATGATGAATTCCTTTATGCTGGTTTGAGCATTCCCCTTGAGCCTTACGTTTGGGGCCGGAGCGCCACGGATTTAAGCGGATGTTCATTTGGGATATAATCTGCTGGCAGCCGTTGGAGCCGAATAGCGGTTTTAGGGGTTATTCACTGCTGAGAGAATTTGAGCTTCCCGGGAATTCGATCCCCCTGGCCTCCCCGATCCGGTTTGGATCGATTCGCCGCTCCGGCCCGGCCGAGAGAGAGACAGACCTTTCTTAATTGTCCTACCTGCTTGAGGCGCAGCGCGATCATGGGTTCGGAACGGTTAGGTGTCATCATGTAAAGCCTTTAATTTTTTGAGGTCGTCATGGTCCTGGCCGCTTCCTCTTAAAGATTTCATAGCCGTCAAACCTTCACGGGATACCACCCAGAGGTCTTCCCCTTCCCAGCGAACCTTTTCCCTCGTGGACCAGGCCATTTCCATAGAGGGTGTGACGAGGATCAGGTCCAAGGGCAGGCACTCATCATCTTCCGTATCTATCTTGGTCACCCGGAACATTTTCACATCGCCACCGGCCAGGTTCAGCCACCCGACTTCGATCTGATATCCGAGGTTTGAGGCAATTTGGCGCAGCCGCGGGTAGCTTTCTTCCAGGATCAGGAGGTCGATATCCAGGGTAGCCCGGGGAATCCCATGGACGGCCAGTGACAAACCGCCACAAAGGGCGTAGGGGGTTTCACTTCGGTTAAGCTGGATGATCAGGGATTTTAGTTCCTGGTACAGGTCAATCATAAATGAATTGTATCCGACCGGGTATTTTTTAAAAATTGGTGTATTATATCAAGATTTGAACTTATCGGGCAGCCTTTTCTTATTGCCGTACCCTTAAAAATCCTTGAGACCTGCCCGTAAATCGACCATAATCATGTCGTATGTACTCTAAAAAATTATTCAAATTGGTCTCCGATTTTAACCCCCAGGGCGACCAACCCCAGGCCATCGAGCAGTTAGCCGCCGGGGTGGAGCAGGGGATCAAAAACCAGGTTCTCCTGGGGGTCACCGGGTCGGGCAAGACCTTCACCATGGCCCAGGTGGTGACCCGGGCCCAGAAGCCCACGCTGGTCATGGCCCCCAACAAAACCCTGGCGGCGCAGCTCTACGGGGAGTTCAAGTCCTTCTTCCCGGAAAATGCCGTGGAATATTTCATCAGCTACTATGACTATTACCAGCCGGAGGCTTACCTGCCTTCCAGCGACACCTACATCGAAAAAGATTCCTCCATCAACGAAGAGATCGACAAGATGCGCCACTCGGCCACCCGGTCCCTGCTGACCCGCAACGATGTGCTGATCGTGGCCAGCGTCTCCTGCATCTACGGGCTCGGTTCCCCGGAGGCCTACCAGGATATGCTGCTGTCTTTGGAAACGGGGCAGGAGATCCCCCGCGAGGCGGTGCTGGGACGGCTGGTGGCTATGCTCTATGAGCGCAACGACATCGATTTTCACCGGGGGACCTTCCGGGTCCGGGGGGACGTGGTGGAGGTCTTCCCGGCTTACGAAGAAGAGCGGGGCTTGCGGATTTCCTTTTTCGGAGACCAAGTGGAGGACCTGGCGACCATCGACCCGCTGCGGGGCAAGACTCTGGAGCGGCTGAAACAGGTCCACCTTTTTCCCAACAGCCACTACGTGACCGGTCCGGAACGGATGGAACAGGCTTTCCAGGCCATCGAAGTTGAACTTACCGAGCGCCTGATTTATTTCCATGAACATCAGAAGCTGATCGAGGCCCAGCGGATCGGGGAGCGGACCCGCTTCGACCTGGAGATGATGAAAGAGCTGGGCTACTGCCACGGGATCGAGAACTATTCCCGGCACCTGACGGGCCGGGCGCCGGGACAGCCGCCGCCGACCCTCCTGGAGTACTTCCCCAAGGATTTTTTACTGTTCATCGACGAGAGCCACCTGGCCGTCCCGCAGATCCAGGGTATGTACCGGGGGGACCGGTCCCGGAAGCAGACCCTGGTGGACTACGGCTTCCGCCTGCCCTCGGCCCTGGACAACCGGCCCTTGAACTTCCAGGAGTTCGAGCAGATGGTCCACCAGGTGATCTACGTGTCCGCCACCCCGGCTGAGTATGAAATGGTAAAATCGGGGGGCCTGGTGGCCGAGCAGATCATTCGGCCTACCGGTCTGATGGACCCCAAGATCAGCGTTTTCCCGGCCGGGGATCAGGTGGACCATCTGCTCCAGGCCATCCGGAAGCGGACGGCCAAACAGGAGCGGGTGCTGGTCACCACTCTGACCAAGCGGCTGGCCGAGAGCCTCACCGAGTACTATCAGGAGAAACAGATCAAGGTCCGCTACCTGCACTCGGATGTCGATACCCTGGAGCGGATCGAAATTCTGCGGGACCTGCGCCTGGGGGTGTTCGACGTGCTCATCGGCATCAACCTGCTGCGTGAGGGGCTGGATCTGCCGGAGGTCACCCTGGTGGCTATCCTGGATGCCGACAAGGAGGGTTTTCTGCGCTCCACCCGGTCGCTGATCCAGACCTGCGGGCGGGCGGCCCGGAACTTAGGCGGAGAGGTGTATATGTACGCCGATCAGATCACCCGTTCCATGCAGGCGGCCATCGCTGAAACCGAAAAACGACGGGCCCTGCAGCAGGCCTACAACCGGAAACATCATATCACGCCGACGAGCATCAAGAAATCCATCCAGGATATCATGTCCTCGGTCTATGAAGCGGACTACGTCACCGTTCCGGTGGCCAAGGACCCGGCAGAAGAATACTTGGATCCGCGGAAGCTTCCGGCGTACTTGAAAAAGCTGAAAAAGGAGATGCGGGCGGCGGCCAAGCGTCTGGACTTCGAGGAGGCGGCCGAGTTGCGGGATCGGATCAAGGAGTTGGAGGAGAAGGAGCTTTTATGGAAATGACTGTAAGTTTTGTCCAAGCATTTGATTTTAATAATTAATAATTAATTGTTAATTATTAATTATTTGTATCGAGTTGGCTGACATTAGGAGAAGCAATGCTCAACGCGCAGACCATCTGGCCCTTTTTGTTCGGCGTCCTCCTGGGAGGCGTCCTCATCGGTTTGTTCCTGAAGCTCCGTCTGACCCAAAAGACCGCTGAAACGGTCCAAACCTGCAAATCCGAACTGGCCGTACTGGAAGAAAGGGTCCGGTCGAAAGAGGAGTCCTACGACCTGCTTCATCTCCGGGCCATGGAGCTGGAAAAAGAGCTGGACCGGACGCGGGACGAACTGGGAAAGGCCGGACAGGAGAAAGCGGCCGCCGAGGCGGAAACGGAGCAATCAAAAGAATGGAAGGGTCTGTTCCAGGTCCGGGAGCGGGAGAACCTGGAACTGCGGGAGGAAATGACCCGCTTAAAACAAACCTGCACCGGACTGGAAACGACCCTGACCCAGGAACGGCGGCATTTGGAAGAAAAGATGGCCCTCCTGAACGAGGCCTCCCAAAAGATGGGCGATGCCTTTAAGGCCTTGTCGGCCCAATGCCTGCAGGACAACAACCTGCAATTCCTGGACCTGGCCCGGACCGCCCTGGGAAAATTTCAGTCCGAGGCCCAGGGAGACCTGGAGCAGCGGCAGAAGGCGGTGGAGACCCTGGTCACTCCCTTAAAAGAAACGCTGGACCGCTATGCCCAGCAGGTCCAGGCCATGGAGCAGGCCCGTCAGCAGGCTTACGGCGGTCTGAGCCAGCAGTTGAAGCAGATGGCGGTAACCGAAGAACGGCTGCAGCAGGAGACCGGCAACCTGGTCAAGGCCCTGCGGGCCCCGCAGGTCCGGGGCCGCTGGGGAGAGATCACCCTGCGGCGGGTGGCCGAGCTGGCCGGGCTGATGGAGCATTGCGATTTTTTCGAACAGGAAACGACCTCCGGTCCGGAGGGCCGACTCCGTCCGGATATGGTCGTCAGGATGCCCAGCCGAAAATCGGTGGTTGTGGATTCCAAGGCCCCCTTGCAGGCTTTTCTGGAATCCCTCGAAGCCCCAACCGAAGAAGACCGCAAGGCCCGGTTACAGGAACATGCCCGCCAGATCCAGACCCATCTGCAAAAGCTCTCCGGCAAAGCCTACTGGGACCAGTTCAGCGAGGCCCCGGAGTTCGTGGTCCTGTTTCTGCCGGGAGAAAACTTTTTCAGCGCCGCCCTGGAGCAGAACCCCCGCCTGATTGAGGAAGGCGTCAATCAACGGGTCATCCTGGCCACGCCCACCACCTTGATTGCCCTGCTCCGGGCCATCGCCTACGGCTGGCGCCAGGAGCAACTGGCGGAAAACGCCCAGGCCATCAGCGACCTGGGCAAGCTGCTCTACGACCGTCTGGCCAAGGTGGCCCACCATTTCAGCGAGGTGGGTCGGTCCCTGGATAAATGTGTGCACTCCTACAATCAAGCCGTCGGCTCCCTGGAAACCCGGGTGCTGACGGCGGCCCGCCGTTTTCGGGAAATGGGGATCAGCAGCAAGGAGGACCTGCCGGTGCTGCAACCATCGGAGAAAATCTCCCGAGCCCTCCAGGCGCCGGAGTTGAATGGGAGTGAAAATTTGCCGGAGAGCTGACCCTGACCCGGGGAGGGAAAGCTCTGCCGGGGAATTGTTTCGACCCGCAGCCTTAGGCGGGACTCGCAATGACGGGTTTCTCGACTTTTTGCGCACCTATCAAATATGATGCAGGCGGGAGTGCTTTTGCCGGGGGGTGCTTCACTTCCTTCGCCATAACAGTCATTGCGAGCGCAGCCAAGCAATCCCCCCAGCCGGCTTACTTGTTTTCCACCGGGAACTGCGAACGGGACCATTCCTTCCAGCCGCCCTTAAGGGCAAAAGCTTTGGGATAGCCTTTATCAATAAACAATTGCGCCACCCGGGCGCTTGTGCCTTCGTTGGGTCAGGCACAGTAAAATACCAGGGTTTTTTCCTTGGGGTATTTGTTCATCCAGGCGTCCACCTGGTCGGGGTCTTCCCGGACGGCTCCTTTGATCTTCTGGGTACTGGCCTTCCAGTCGCTACCGGCGCGGACGTCGATCAAGATAAGTTCCGGGGTGCCGAGCATTCCCTGCAATTTTTCTTTGTCAATCCGGGGCGTTTCAGCGGCCGGCACGTTAAACACCAAGGCCAGGGATAGAACCAGACTGCCCACCGTTGCAAAAAACAACCATTTTTTATTCTTCATCGGTTCACCTCCTTCCCTCTCGTTTTATATTTTAAAATGATAAAGCCCAGGAGACAGGAAATCAATAAAAAGGCTAGGTAAAAGATAAGCAGTTGGGCGGGTCGATTCTCTCTCAGAATGAGGGCAACCAGGCTCCCGGTCAGCAGGGCCAATCCTGCCAGGGGCACCGCCCGGTTGAAAAGCGTTCCCGTCCGGTCCCGGCTGCGGCCAGTCAGGACCCTGAGGTGAATCCAGGCGTTTTGGGTCAACCAGAGCAGCAGGGCGGCTTTTAGGGCTGTTTCCAATTCGGACTCCCCGGCCAGACCCAGGGCCAGCACCAGGGCGATCGAGGCCCCCAGCAGGATCAAGAAAACGGCCGCCGGTTTTTTTAGCGGGGCGGCTGAAGCGGGTTCGGGTACGCCGCCCGGAAACCGGGCCAGCAGCCTAGGGATGGAAAAGAGTAAGGCGTTGATCGCCGCTCCGGCGCCGGCCAGTACGACCACCCCCATGATCCGGGCCCCGGGTTCCCCGAAGACGGCCCGGGCGGCCACGACATGGGCCACGGTGGTTTCGGTCAGGTTGACGGCCGAGACGTAAAGCAGGGAAACCGTTCCCCAGAGCAGGAAAGACAACCCGGATAAAATCAGGACGATCGCCATTTGGAAGGGCCGCTGGGAAACAGACCGGTCCTGCTGCGAGCGATGTAGATCGGCCAGATCAAAGCCGACAAAAAGCAAAAGGGCTATGGCGAACCCCGGGAAGGCCGGTCCGGATCCGGGATCGTTCCGGGTCGCGGCCTCTGCGGAAAAAAAAGCCGACCCCAGGCCGATCGCGGAAATCAGCCCTAGGCCGGCCAAAGCGCTGCCCACCAAAAGGGCCTGGGTTCGGGAAAAGGTTTTTTCGCCCAGGAGGTTCAAGAGGAGGAACAAGATCAACATCCCATAAGCGAAACCGAAGTTGGGAAACCAATAGAGAAATAATTCGTTAAAGATAAACCCGGCCGAAACCAGTATCAGGGGGGCTGCGCAGACGGCCAGGGAGATTCGTGATCCCCAAAGCAGGATCAAAAGAGGATCGATCCCGGACGGGCCGGGGGAAGCTTTCGGTTCCTCCCGTGGTTCCGCGGCCCATAAGGCCTGGTAGCTATGGGCGGTCAGCAGGTGGACCGCCAGGACCGAGATGAGGACGATGGGGAAAAAACTCCCGGTCAATCCGGCCGCGTTTCCCCAGGCGGCAAAATTCTGGGGGGAAAGGATCAGCCCCATCCCGAGCAGGAAAGGATAATACCGATCGGACGGTGTCCTGATTGTCATAGTTTCGGCCTGTAAGGGGACCGGCGTGAGTCCTGAATAATATTCAGATCCCGCAATGATAGCTATGAAAGTATTTGGATTATAAATAATTGTAAAGCATCCCGGCCGAAAAGTCCAAGGGGAGCATGAAAATCTCGTGCGGCCTAGAGGCGGGCGACCGGCCGGTCGCCCCTACACCAGAGGCCCTGGTATTTATTCCGAGAGGAGGACGGCCCTGAACGCCGAACGGTATTTTCGTATTGATTCGACGTTCGATGTTGGACGTTCGTCTGTTCCGTATTGAACAGGTTATCGGAGCACCAGGGGTAGGTGGATCGGGTAGAGGCGCTCCACTGCGCGCAGGGTTAAAGGTATTGAGGCAGGGGAGCCGGCAGTGCCCGGGGGGTCGGTTACCGTTAAGGTGATTAAACCGGTGTAGATCGCCGGGGTTCCGGTATCAAAGTTTTCAGGGGTGATCGTAAAGGTCGCCGGGGTGGCGCCGTTTAAAGGGGCAACGGAAAACCAACTTCCCGACGGTGCGACGACCCAGCGGAGCGACTGGGCGGTTCCCTGGTTCCTGGGGGTCACCTGAACCTGGGCCGGGCTGAGACGCCGCTGCTGGAGGTCATAGAAGAAGGTTACCTCTTTCGGGATGTTTCCCAGCCGGTTGGCCGCCTGGCCGGTCCGGAGGTAGGAACCCCTCCCGGTCCCCCACAACAAGCGGGCGCCGGCGGTGCCGGGCAGGTCATAGACGACCAAACCGGTATGGGCCGTGCCGATCACCACTTCCAGTTCCCCGTCCCCGTCGACATCGGCCAGGGTCGGGGCCCCCAGGGCACCGTCCCAATTGCTGCCGCTGCGCGGGAGATCCACGGCGAACAACAATTGCCCCAGATGGTTCAGGATGATCAACTGGCCGCCGGCGTTGCTCCCCTTCTGCGTCCAGGTAGTGAAGAGCACTTCGGCCTTTCCGTCGTGGTCCAGGTCCGCTACCACGGGCTCCGAGGCGAAGCGCAGGAAGCCTTCCCCGGGATTGGTCACCCGAAAGGGCCAGCTCCCATGCTCCGTGCGGTCCAACCAGTAGGCATGGAGTCGCCCGTCGTAGGAGGAGTAGAGGATTTCCTGGAAGCCGTCGCCGTCCAGGTCGGCGATCACCGGGTTGGGCTGGACCGTTTCGATGAGATTGTAATCCTCGGCCAGGGGACCCGCCTGTCCATCCGGAACGGGGAGGGTCTCCCAGTTGAAGCCGCTGCCGGTCCAGCGGGTGCGGTCCGCCTTGAGGATATAGGGGAGCTGGTACAGGGAGGAATAGGGGTTGGTGCGGCAGTCGTATTGATTGCCGACGAGGATGATCTCCAGCGTCCCGTCCCCGTCCACATCGGCGAAGGAAGGGGCGCTGTCGGCAAAATTAGGCCGGGGCTCCAATGGTTCCTGGCCGGCGCTACAATTGGCGTAGCCTCGCAGATCCACGGAATGACTTAAATGGAAACCCACCCGGGCCCAGGGTTTGTTCTGACCGTCCACCTGCCCGAAGATCGGACTGCTTCGGAGCGGCATGCCGTTTGCGCGGTAACCGACCACGTAATGGGTGTCGTTGGGGCCGATCATTTCCAACTGCCCATCGCCGTCCAGGTCGGCCAGTCCCACGTTTTCGTTGAAACAGCCGGCGGCGTAACCGTTGGCGTTCGAGTCCGGGGAATGCACCGGCCAGCCGGGTCGAATTGTTCCATCAACCTGGAAAAGGAACCATTGATTCTCCGGACGGGTGGAGGCGGTAAGGATCTCGAGCCGGCCGTCTCCGTCCACATCGCCCACGGCCAGGCTCCGCAATTCATTGTCCGGCGTCGGCCGCTGGGGCCAGCCCGGAAAAGGGTTGCCGTCGGCCCGGTAGACCGCAAGGTAGCCGCCGCCGTGGGCGGTCACGATTTCCAGGGACTGATCGCCGTCGAGGTCCGCGACCACCACTCCGGGCCAACCCCGGCTTCCTCCGGGACTGGCGACCACCCATTGATCGGTGCCATCCACCCCGTTGACCACCACGATCCGGTAGTCGGTCCAGATGACTTCCATCTGCCCGTCCTGGTCCAGATCGGCTACGGCCGGTGAAGCATACCAGCCGGTCCGGCACCAGGTGGTCCGACACCCGCCGTGATGCCATTTAAGGACCGGAGCGGAAAAAGCGGCCAGATCAATAGTCAGGAAAGGGACCGCCGGGACCCAAACCAGGAGCAGGGAAAAAAATAAAATTCGGAATAAACGGACAAAAATTGGCCTGGAAAAATAGAGGTTCATCTGTTCGGCCGGGAAATGGCTTAGGTGGATAAAGGTCCGGGTCAGCAGGATTTTCAGATAGGACAGCATTTTATTTGAGAACGGCTCCCGATCGGCAGTCCGGATAAGGCGAATGGCTTCCGTATGCCGGACATTACATGCAATAAATATGCAAAGAAAGAGGAAAACTATTCCTAAATTCCAGTATTTCTTTCTCTTGACGGTCCGGGGCGATAGGTGTTAAAAATATATGACAAATCAGATTTAACATCCTCCTTCAGGTAGGCACCCGAATCTTGAGAAAAACTATTATCCTCTTGGGGTTGATCGCCCTATGGGTTTCCGGCTGTATTTCCGCGGGGCAGATGGTCGCCGACGGGGCTTCTTCTCTGATGAGGGAAGTGGCCTCCGCGGTCAACCGTCAGTCGGATGTCGTTTTGGTGCGCCAGGGCGTACCCTCCTACCTGATGCTCATCGACGGGCTCATCCAAAAATATCCTGAAAATCCGGACCTGTTGCTGGCCGGGGCTCAGGCCTGCGGATCCTATGCCTCGCTTCTGGATGAAAAGGAGCGGGCCGTCGCCCTCTACACCAAGTCCAAGCAGTACGCCTTGCGGGCCCTCAATCTGCAAGCGGAGTTAAAGGGTTTCCAGGGCGCGCCCCTCGATGAATTTCAGAAGAAACTGACCGGCACCGAAAAAAAAGACGTGCCGCTGCTCTTCGGCGCGGGCGCCGCCTGGGGCGGCTGGATCGCCAACACCACCGATTCCGTGGAGGCCATGGCGGACCTCCCCTGGGTGGAGGCCTTGATGGAGCGGGTCCTCCAATTGGACCCCGAATATTACTACGGCGGGGCCCATCTGTTTAAAGCCATCCTGCTATCGGCCCGGCCGGAACAATTCGGCGGCAACCTGAAAAAGGCTCAGGAGCACTTTCTGGAGGCCCGGCGGATCGGCCAGGGGAAATTCCTGATGACCGAAGTCTACTATGCCCAAAATTATGCCCGGCAGCGCCTGGATCGGGTTCTTTTTGAAGAGACCCTTAAAAAGGTTTTAGCGGCCCCGCCCGACCTGGAACCGGATTTGACCCTGGCCAATACCCTGGCCCAGCAGAAGGCCGGACTACTATTAAAACAAATAGACGAGTTTTTTTAACCGGGAGAAAGCGATTCATGAAAAAGATGCGGTGGTGTCCCTGGGTTGTCCTCGGAGCGGTGCTCCTTTTTTCGTTGCCGACCGGGCTGGCGGCGGCCGATCCGGTGGTTTTGAAAATCGGGACCCTGGCCCCGGAAGGGAGCACCTGGACCAAGGTATTCCGGGAGATCAACAAGGAGCTGGAACAAAAGACCGGCAAGCAGGTCACCCTGCGGGTCTTTCCGGGCGGCGTGCTGGGCGACGAAGAAGACATGCTCCGCAAGATCAAGGTGGGCCAGATCCAGGGCGGCTTTTTCACCGGCGGGGGACTGGGCATCATTTTCAATGATCTCCGGATTCTGGCCATCCCCTTTCTGTTTGAAAGTTACAAGGAAGTGGACGCCCTTATGGGCAAAATGGCCGGTTTTTTCGAGAAGGGTTTCCTGGCCAACGGCTATAAAATCATGGGCTGGGGGGAAAACGGCTTTATCTATCTGCTCTCCAAACAGCCGATCAAAAACGCCGCCGATCTGCGGAAGGGCAAGGTCTGGATCTGGGAGGATACGGCTATCGGCCGGGCCGTTTTTAAAGAAATCGGCGTAAATCCCATTCCCCTGGGCATTCCCGATGTCCTGGTATCCCTGCAAACCGGAATGATCGACACGGTCTATGGATCCCCGCTGGCGGCCATTTCCATGCAGTGGTTCACCCGGGTGAGCTATTTGACGGACCTGCCCTTGTCCTACTCCGTGGGGGCCCTGGTAGTCCAAAAATCTGCTTTCGATAAAATCCCCAAAGAGCTTCAGGGACCCGTGGAGGAGATATTCCGGAAGCATCTGGACCCGATGAAAACGGCCATCCGCCAGGAAAACCAGAAGGCCCTGGGGGTGATGACCCGGCAGGGGATTAAAACGGTCACCCCGACGGCCAAGGATGTGTCGGAACTGCAGGCCTCGGTGTTGAAGGCGGTGGACCCCCTGGGGGATTCCATTTTTTCCCGAAAGACCTTCGAGGAGATCAAAGGGATTTTGAAAAGCCTGCGGAAAGAAAAATAGACTCCTATGGGTGGTTGGGCCCGCATCAATTATTTCTTAAATAAATTGGAGGAA
>JACRCK010000053.1 GCA_016219065.1 Deltaproteobacteria bacterium
CCAGGTTCTTTTCGACTCAGCATAACACCTGGATTCCGGTTTTCACCGGAATGACGTGCGTGCAAGTCAGGATTTTCAAGTAAAAGTTTCAAGCTTTTCAAGGGGCAAAATTGTTACGATTTTTTTTAAGAAACGCAGGGCAAGAAAATTTAAATTATTAATTCATGAGGAGGAGAAACATGAGTTTAAAAAAAATGTTGGCACTTTTGGTAGTGGTTTCTTTGGTGTTGGGCCTGAGCGGTATGCGGGTCATGGCGGCCGAGCCGATCAAAATCGTTCAGGTCGTCGATTTGACCGGACCCTTGGAAGCTTATGCCAAACAATCGGTCAATGGGTTTCAATTAGGCTTGGAGTACGCCACCAAGGGTTCCATGAAGGTCCTGGACCGGCCGATCAAGGTCATCATCAAGGACACCCAGGCCAAACCCGAAGTGGGCAAACAGATGCTCACCGAAGCCTTTAAGGATGACAAAGCCGATTTGGCCGTGGGCGGGGTCCTGTCTTCCGTGGCCCTGGCTATGCTCCCGGTGGCCAAGGAGTTCAAAAAGATCCTCATCGTCGAACCGGCCGTGGCCGATTCCATCACCGGTGAAGCCTGGAACCGCTATATCTTCCGCACAGGCCGCAACTCTTCGCAGGACGCCATTTCCAACGCCGTGTCCATAGCCAAACCGGGGGTCTTTATCTCCACCCTGGCCCAGGATTACGCCTTCGGCCGGGACGGTGTCAAGGCCTACAAAGAGGCGGCCGAGGCCAAAGGGGCCAAGGTGGTCCATGAAGAATATGCCCCCATCAACACCACCGATTTCACCGCTTCGGTCCAACGGATCATCCAGGCCATGAAAGACCTGAAGGGCGAAAAATACATCTTTATCATCTGGGCCGGCAAGGGCAACCCCTTTAAGATCGCCGAAATGAAACTGGATGAGAAATACGGGATCAAGATCTCCACGGGCGGTAACATCCTGGACGCCCTGGCCCTGTACAAACCCCTGGTAGGCATGAAGGGTGCCATCTATTATTACTATGAGATCCCCAAAAACCCGATAAACAAATGGCTGGTGGATGAGCACCAGAAACGTTTCAAGGCCCCGCCGGACTTCTTTACCTGCGGAGGCTTCTCGGCGGCCATGGCCGTCGTCGCCGGTCTGACCAAGGCCGGCTCTACGGATACGGAAAAATTGATCTCGGCCATGGAAGGGCTGCACTTCCAGACACCCAAGGGGGAAATGGTCTTCAGGGCCGAGGATCATCAGGCCCTTCAATCCATGTATGCCTTCCAGATCAAGGTGGACCCCAATGTCAAATGGGCCATTCCTGAGCTGGTCAAGGAATTTACCTGGAAAGACATGCAAGTCCCGATTCACGTCAAGAAGTAGGGCCGTTTGAAAGAAAGCAGTCAGCGATCAGCGGTCAGCCATCAAAACGGTACGAGAAACATTGTAAGATAAAGACACTGCTATATAGAGCCCGTTTTGTTAATACTACAGCGGCACTTTTTTCGTCATTCCCGAATGTCTTTATTCGGACTTAAACCATGCCGGAATGACGGATAAGGAGCGCATCAGGAAAATAAGTCGCTGTAGTATTAATGGGTTTTTCTGAAAGCTGATAGCTGAACGCTGATAGCTGCAATCTAATCACTATGGGAGCCGGAATGAATCCTTCACCGATTATCGAAACCAAGGACCTGACCATCAGTTTCGGCGGCAATATTGCCGTCAACAAGGTCAACCTTCAGGTGGAGCCTTTTTGCCTCAAGTCGCTCATCGGCCCCAACGGGGCCGGGAAGACTACCTTGTTCAATCTCATCAGCGGCCAATACCGGCCCACGGCCGGGAAGGTCTTGTTCAAGGGAGAGGACATCACCGCCCTCGGTCCGGCCGAACGGACCAAGCTGGGCCTGGGGCGGTCCTTCCAGTTGACCAACATCTTTCCCACCTTGAGTGTCCTGGAAAACGTCCGGGTAGCCCTCCAGTCCAAGGCCGAAATCGGACTGGTCTTTTGGCGTTATTACCGGGCTTACGACAAGTTGGAGGATCAGGCTTACGAGTTGCTCAAACAGGTCCTCTTGGCCGACCGCTGGTCCGATGACGCCGCCAGCCTGACCCATGGTGAAAAACGGAAACTGGAAATCGCCATCCTCCTGGCCCTGGACCCCGAGGTCCTGCTTTTGGATGAACCTACGGCCGGTATGAGTCTGGAGGAAGTGCCGGCCATCCTTTCCATCATCCAGGAGATCAAGGCCGCCCGAAACCGGACGATTATTCTGGTGGAGCACAAATTTGACATGATCATGACCGTCTCCGACTCCATCGCCGTTCTCAAAGAAGGGCGTCTCATCTGCGACGGGCCGCCCCAATCCGTGGCCCAAAATCAGGAAGTCCAGGAAGCCTATCTGTCCGGAGGAGTAACGCATGACTGAACCGATCCTTTCTCTCAGGGATATCCACACCCACATTCAACAGCATCATATCCTCCAAGGCGTGTCCCTTGAGGTCAAGCCGGGGAGGGCCACCGTGCTTTTGGGAAGAAACGGCGCCGGCAAGTCCACTACCCTGCGGACCATCATGGGCCTTAGTCCGGCCACCTCCGGGACGATAACCCTGGCCGGGCAGGCCATTCAGAACCGCAGACCCTTTGAGATCGCCCGCATGGGCATCGGGTTCGTTCCCGAGGATTTTGCCGTCATCTACTCGCTGACCGTGGAAGAAAATTTCCGCCTGGCCATGTTCAAGGAAAGCGAAGAAGCCCGGCAGCGCCTGGCCGGGATCTTTAAGCTTTTTCCGGACCTTGAAAAATTCCTCCATTCCAAGGCCGGCGTCTTGTCCGGGGGCCAAAAGCAGATGATGGCCATTGCCCTGGCCCTGGTCCTGGAACACCAAATCGTTTTGATCGACGAACCTTCCAAGGGGCTGGCGCCGGTGGTGGTCGAACACCTGGGGGAGTCGCTCAATCGAATCAAGGAGACGACCACCATCGTTTTGGTGGAACAAAATTTTTATCTGGCCAGCAAGGTCGGGCAGGATTATTTTATCCTGGACGACGGCCGGGTGGTTCACCAGGGACTGATGGAGGACCTGATGAAGGATCAGGAATTGAAACAAAAATATTTAGGGATAGGCTGACAGGAGGGTTGTAATGGCGGTTGAGGCAGGACTGGCCGTGGCGGCGAATCGAAGCGGTTTTAATGTCCGGAAAACAGCCGGCTGGGTTGCGGCGATCGGGATCTGGGTCGTGCCCCTTTTGTGGACCGACCTGACCACCTATTTAACCCTGACCATCGCCGGGGTGACCATGGGAGTGCTTCTCTTCCTGACCGCCTCGGGACTGACGGTCATCTTCGGTCTCATGGATGTGCTCAATCTGACCCACGGGGCCTTTTTTGCCTGGGGGGCCTATGCCGGCTTTTCCCTGCTCAATGTTCTAAACCGCCTGGGCTGGGTGGAGGCGGCCGGCCTGGGCCGAAGCACGGGGAGCCTGGTCCTGGTCCTTTTGCTCTCCCTGGTGGTGGGGGCCGTCCTGGGTCTGATCCTGGAAAAAATCATCATTCGCAAGACCTACGGCAATCACCTCAAACAGATCCTCATCACCATGGGTGCGGCCCTGGTGATGACCGAGATCATCAAGATTTTCTGGGGGCCCAACGATGAAGCCATCGCCGTGCCGGCGGCCTTCCAGAACTCCTGGGATCTGTTCAACGTGGTGGTCAACAAGTTCCGGGGGGTGGCCATCCTGGTGGGCGGCCTGGTCTTTGTGGGCATCCAGTTGGTGCTCCAGAAGACCAAGCTGGGCATCATCGTCCGGGCCGGTGTGGAAAACAAAGAGATGGTCCAGGTCATGGGCTACAACATTCAACGCATCTTCTCCGGCGTCTTCGCCGCCGGGGCGGGTCTGGCCGCCATGGGCGGGGTGATGATCTCCATTTTTAACGGCCATATCTATCCCGGTATGGGCGACGAGAACCTGATCTTCGCTTTGATCGTGGTCATCATCGGCGGCATGGGCTCGGTGACCGGCAGTTTTCTGGGGGCCCTCATGGTCGGTCTGGCCTTCAACTATGTGGCTTTTTTGGTGCCCAAACTCGCCCTGGGCGTCAACATCCTGATCATGGCCATTATCTTGCTTATCCGGCCCAATGGTCTCATGGGCCGAAATTAAACAGGGAGGCAGCGGTGACCAACATCAGTCCGGTTCAACAAGAAAGGCTCCTCGAACAGCGAACCCGGTATACCAGGCCTTCCTTTATCATCCAGGTGATCCTGGTGGCCGTCTTATTGATCGTCCCCTGGACCTTTTCCTCCTTCAGGGTCCTCGACCTGGTGGCCAAGATCATGATTTTTACCGTCTTCGTCGCTTCTTACGACCTCCTTCTCGGGTACAGCGGGCTCCTGTCCCTGGGCCACTCCCTGTTTTTCGGCATCGGGGCCTATTCCCTGGCCCTGGTGATCTACCATTCGAAAAATCCCGGCTGGCCGCACATCCTCATAGCCGTGGTGGTGGCCCTGGTCTTGAGTATCACCATGGCCCTGGTCATCGCCTTTTTTTCTCTCCGGGTCAAGGCCATCTTTTTCGCCATGATGACCCTGGCCCTGTCCGAATTCGCCTTTATCCTGGCGGTCCAGTGGTATGACCTGACCAAGGCCGAAGACGGGGTCTCTTTTAAACTGCCGGGGATCTTCAACGTAGACTGGTCCGCACCCAAGCTTTGGGGACTTGAGGTCAACGGCCGGCTGATGACCTATTATTTTATCCTCGTCGTTTCAGTGGTCCTCTTTATCCTCATGCTCCGTTTTGTCCGCTCCCCGGTGGGGCAGGCCCTCAAGGCCATTCGCGACAACGAACCGCGGGCCACGGCCCTGGGTTACAAGACCTTCCGCTACCAGGTCTTTGCCATTGTCTTCGGTTCGGCCATCGCCTCCTTGTCCGGGATCCTTTTCGCCCTGTGGCTGAGCTACGTCAATCCCGAGTCGGTCCTTTCCACGGCGCTCATGCTCAACGTCTTGCTCATGGTCATCATCGGCGGACTGGGCACGCTTTACGGCAGCATCTTCGGGGCCTCATTTATCAAAATCGCCGAAACCTGGCTGCCCGATTTGCAAAAGGTGGCCAAGAGTTTACTCCCCAACGTCGATATGGCCACCCGTTTGGCCGAACGGTGGATCCTCTATTTCGGGATCCTTTTTATACTGGTCGTCTTTTTCTTTCCCAAGGGCTTTGTCGGGACGGCCAGAGAAATAATCAATCGCCGGAAGACGGCGAAAAGGAAGGAGGCCGGTCGTGTCTGATCCCAAGGCTGCGGCCGGTATCCTGAGCCTGGCCGCCTATATTCCCCGGGCCTATCACAGCGCCGATTATATCGCCGCCCATTCCGAGACCCCGGCCGAGGTCATCCGGACCAAGCTGGGCTGGTATCAGAAAAACGTCCCCGGCCCCGGGGACGGGACCGTGGCCATGGGCCTCAAGGCCGCCCGCAAGGCCTTTTATCTTTCGGACCTGAAACCCTCGGACATCGACCTGGTCATCTGGAGCGGAGAGGAAGTCAAGGAATACCGCAACTGGCCGGTGGGGCCGAAGATCCAGAAAGAGCTGGGCTTGAAAAAGGCCTGGTCCTTCGACATCCAGCAACGCTGCGGCACAACCATGGTGGCCCTCAAACTGGCCCGGGACATGATCAGGGGCGACGACCGGATCAACAATATCCTCATTGCCTCCGGCTACCGTAACTCCGATCTGATCCACTATCCCAACCCGAGGGTGCGCTGGATGTACTTCCTGGCGGCCGGCGGGGCCGCCTGTATCGTCCAGAGAAATTGTTCGCGCAACGAGATCCTGGAGAGCCACTTCATGACCGACGGCTCTTTTACCTGGGACGTCTATGTGCCCGAAGGGGGATCGGCCCAAGCGATGACGGCTGAAGGTCTTGAACAAGGCAAACAATACCTGGACGTCTTGGACCCGGTAGGCATGAAGGAGCGGCTGGAAAGGTTGAGCCTCAGCAATTGGCTTTTCAGCATCGACCGGGCCTTGGAAAAAAGCGGTTACACCAGGGCCGACGTGGATTACTTAGCCACCCTGCTGGTCAAGCGCAGCGCCCACGATTATCTGATGAACCAGTTGGGTCTGAAACCGGAACAGACGCGGTACTTTGAAGAGTTCGGCCACCAGGGCCAGAACGACCAGATCCTCTCCCTGGACCTGGCCGTTGAAGAAGGGCGGCTTAAAGACGGGGACCTGGTGCTGATGATCTCGGCCGGCATCGGCTATGCCTGGGATGTGCTGCTCATGCGCTGGGGCACGGGTTCGAAACCATAAAACCTTTTGGGTGATTGCAAAAAGAGAATTTTTTTAACCGCAGAGCCGCGAAGAACGCAAAGAGAATTAATATTGTACAATCCCGTGAGAGGCGGGATTGTACAAAACACCTCTGGCCTCCGGCCAAATAACTACTAAAGGGTAGCGAAAGCTTTTTCCTTTCTGTCCTCTCAACAGAAAGGAAAAATTATTTCCCCTTTGCGTTCTTTGCGGCTCTGCGGTTAAAACCGTTTTTCAAATAACCTTGGAGAAAGAACAAATGTTGTACGGAGACTGGATAGGTCGGTGGGGAAAAAGTTTTCCCCAGGCCGAGGCCATCGTCGATATTCCCAGAAACCGGCGGTACACTTACGGCCAATTGAGTGCCGACGTCAACCGTCTGGCCCATTTTTTATCCGGCGAACTTAAAATAAAAAAGGGCGACCGGGTAACGGTGCTGGCCTTTAACCGAGCCGATTATATCACCCTCTTTTTAGCCACGAGCCGATTGGGGGCTATACTCGTGCCCCTCAACTTTCGTCTGGCCATCGATGAATTCATCTATTTTTTTCAGGATGCCTCTCCCAAGGCCTTTTTCTTCGACCGGGAGCACGCCCAGATCGCCGGGGAACTCAAGTCCAGGGTAAAGGTGGACCACTATGTCTGCTTGGATGACGATGAGAGCGTGGGTAAAAGCCTGCCCGCTTTCTGGGACCGGTTACCCGCCACCCCTTTGGCCGAAGTCGGTTTGAGCCCTCATGATCCCCAGTTGATCATCTATACCTCGGGTACCACCGGGCTGCCCAAGGGCGTGGTCATGACCTACGGCATGATCACCTGGAACGCGATCAATACCAATATCGGCTGGGGCCTTAACCGGGGTGAGCGGACCATCCTGCACCCGGCCCTGTTTTATACGGCCGGCTGGAACGTCTTCACCCTTCCCCTGTTTCATTCCCTGGGGACCAATATTTTGATTCAACGTTTCGAAGCGGACCTGGTCCTCGACCTGATCGAGAAGGAACGGGTGACCATCTTTTTTGCCGTCCCCACCATGTACCAGATGATGATCGAATCGCCCAAATTCAAGACCATCGATTTTTCGAGTATCTGGTTCATGGTCTCCGGCGGCGCCCATTTGACCGAAAAAATATTTTAGACCTTCAAGAAGGAAAAGGGGATCCATCTCCGGGAAGGCTACGGCTTGACCGAGGTGGGGCCCAACTGTTTCCAGGCCAACGGAAAACTGAAGACCGTAGGCCATCCCATGCCCCACGTGGACATCAGGTTGATTGACGGGCAAGGCCAGGAGGCCGCCCCCGGCCAGGAAGGGGAACTCCTTTTCCGGGGCGATCACCTCTGCGCCGGCTATTGGAACAAGCCCCAGGCCACGGCCGAGGCCATCCGGGACGGCTGGTTTTACACCGGGGACCTGGCCAAGGTGGATGCTGACGGTCATTTGGCCATCGTGGGCCGCAAAAAGGACATGCTCATCTCCGGGGGGATCAATGTCTACCCGGCCGAGGTGGAGCGGATCATCGAGACCCACCCAAAGGTAAAGGGCGTGGCCGTCATCGGGGTGGCCGATGAAAAATGGGGAGAGGTGGGCAAGGCCTGCGTGGAGCTCAAACCCGGAGAAGGCCTCAGCCTGGGAGAGCTTCAAGGATTCCTGGCCGATAAAATGGCCAAATATAAGGTTCCCAAATACTTAGTCGTGGTGGAGTCCCTGCCCAGGACCGTGGCCTCGGAAAAGGTGCGCAAATTCGTGCTCAAAGAAAAGCACGGGAAGCCGGATAATAATTAATTTTACTTTCGGCACGGATTTCGCGGATGTCGCGGATGCTTTATTTTCCTATGCGAAAGGACAGCAGGGTGAAAAAACATCCTACCAGCCCGGGCCGGAAGGCAAGGGATTGGTAACATTGCCAATCCCTTATTCAACTTGACCGTGTTTATCCGTGAAATCCGTGCCAAGAAAAAATTTATAATAAAAATGAATGAGAGAAATGAATAATACAGATGCCCAAATCGGAATGGTAAGTTACGGCCTGTACACCCCGGCCGGGTTTGAGACTGCGGACGGAATAGCTGCCAGGTCGGGGCTGACCCCTGATGAGGTCAGTGCCCTGGGCGTAGAGCGCAAATGCAAACCGACTCCCGAAGACCAGCCCGTTACCATGGCCGTCAAGGCGGCCAAGCAGGCCTTTGAGCGGGCCGGTGGCATAAAACCCGAAGAGGTGGACCTGGTCCTCTGGACCGGCGAGGAGTATAAGGACTACATCGCCCAGACGGCCTCCATCCGGGTCCAGGAGGAGACGGGCTGCCGCCAGGCCTGGGCTTTTGATTTGGTCGATCAGGGGGTGACCACCGTCCTCGGCCTGCGCATCGCCAGGGACATGATGATCGGCGATGAAACCATCAAAACAGTCCTCTTGGCCGGTGGGACCCGCAACGTGGACCTGGTGGATTACACCAACCCCGACACCCGCTTTATGCTGCCTTTTTCGGCCGGCGGCGGGGCTGTCTTGCTCCGGCGGGGCCATGACCGCAATATTCTGGGGGATATCGAATTGACGGTGGACAGCGAGATGGCCGATGAGGTCTATGTACCCGGCGGCGGGACCGAAATCCCTTTCAGGGCCGATAATCTCGACTCCAAAATCATGTTCTTCCAGACGCCCCGGCCCGAGAAGGTCAAAACCTATCTCGAAGACCGCTGGCCCCAGGCCCTGGCTGAGACGGCCCAAAAGGTCCTGGCCGGTCAAATCCCCGATTATCTGGCCCTGCGGCACCTGACTCCCGCCCAGCGCGCCGCCGTCCTGGACCGGCTGGGTGTGGGGCCGGAACAATCGCCGGCCCTGGATCAATGGGGCTGTCACGGGACCAATGATGTGCTTCTCTCTCTGGATCTGGGACTAAAAAGCGGGTCCGTCAAAGACGGCTCTCGGGTGGTCATGGTTTCCGGCGGGATCGGCTTCACCTACGCCGCCGCTCTGATCCGCTGGGGATCTTTTAAGGGATAGGGGTCTTAACTGCTTCGCCTCTTTAAGTCAAACCCTTTACACTTGGAGACTTCGTACAAAGACGCAGAAATCTTTTTTCGTCATTCCGGTGAAAACCGGAATCCAGTTTTTTTATAAATAGTTCTGGATCCTGCTTTAGCGGGAAGACGGCTGATAGGCTTTTTACAAACTTATCAATCTCCTTTACCCTTCAAAAGTTCCAAGACCTTCTCCACCATACGCTCGGCGGTGAGCCCGAATTTTTCATATAAGGTTTGAAAGGGGGCGGAGGCTCCGAAATGATCCAGGCCGATAACAGATCCCTGGTCTCCCACATAACGGTGCCAGCCCATGGTGCATCCGGCTTCAATGGCCACCCGGGTCTTGACCTGCGGCGGAAGTATTTTGTCTCGGTATTCCCGGGGTTGGCGCTCGAACAATTCCCAACTGGGCATGCTGATAATCCAGGAGCAAATCCCTTTTCCTTCTAATTTCTTCCCGGCCTCCATAGCGATGGGCACTTCCGAACCGCTGGCCAGCAAAAGGACCTCGGGGTGTTTATCCAGGGTTTTTTGCAAAACATAGGCGCCGTAGGCCAGGTTGGCCGCCGGGGCCACCCGATCCCGGTCGAGGGTCGGTAAGTTTTGCCTGGTCAGGATCAAAGCCGCCGGTCCTCCTTCGTTTTGCAGGGCCGTGCGCCAGGCCTCGGCCGTCTCGTTGGCGTCGGCCGGCCGGATGACCGTCAAATTGGGGACGGCCCTCAGGGCGGCCAATTGTTCGATGGGTTGATGGGTAGGGCCGTCTTCACCCAGGCCGATACTGTCGTGGGTAAAGACATAGACCACCTTCAAGCCCATCATGGCCGCCAGTCGAATCGGGGGGCGCATATAATCGGAGAAGATGAGGAAGGTGCCGCCGTAAGGTATGATGCCGCCGTGGAGGGCTAGGCCGTTCATGATGGACCCCATGCCGTGCTCCCGGACCCCGAAGTGGATGTTGCGCTCTCCGTAGCTTTCGGCCTGAAAGGCCTTTGAACCCTTGATCATGGTCTTGTTGGAAGGGGCCAGGTCGGCCGAGCCGCCCATCAGGTTGGGCACCCTGGCGGCCAGGGCATTGAGCACCGTGCCCGAGGCCACCCGGCTGGCCGTGCCTTTGGGATCGGCCGGAAAGGCAGGGATGGCCTCCTCCCAGCCCTCGGGCAGCTTCCCGGACATGAGCCGGTTAAATTCTTCGGCCCCCTCGGGATAGGCCTTTTTATAGGCACCGAATAAGGCCTCCCATTCCTTTTCTTTTTTTTCTCCGGCCGTAACGGCTTGGCGGAAAACGGCCAGGGCCTCTTCCGGCACATGAAAGGCCGGCTCCGACGGCCAGCCCAGGTTTTCCTTGGTCAGGCGGATCTC
>JACRCK010000381.1 GCA_016219065.1 Deltaproteobacteria bacterium
CATGGTTGGCGGGATCCAGTTTGACGGACTGCTCCAGAAGGCTCTGCGCTTTGGCGGCATTGGTTTGCATCTGGCCTTTGGCCTGGGCGATCAAGGCGGCGGCTTGCGCCCGATTGTCGACCGCCGGTGGCGGGGGAGGGGCGGCGGCCGGCGTCCCGGAGGCCGGCTGGGCCTGCAGGTAATTCCGGGCCAGGCTGTTGTTGGGGTTCAGCCCGATGGCCTGCTTGAAAAAAAGCTGGGCCTGGGCGGGGTTGTTTTTTTTGAGATAGGCTATCCCCAGATTGGTCAACACTTCATCCTGATAAGGGGGCGATAAAGCCCGGCAGGATTCATAATAGCGGATGGCCAAGTCGTAATCGCCCTGGTTCAGGTAGATAAAACCCAGATTGAAGGGTATTTCGGGGACCTGGTTATTCAGCGCCAGGGCCTCCTGGTAATGCTGGATAGCCGCGGGATAGTTTTTTCGCATGGTCAATAGCCGGGCCAGTTGGAACTGGGCCTCGAAGTTTTTAGGGTCCAGGGCAACAGCCTGCTCCAGTAACTTTTGGGCGTTGGTCGGATTGGACGGCAAATCGCCCTTGGCCTGGGCCACCAGTTGCTCCGCCTGGCTCTTGACCTCGGGGGCGATCCCGCCCGGGGCGGGACTTTTCTGGGCCAGGTCCGTAATCGCCGGGGGCGTGACGGCGGAAGGCTTTTTAACCAGGCGCACCACCAGGACGATTACCAGCACCATGACCAGCAACAAGGCCCCGCTGATGGCCAGCGTTTTTATTGTCGAGCCCCCCGGCTGGGGTGCGGTTGCGGGCGGCTGGGGGGCCGGTTTGGGGGCCGGTTTGGGGGCGGGTTGGGCTTTATCCGCCGGGGGCGCCTTTTTAGGCGCCGGGGCCGGCTCTGCTTCGGCTGCCAGGGTCTCTTTCGGGGAGATCTGCAGCGTCTGGTCAAAGGAGGCCATCCGGGTCTTGATCGTGGTGTCGCTGACCGCCGGTTTGGGAGGGGCGCTGGGCCGCAGGGCGGCCCGGAGATCCGCCAGCATCTCTCCCGGGGTTTGATAACGCTGGAAGGGGTCTTTGGCGAGGGCTTTTTTTACAACGTTTTCGATGGCCGGCGGAATATGGACGTTCAACACTTTGGGGGGGATGGGTTCCACCTGAACGATTTTATAGGCCAGCGTGACGGTGCTCTCGCCTTCAAAAGGGCGCTCTCCGGTCAGAACCTGGTAAAAAACCGCTCCCACGGAAAAAATATCGGAGCGAATGTCGACTTTCTGACCGGATATCTGTTCGGGGGACATGTAGTAAGGAGTTCCCAGCACGGTTCCGGTAGTGGTAATGGACAGGGATGGAATTTTGGCGATCCCGAAATCCATGACTTTCAACCGTTTGTCCGCCATGATCATGATATTGGTGGGTTTGATGTCCCGGTGGACAATCTGCTCCTGGTTGGCGGCGTCGATGGCCTGCAGGATCTGTTCGAAATAAAACCCGGCCTCTTCCACGGCCAGGACCTTCTGTTCGTTCAGGACTTCGGCCAGGGTCCGACCGGTGATGTATTCCATGCAGATATACTGGAAATCTTCGGTCTCACCGTAGGAGTGAATGGTGACGATATTCGGGTGGGCCAGCCGGCCGGCGGCTTGGGCTTCCTGGATCAGCCGCCTCCGGGCTTCGGCCATGGCCGGAGTGGTGACGTCGGATTTTTTGGAAATCAGCTTCAGGGCCACCGTCCGGTTCAGGATGGTATCGTTAGCCTTGTAAACCATTCCCATGGCCCCCTGGCCGATAAATTCTTCCAGGCGAAATTGGTCGATCTGTTTGCCGGTAAGGCTACCGGGAGCGAACATGGTCAGTGCGTCTCCTATACGTCTTCAGGAAAGGTCGATACGATGCGAATCCAGAAGCTGCCCATTGGGATCTAAGACTTCGAGGATCAGCGAGATTTTTTGGTTCAGACCGTTTAGGAACAGATAGCCGTTGAAAAATCCTTTCGGGTCCAGTAGCGCAACGAATTGGGGCTGGGGGGTGCCGCCGTCCTGGACGACCCGCAACCGGCTTCCCGGAGGGGGCCCCTGAACCTGTCCGTACAACACCAGCCGATTTTTCCCGGTTCCCGGATCCACTTGAGCTGAATTCAGCCAACTCGCCACCGCCGGGTCGTTCAGGCCCACCGCCGTGGCGCTCCGGATCTGGGGGACCAGCAACTGCCACTGCAGGGCCGCCGCGGCCGGACCGGCGGGGGAAACGACTCCCCCTGGAGCCGGGGCGGTTGCCCTCGGGGTGGCCCAGGCGGCCGCCGGGGCCGCGGTTTCCGGGGCCTCACCGGTGGCCCCGGTGAAAATGAAAAGATAGCCGGCGAAGAAAAAAAACAGGACCAGCAGGTGGGGCAGGATGCGGGCGGAAACGTTCTTCTCCGACATCCGGCGAGCGATCATGATCAGGGCGATCAACGAACCCAACATGCCGCCGGTCACCATCAGGACCTTCAAAAAGGTGATGATCGAGCTGTGGATAAAAGGAGCCAAATTCGGTTCCCGGCTTCCGATCGGGATGCCGGCCGTCAACGCATAATAGACTTTGATCAGGTATTTTATAAAATCGTAAATCTTCTCGCCCAGCACTTCATGGACGATATGGGAGAGATGGCCGGCCAGGGCCAGGGGGATAAAAGCCAGGCCGTAATGGGCCATATTTTCCGAGACCTTTTCCCGGGAGGCGGCGGCGGAAAGGGTGGCGCTCAAGGCGAAGGGAACCACGGCCATGAGGATGAAGAAAAAGTATAATACGGTATGGGTAAAGGTCTCCGGCCAGCCCAGTGTTTTTTCGATGTTCAGCCAGAAAGTCAAGGCGGGAAACTGGTGGCGGCCCATCAAGCCCACCAGGATCACCCCGAAGAGGGATAAACTGAAGACCGGTTGGCTTTGCCGCCAGATTTCCTGCAAGGGCGGCCGGAGATTGATCTGGACCCCCCGGTTGTCGCAGCTATGCAGACAGTTCAGGCACATCATGCATTCGGTGCTGACCGCGATGGAGGCCGGATAGGAAAACATGGGACAACCCGCGGCCTGTTCGGTTCCCTTGTAGCAGAGGTGCTGACCGCACTGGGTCTGGCAGACCTTTTTGTTGCCCCGCACCTCCAGGATACTCATGGTGGAATAGGTCCCCAGCATGCCGGCCAGGGGGCAGAGGTACCGGCAGAAGGTTTTCCGTTCGAACAAGACGCAGAAGAGAACCGATAAACCGACGATGACCACCAGCAAGACTCCGGTGGCCCAGGGTTTTTCCGCCACGCCGAAGAATTCTTCCACATAATCCAGAAACATGAAGGACAGGACGACGAGCCAAAAATCGAGGCGTTTGAAAATTTTCGGAACGGGCAGGTTGAATTTTTTTATCCGGGAAACCAGATCGCCGATGCCGGCAATCGGACAGGCGGTGCACCAGACCCGCCCGAGCAAAAAAGCCGAGATGGGCAGGATGGGGAACCAGACGATCCAGGTGACCAGCATCCCGGGATTGTTTCCGAATTCCTGTAGCGGATGGCCTTCCGGCCGTGAGCCCCCGAAGAGGGTGAACCCGGCCATGACGACCACCATGAAAATATTAAACCAGATGAAAATTTTGGGGATCAGCGGGTGGCGCAGGAAGCCCCGGAGGCCTTCGTTGCGCAAGATATTCATCTTGTGAAATTCTTTTTCCGAGGGGGCCACAAAGATCAGGTCTCCGGGAATGATCCGGTCTTCCGAAGAGACGATGGCCGCCCGCTGCATGACGTTTTCCAGTTCCTTGATGTTCCCGGGCCAGGTGTAGGAAACCAGTTTTTCCGTGGCCTCCCGGGCCAGACCGTTGATGTGTTTTCCGTCTTTGCGGGAGAAATAGTTGAGATAATGCTGGGCCAGGATGGGAATGTCTTTCAGCCGCTGGGTCAGGGGCGGCAGGGCGATGATGCGCTCCTTCAGC
>JACRCK010000371.1 GCA_016219065.1 Deltaproteobacteria bacterium
CGATGAAAAGATAGCCGTCGTCGTCGAATATGCCGATATCCCCGGAACGGAGCCACTCGCCCTCCCAGAAGGCCGCCCGGGTCCCCTCGGGATTGTGAAGGTAGCCTTTCATGACGTTGCGGCCCCGGACGCAGATTTCTCATTCCTGTCCGGGTCCCAGCCGGTTTCCGGCGGCGTCCCGGATTTGGACTTCCACGCCTGAAATCAGGGTTCCCACCGATCCCACCCGGTGCCTTTCCGGATAGTAATGGTTGTAGGTGACGGGCATGCCCTCGGTCATGCCGTAGGACTCGGCGATAGTGATCCCGGTCCGCTCTTTCCACTGCTTGACAATCTCCCGGGCCATGGAGGCGGCGGCGGAAAAACAGTAACGGAGTTTCCCCAGCTTTTTTTCCAGGTCCGGCAGGCTCAAGAGGCGGATGTAGACGGTGGGCACAGCGTAAAATTTGGTCACCCGCCCGGTGGCGATGGCCGTAACAATCCGGTCCAGATCGAAGCTGGGAAGAATTTCCAGGCAGCCGCAGCTCAGGATGGTGCTGTTCATGATGTGGATCTGGCCGAAGACGTGGTTGAAGGGCATGAAGCAGAGGGCCTGGTCGGTTTCGGTGGACCGCTCGAAAAATACCGGCGCCTGGCTGGAAAAATTCAGGTTTTCATGGGTCAGCATGACCCCTTTCGGCGTGCCGGTCGTGCCCCCGGTGTAGAGGACGGCCGCCGTGTCGGCCCGATTACGATCGACCGCTTGGAAGACGGCCGCGCCCCGGGCTGACAGTCCGGCCAGGTCCAGATCGCTGTCGGATCCGATCAGTTTTTCGATCCCGCAATCGGCCCGGATCCCTTCCAGGAGGGACAGCTTGCTTTCCGTGGTGTAGAAGAAACGGGGCCGGGCATGTCTGGCTAGAAGCGCCAGCTCCTCGCCGGCCAGCAGCGAGGATAAGGTAACGGCGGTCGCCCCGGTCTTGAGGACCCCGAAGTAAAAAGCGACCCAGTCCGCTGAATTGGGCGCGCACAGTCCAACGTGCTCCCCCGGCTGCAGGCCCAGGCCGATCAGGGCCGTAGCGATCCGGTTGGCCTGTTCGTTCAATCGGGCATAGGGGATTTCTACGCTCCCCTCGCGCAGGGCCGGGCGCTCGGGAAAATAAAAGGCGGCGGCTTCCAGGTTTTTGGCCAGATTCATTATTTACCTCATGGAGATGTGTTTTTGGTACCGAACCTATTGATCGGGGCGGGCATCCGAAGTGCGAAAATCACGATCGGGTCTGTTGATCGAGAGGCAGGGGCGGCCGGGCGCCGCCCCTGCGCAGCTATCGTTCGGGAGATTTCCCTTACGGATGGGTTTTGATGTAATCCAGGCAAAACTTGAGGACCTCTTCGCCGTTCAAGCCCTTGGCCTTCATGTCCTTTACGAATTCGGGAAAGATGGGCTTCATCTTTTCCGCCACCTTGGCCTCGTCGGCCTTGGAGGCCCGCAAGACCTTGACCCCCTTGGCGATCACGAATTCCTCGGCCTCCTTGTCCAGCTTATTCCACATTTGGGCCTGCTTCTCGATCCACTCCTCGTTGATCTTTTCGATGGCCTGCTGATCGGCCTTGGAGATGGAATTCCATTTGTCCTTGTTCATGACGATGAAGATCGGCGCCGTGTAGGACATGCTATGGTTGACGATGGTGGTCTTGACGATCTCACCGAACTTCCAGCCCTTCAAGGCTTCAAAGGGTAACAGAACGCCTTCGATCAGGCCTTTCTGCAGGGCGTCGTAGGTTTCGGTAATGGGCATGGTCACCGGGGCCCCGCCCAGGGCGCTGATGATATCGGCGTTCTCGGCGTTGACCTTGATCCGCAGGCCCTTGATGTCGTCGATCGAACCCAGAACTTTTTTAGTGGAGATTAGCCCCGGCCCATGGCCGTGCAGATACATGACCTTCGTATCGTCAAATTCTTTCGGATGGAATTTTTGATAAAAGGCATTGAGGGTTTTGGTGGCCTGGGCGCCGCTGGTGAAGCCCAGGGGCAATCCGAAGACACCGGTCAACGGAAACCTGCCGGCCGAATAGGCCATCAGGCTCTGGCCCACGTCGGCGATGCCTTTGACCACGCTGTCATAGGTCTGGGTGGGCGGGGTGAGGGTGTTCCCGGGGAAGTGCGTAACGGTGACCCGGCCGTTGGTCCTTTTTTCAACCTCCTTACACCACTCGTCCGCCATCTTGGCGAAGGGGTGCACCGGTGGGAACAAGTTGGAATACCGGAGCTTGATTACTTTCTCCTGGGCCGACAGCGGGGTGGAAATCAGCAAAAAGGACAGGGCTACCAAAAACAGAACACTCAAGGCTACAAACTTTTTTTTCATCATGCTTCCTCCTGGGTTTATTTTTTCTATTCGTAAAACGGAGAGGTCTTTACCTATGGCAGAGACCGGTCTCTTCTTGGTCCTACTTCGGGTGGCTAGCGCTGCACGATCCTGATTATCCACAATCAATTCGTAATTACTAATGAAAACGTCAACTTCCCATGAACAGGTTGGGCAGGTACAAGGCGATCTGGGGAAACAAAAAAAGCATCAGGGCTGCGGCGATCAGGGCTATCAGGAAAGGCAGCACCCCCCGGTAGATGATGTCAAAAGGCACCCCGGTGATATTGCGCACGATAAAGACGCAGATGGCCACCGGGGGGATGATCACCCCGATCATGATGGTGATGCCGATCATGATCCCGAACCAGATAGGGTCGTAACCCAGCTTCATCACCGCCGGGTAGAAGATGGGCGTGGCCAGGATCATGAAGGCCAGGTCGTCGATGAAGGAGCCGCCGATCAAATAAATCAGGATGATCAGGACCATGATGGCCGCCCGGGGCAGGGGCAGACCGGTGATCCAGTCAGCCGTCTTGAAGGGGATTTCGGTAATGGCCAGAAAATGGCCGAGGACCACCGAACCGAAGACCAGGATCAAGGTCATGCAGGCGGTCCGCAGGGAGCCGTCGAAGGACTGGATGACCTTGCGAACGGTGAGCCCTTTGTGGGTCGCGGCCAGGAAAAAGACCCCGATAGTGCCCATGGTGCCGGCCTCGGTGGGGCTGAAAAACCCGAACATGAGCCCGCCGATGATGATGACGAAAATGAAACCGACTCCGATGAATTCCGGCAGGGCGCGGAGACGCTCGGGCAGAGCCACCTTCTCCGCCATCGGGGCCACGGCCGGGTTGATCTTCACCCAGCCGTAAATGATGAAAATAAAGAAAAGGGAGATCAGCAGCCCGGGCAGGATGCCTGCGAGAAATAAGCGGCCGATGGATTGTTCCACCACGATGCCGTAGATGATCAAAACGATGCTCGGCGGGATCAGCATGCCCAGGGTTCCGACCGAGGCCACCACCCCGGTGGAGAGGCGTTTATCGTAGTGGTAGCGGTCCATTTCCGGGATGGCGATGCCGGCGAAGGTGGCGGCCGTGGCCAGGGTGGACCCGCACATGGCCTTGAAGAGCGTGGCCCCCACCACGGTGGTCATGGCCAGGCCGCCGGGAATGTGGCCGACGAACTTGTGGGCGGCTTCATAGAGGCGTTTGGCCACGTCGGAATTGGAGGCCACCTGGCCCATGAGGACGAAGAGGGGGATCACGGTGAAGCCGTAGGAGGTGAAGGTATCGAAAAAGTCCTTGACCAGCAGGTTGCTGGCCGCGCTGAAGTTGACCAGATAGGCGAAGCCTAAAAAACCCATGACGGCCATGGCAAAGGCCAACTCAATGCCGGTCAGAAAAAACAGGAGCAGTAAAAACAAGGCGACGATGCCGGTGGTCAATTCACTCATGGGCTTCCCCTTGGAAAAGTTTCAACAGGTCGGTGAAAAGCGTCAACGACTCCATGAAGCAGCTCAAGGCCAGGCCGAAGGTGATCGGGTAATAGGGAATCTTCAGGCCGGCGCTCACTTCCCCGGAGTTTTTAAGACTCAGGCCGTATAAAATGAAATTATAGCTGATGAATAAAAAAAGCAGGATGCCGACGATGCGGGTCACGAGCTTTAAAACAATCTGTCCCTTTCTGGAAAGCTTTTCCTCCAGCAGGTCCACATAAACGTGGGCCTTCATCCAGGAGGAATAAGGGATGGCGAAACCCACCACAATGGCTCCGGAAAAACAGATCAGCTCGATGGCGCCGATGATCGGCCGGCCCATGGCCCGCATGGCCACGTCGATCACCGTGAC
>JACRCK010000050.1 GCA_016219065.1 Deltaproteobacteria bacterium
AAAACCAAAATTCGTGAGGCCCGGCTAAGGCGCCAGCCAGCCCCATTTCATAAAGATTTGTTGTCCCTCGGGAGACTGGAGAAAATCGGTAAACTCCCTGGCTAACGCCTTGTTCTCCGACCGATGGGTGGACGCAATACCGCAGGAGCGGTAAATCGTGTTCTCTTTCTCGATACTGACGAGGTCGGCAGAGACGGAATTTTCCTTTTGCCAGATGGCCCAAATAAGCCAAACGTCATAACTCAAATCGCTGTTCCAGAGCTTCTTGGCCTCGGCGCTGTTGGGGGCGAAGAAGCCTATGTTGCGCCGCACGGCGTCAACGAACCTGACGTCGCCCGTTCGTCCGGCCACATCCTCCCACATCCCGACTTGCCCGGCCCCTTCGACCACCAGGACTTTAATTCCGGGCTTCGCCAGGTCTTTCACCCCTCGGATCTGCTTGGGATTGCCGGGCGGACGAGCATTGCCGAGGGCCTCAAGTAAAGGGTGCGGATCGTGGCGGTGTCGATCAGCCCGGGAAGGTCCCGGCGGACGAAGTCGGTCATCATGTACTCGGAACCGCTGAAAACCAGGTCGGCGTCCTTCAGGGCCTGGTCTTTCCAGTTTGGGGTCGGACCCGCCAGTATTTCCACTCTGACCGCCTTCCGGTCTCCGAATACCTTGGCGGCTTCACGCATGGCCGGCGCAGGACCGCCAGGCCCGTAGGTTTTTATTACCACCCCTTGTTGGCCAGCCAGGGCCGTCTGCTGTGCGAGCGCTGTCGTCTGAAAAACAATCGTTGAAAATATAAGCGCAATTATCCCCCAGGCAATCAGGATCACGTTCCGTCTCATGGCCTCTCCTCTCATTATTTTAAATTTTTTGCCTTCAAGCTTTCCTGCTTGAAGACCTTCCCCTTGACGCTCTTAAACGGCTTCACCGCCTCCACATGCCCGCCCATTTCCTCGTAATCCTTGAGCAGCATCGTGTATTCAATGGGCGCGATGATGACCGGGGTGGGGGTCCAGCAGAAGGCGCCGGGTCCCTTCGGGCCAGGCGGAGACGGTCAAGGTCATGGGACCGTAATCGACCAGCATGAAATCGGGACAGAGAATCTGGATGGGGTTGGGGAAGAGAAGCGAAAAGTGCCTTTGATCTGGATTTTGGGGTTTCCGCGCTCACTTGCATGGTGTTAAAGATTCTTTTAGACCCGGCCAGCTCAGCCGAGGTTGCCGGTTTATCAGCAGCAAACAGGATCTGGGCCGTGCGCAGATCTTGCTCCATTAAGATATGTCGGATGGCAGACGGCACCTTGTTCTTCACAGCGGTGATCTGCCAGTGGCTCACGTGGAAGCCCGCTTCGACCAGGAATTGACGCAGTTGAAACGGCGTTACTTTGTTCAGGCCACCAGAGGCGTTGGTTTTGAAGAAATCACCTGGGTAAATGTGGTTGTAATCGTCCTGGTATCTAATATGCGCCCACAGCTGAGAACGACAATAATAAGGGCACTGCCGGCAGTTCTGCGGCGTCAGCCGCCATGACGCAACCGTCCAATCGTACAACCGCTCGATCTCAGTGCGAAATTGGAGCGACGCAGCGCATTTTGCGCTTGACTCCCAGCAGGGAACGGACAATGCACGGAAAAACATCTCGCCTGCTTTAGTGGTCTGCCCGCCAATAAAAGATTGATCATGCTGGCCCAGCGGGCCATAGTAGTTATCGTGCAGGGAGACAAAACGTCCGCCCGGACGCAGCAGTTCAAACACTGTCGAAAACGCATCGGGCAGGTCCAGAATATGCTCGGTTGTTAAATGGGAATAGACTAGATCAAATTGCTGCGTGCCAAATGGTTCGCGGGACAGCACCGCAGATGTGAACCGTCCCTGCGGTAGCGCGGCCAGTAGCGCGAGTTGTTCATCGGTCAACATCGGATCGATACCCCAGACAGAGCGCGCACCGCGCTGCCGCAGCAATGCAGTCGCCGCGCCAAGACCGCAGCCCAAATCAAGCACGTCTTTGTTGTGGTAAGACTCCGGCGGCAAACACAGCCAACTATCAATCCCGCTTTGAGCCAGCGCCAAGGCGGCGGCAAAGCCCGGTAGTTTGTCACGCAACAGATCAATCGCCGCATCGACTTCAGTACTCATCGTTTTTCCTTTTTTGTACGCTGACATGAATATCGACCAGCCTCTGATCACGAGTGCGATTATACCTTAGGCAGTGACGAATTCACCGGCAAACGCAACGGCGGCCACTCCAGCTGGAGCAGCCGCCGTTTATCGCTCGGATGGGGGTCTCAGCGACGTGGTAGCGGCAGATAGATGAAACGGTCCGCCGGCGTAACCTGAACAACATTGGACACGCCGAGAGATTGATTAGCGCCGCCTCTAGCGGTGACCAGCACAGTGTAGGTTTTGCCGTTCGTCATGCCGCTGATCAGGTACTGCCGATTGGTTCCAACGTTAACGACCCCGGGCACGCCGCACCTGGCGGCAAGTAAACGACAACTCGTAGTAGTAGGGTGGGGTCAAATCTTTATTTTTATATCCTGCCGCTCCCTATCCCTTCGAAGGCGGCCTGAGATCTATTTCGAAACACTTCGACAACAAGGCCTCAAACTGGTTTTTCACGGCCTCCTCCTCTGCCATCCGAGCGTTCAACCGCTTCCTTTCCTGACTGACGGCACTGGCGCCTATCCCGAAAAGGCTTCCGATTTCTGCTCCCTTTAATCCCCCCACCCGACCATCCCGGTTCTGCCGTTAAAAAAATCAAGAGAATGACTATTATAACCGGTCTCCGGTTCTTATCACGGCCTCGCCGGTCGACTGATATTTTTTATTTTCGTTTCAACTCAATAAAATAGTAAACAGTATCGATTTCTATCTTATTTCCATCTTTACTGAGTTTGCCTTTTTGTGCGCCACCTCCCGGTCCTTCTAATTTCAAGATTAACTGCTTAAATCCATTTTTATCAATTTCCCCTTCTATTACCACCTCGTCTTTTTTGAAAAATTTATTTCCAACCATTCTTATTCCTTGAAAAGAATTACCTTGCTGAATAATTTTCAGGACATCCTCACTGGGGAAGTTTCGTCGTTTATATACTCCACGCCAATTCGTTTCAAAATTCCATTCTCCATTTAAGTCGCAAACCACCTCCCCATCCGGAAGTGCTGTAGTCTTTTCCCACCCTTGCTCTTCCGTCCAGGCATTAACGACAAAAAGGATGGAAATCATTACCGCCAAACCCAACAACCTAAATCCAGTTTTTTTCAACATGCCGCACCGTCCTTTCTTGAGTGTTAAAAAACTGCCAAATTCCTTCGACATTCCTTTGAGAATAGGTTGCCTACGAGAAAACTTGGGTTAATTACTAAGATTTCCCATCCCTTAATTACAAAAAGTCAATGGATTTCAAGTTTCTTGTGCTGCTTCAGAACCTCCCCCAGCCGCTCCCCCTTTTCATTGTACTTCTGGTAATGGTCCAGAACCTGGTCCAGAACGGTCAGCAGGTCCTCCTCCGAACGGATGCCGGCCAATTCCCGGCCCAGTTGGGGATGCCGTCCCAGTTTTCCGCCCAAAAGAACCCGATAGCCCTTCTCTCCTTCCACCAGGGTCCCCGGTGGGACAGACCTTGAGGCACTGGCCGCAGGATAGGCAGTGCTCGAAATCGACCGCCGGTCCGCTCTGGCCTTCCGGCAGGAAGACAGCCCGCTCGGCACAGGCCTCCACATAGGTCTTTGATATTTGATAAGAATTTGACAAGAACTTGCTTTTTGATGCGAAGAGCTTATGGGAGAAAAAAGACCCTGTCAAGGATAAAAATAGGGCCAAAGGCAGGGAGAAAAGAGAGGCTTCTGAAGAAAAAGGGACCATGCCGGTCGGGACTTTACCAATAGAAGGGAATAAGGGGAAAAGAAGAGGCAGACTATCAAAATTTGGATAAACTACTTCCTCTGCCTCCTGAACTTCCCCTAAACGGTGGGGTGGTCTTCGAAAATCTCGAAATCCGGATCAAGGGCATCCTCATAGAAAGTAAGCTGGGAGTCCGAGTAGTCTAGCTGAAATTCGAGGGTTTCGGGTTTGGGTGGGGGTCTTTGTTTGGTTTGCCATAAGCTAAGTGCCTCAAAATCTTATCGATCACCTCCTGGTCTTCAATAATGCTGATAATCCGCATCGGCCCTTGGCCTTTGGGGCAGGTTAGGGGGTCACTTCATATGTCTTTTGAATCAACCGGGCCCAGTTTAGCGGGTTGTGGGTCATAGCGGGCTGTGGGTCAAATCTTTATTTTTTATATCCTGGCGCTCCTACTCCTTCGAAGGCGACCTGGGATCTACGTCAAACACTTGGACAATAAGGCCTCAAACTGGTTTTTCACGGCCTCCTCTTCGGCCATCCGAGTGTTCAACCGTTTCCTTTCCTGGCTGACGGCACTGGCGCCTATCCCGAAAAGGCTTCCGATTTCTGCTCCTTTTAATCCCCCCACCCGATATAGCAGTTCGATAACTAGCCGGCGCTGGTCACCCTTCACCGCTTTCACCTCTTCCAAACGCAGGCCGGTTTCCCCGGCCAGCGAATCCAAAACCTGTTCCCGGGACCGATACCGTTTCAAGGTTTTATAGCCCGAATATTCTCCTTCCGCCAACTCTTTCAGGTATCTCTCCCGGACCCATTGAATATACCCCGGCCGGCCGAGAACACAACCCCCGACTATTTTCCCTTTCAGTTCGATACCCCCGACCAGGTCCTCGCGGATCCGTTTTCCATAAGCGTGCCGCCCTTTCGGGTTATCCCCCTTGAATTCCCCTAAAACCAGCCCGTAATCCACCCCTGGCCAGCGGTCCCCTAATTTCAAATATCCCGGCAGGGTGCTCCAGCGATAGTCCAGCAGATAAGGCCAACGAACCCGAACGTCCGCCTTTTCCAGTACCTGGGTTCGGACCGGATTTAAATGAATATAACGGGAAAGCTCGGAGAGATAGGTCTCTTTTTCCACCAGGATGCTCTTATAACGGCCTTGGTATAAGTGCCCCACCCGCAGATGCCGGCGATTGAAATAACCGGTATAAGTGATGTTAAAACGCCGCATGAATTCGTTCAAATTGCCCAGAGGGGTCTCCAGCAACAAATGGAAATGGTTCCCCATCAAAACCGCGGCATACAGCTTCACCTGGTAAATGGCTTGGGATTCCGCCAGAATTTCCAGGAATGCCCTCCGGTCCGAATCGTCCCGGAAGATGTCCCGCCGCTCGTTGCCCCGGCAGGTGACATGATACACCGCCCCGGGATATTGGATGCGTAACGGTCGGCTCATGAAACTCCTGTACCAAATTGGAACCGAGGATGTCAATAATAAAGATTTGACCCCTTTTTCTCCCACTGGACGGTGAAACAACTCGTCGTAACCCCCGTAGGCGTCGGCGTGTACCTAGCCCCGGTAGTTTCTCAAAAAAATCCGTCTTAGGCTATTGTCCCGGTACGGAGCCTCCTGCGTTGTCCACGAAATCCCAGGAGTAGGATTGGTAGATGCTGCGATCGTCCCACACCGCGGAACCACGGGCCTCGTAGATCTGCTGCACCACGATGACGAGGTTCCTGTTGTCCGCGCTGTACAGCGCAACCATCACGTCGGGCCCGATGAGGGTCATGACGTTGTGCATCTTGAAGTCGTTCACCGGTGTCGCCCAACGCCCATAGACCCAGTTGTTAGCGGCTGAGGACCAGCCCTGCCCCAAGAAGCTCTGCCCGACCCAGGCCCATTGCTGCTGGGTCGTGCCGGAGCAGGTCGACACATCCACCGGCGTCCCGTTCGACGTCCCCGCCACATCGAGGCAGAGCCCGCCATCCCCGGTGATCGTCCCGTTCGGGTTCAACGTCCATTGCTGGTTTGCATACCCATAACAGTCGTAGATCTGCAGCTTGGTATGTTCGGAGTCCCAATCCAGGCACTTCGTCCCCCCGTACACGGCCAACGCGCGCGAGGTAGTGTTGTACGTCCAAGCCTGAGCCTCCGTGCCGTTGCAGTCATAGATCTGGACCGGGGTCCCATTCTGGAACACCCCACTCTGCACGTCCAAACATCTCCCGGCCCCGACGGCCCGCACTTCGGCATACGCCGTAAAAGCCTGGCTCACGGGCCCGGTCCTTTGCTGCTGCGTCGTGCCGGAGCAGGTCGACACATCCACCGGCGTCCCGTTCGACGTCCCCGCCACATCGAGGCACCCTCCCTGGCCGGTGATCGTCCCGTCCGGGTTCAGCGCCCATTGCTGGGCCGTCGTCCCATTACAGTCGTAGATCTGCAGCTTGGTATGTTCGGAGTCCCAATCCAGGCACTTCATCCCCCCGTACACGGTCAACGCGCGCGAGGCAATGTTGTACGTCCAGGTCTGAGCGTTCGTACCGTTGCAGTCATAGATCTGGACCGGGGTGTTATTGTTCTGCGACCCATCCTTCACGTCCAGGCATCTCCCGGCCCCCACGGCCTGCACCGCCGTATTGACCGCAAACGCCTGGCTCAGGCCGACCCACGTTCCGTTCCCTTCGTCGGCGCCGTTGGCGCCTTGCTTCTTGAAGACGAGATCGAACGCCCAGTTCGGCAGGCCGGTCGAGTACAGGGTGACCGTGCCCTCATAATGCCTGGGATCCGTGTTGCAGCCGTTGGTGTTGCCCCAGGTCGCGGTCCGGTAAGGGTCGATCTGCCAGGTGTTGTACCAAGAAGGGTCCCCGTAAATGTCAAGGACGGGCTGAGTTCCGGAGGTGGTGCACCCGCCGCCTATGCCGGGATACGTGCCCGTCTGCACCCAGGTCAGCGGATAATTCGTCAAGTTGATGAGCGCGATGCTCATGTCCGTGCTGTACACTCAGATGCCGCTGCCGTTCTGACCGGCGGAGGCTGGACACGCACACCACGCCAGCATCGCGACCATCGCGACGGCGATCACACCCCTGCTCTGCCTGCTGGTAATCATGATCGGCTCCTCCTTTCGGGCGGCCTAGCGGTTGGCCGGGCTGAGTTTGGTCTGCCCCTTTTCCAGGGCCGCCGCCATCTTCTCGAGAAGGACCTGCTGCTGCTCCGTCAGCGGAACCCGCTGCCGCAGTTTCTGCAAGGCCTCGTGATATGTTCGTGTCTGCGACGGGTTGAATGACCGGAAAAGGTGCGCGAACTGCGTGAACCGGCTCAAATCCCGGCGCGCCAGAATGGCGTTGATGCGCGATCCGGCCGGGTGCTCCCTCAGGGGCGACGCCGTGCCCGCGGCCTCCCCGTACGCATACTCCTCGGGCGTCCATAGGACCACGTTCATAATCGGGACGCTCCCGTTGAAGGCATACCCATCGACATCGAGTCCCCGGAGCACCTGGGTCGTGACCACCACGTTGGCAGAGTAAGAACCGGTAGCGGTAGACCACTGGACGTCGACCCCGTCGGTGGTCTCGCCAGATGTGGAGTAGGTTATGACGGCAGGGTTGCAACCAGTACAATCCGGGTTTTTCGAAGTGCCCTGCGGCACCGCGTAGGCGGCGACGTACATCTTTTCGCCACCGGTGTCCTCGGAGTTCGCGTATTCAAAACTTGAGCTGGCCAGCTCCTTGGTCGCTACGAAAGCGTCCACCCACGCGATCGGGTTTTCCGGCTCGAGGGCCACCCCAATGAGGTCCACCACCTCGACGATCGCGGCCGAGACGACCCCGAACAACTCACTTCGCAGCGTGGTCGTGGGCTTCACCCTGGTGAACCAGAGACGGAGTGGGACATCCTTCGTTGCCGATCCGGGCCCCAACGCCGTGGCATAGACCCCCTGGATCGTCCAGCCCATCGAGCTATCGGCGACATAGCCGCCCTGGTCGTCCCAGGCAACAACGAAATTGTACGGGTGGGTCGCCGTGTTGGTGTTGCTGGGCGTGAATGCCCATGGGCCGTTGGTCTCGGCCTGCGACCAGGTGCCCTGGAGGCCAGACATAACCGACGGCCAGCCAAGCGGCACGAACAGGAAGCTCTTGTGCGCGTTGCGGTCCTTGTCCGTGCTGCCCACCGCGGTAATGCCCGACGGGTCCTGAACGATCTTGTACGGCGTCAGGTTGAGCAGACGAACCACGACCGTCTGGGATTTTCCCCCGATCAAGGTCAGATCGGCGTCGGTGGGAGGTTCCCCGGTCGGCCGGGTGTAGGCCGCAGCATCGAGTGCCATTCCAGCAACGAAGCCAATCGCCAGTAATGCGCACAACCACCAAGGAATAGATCCTTCCCGCATCCCTTTCTTCCTTCTGTGAAAATCTCTCATAACGCACCCTCCTTTCGTGTCAGCGTTATGATAAAAACGTGCTTTTTCGTAGTTTTAGGATAATAAGAAAAGGGAAATTATACTGTCAAGAAGAAAAACAAGACCTGGAGCAAGGGGAAAGAGGTGTTGTCAGGAAGAAAATGGGAGTTTACCGGGAGGAAATTTCAAATTAGGGCCAAAAAAAGGAACCAGGAGAGGGAAACCACCCAAATTTGTCCGAACCTCCGCCCTCTGTCGCCGGGGTTTCTTTAACCGGTGGAATGGTCTAAATCACGAAATCCTGATCCTCATAGAAAGGAAGCTGGGAATCCGAGTAATCTACCTGAAGTTCGAAGGCTTTAGGTCTGGATTCAGGATAGGGAGCAACTTGTCGACCAGCAATGCCCTCATTTCTATCGGCAATGCAATAGCCTCGTCAAAAAGATCTTCGGTTCTCATTGACTTGGCGTTGCTGGCTTGATCTTTATCCTTGATCCTTGATCCTCAATCCCTTCTGCCTGAACACCGCCCCCCTGACGTTCGTAAACGGCTTGACCGCCTCCACATGCCCCCCCATTTCCTCGTAATCCTTTAGTAGCATCGTGTATTCAATGGGCGCGATAATGGCCGGGGTGGGGGTCCAGCAGAAGGCGCCGGCCTGGACCTGTTCCACGTCCACGTAAAAGGTAATCCCGCCGCCGGGCAGCACGAAGACCGGCGCACCGCCTACGGTCAGCACGGCTTTGTTTTCGTGCACCGCGCGGGTCAGCTTCAGGGGGTAGCGGGTTACGCCGGCCCGGGCCGAGCCGCCGGCGCCGCCGGCGTAGATGACCGAGACCTTTGTTGGCTGGCAGGTCTCCCGGATGGCCTGGACGGCTTCCAGGGCTTCGGGGGGCAGTTCCGTTTCCACGAAACCGCGCTCCGGATTAAAAACATAATAAGCGGCTTTTTCGCCGGTGGTTTCGGTGATCAGGAGCCGGGTGCCGGCCGGGGTTTGTTCCGGGTCCACGGCGGCGATGATTTCCAAAGGCTTGACGATCGAGGTTCCGCCCCAGCCTGGACCCTTTTCCCCGAAGTAGCGTCCCGGCGTAGATAGGGGGAAAACCAAGCGGAGGCCGGTAGGTTTCATGCCCACGGTCCGCCCGGCGGCGTGGTGGCTGAACAGGGAGGTGATATGGGAATCCAGGACGATCACCTCATCCGCCGCCTGCTGGAAAAAGGGCGCGAAAAGTCCGGCCGTGGCCGAACCGCAGCCCACCCGCATGCGATCCTGGGACTGCCCACCGATGACCGGGGACCGGCCGGCCTGCACGGTCAGGCGGGCGCCCTTCTTGATGGAAAGTTCCACGGCCCGGCGGTTGGCCAGGGCCGCCACGGCCCGGGCCACGGCAAAGCCGTATTTCCCGGTCAAACGGTTCACCCCGCCCACGGCCAGCATCTTGGAGCCGTATTCCTCGGTCTCCACCATGCCCACCGGCCGCCCATCGAAACGGATCTCGGCCCCCTCCTCGCCGATGGGGACGTCGGAATCGATCTTGATTTTTACCCCCGAATAGGACAGGGGGGCTTCCGTCACCACGGTCACCACGTCGATGCCTTCCCGCGGCTCGGTTACGATATAAGGCGCCGGGATATGATCCGGATAAGTGGTGCCGGCCCCGATGGCCGTGATCAGCGGTTCGCGGATGAGCGGTGACGGGGGAGGCAGGAGGGAAGGCTTGACCTCTTCATACGATACCAGGGGGCGGTCACGCACGAGTTCGCCGTCCTGATTTAGAAAACGCCGGCAAGCCCCGGACCGTTCCGGGGCGATCCGGCAGTTTACCGGGCAGGCGGTACAGATCACCGCCCCGGGGAATTCAGCGATGATTTCCTGGATCGCCTGCCGGGGACAGACCCGGACGCAGGTCCGGCATTCCACGCAGCCCTCCCCTATCCGGGCCTTGTCTTCATGCCAGGAGATGACTTCCAAGGGGCAGTCTTTCACACAGAGCCCGCAGGCATTGCATTTATCGGGATCGATCCACATACCTTACCTCAAATTCGAAATCCGAAATTCGAAACAAATTCAAATGTTCAAAATTTAAATGATCAAAACCACCACCCTCCGCTGTAGAGGTAAATGATGAATAGTCCTAACGGCTTCGTAAAAGGTTGTCATTGCGAGCGAAGCGAAGCAATCCCCAGTTACATCCAGCTTATTCCAAGGGATTGCTTCGTCGCTTTACTCCTCGCAATGACCGTGTATAGAGAGTAACGTTTTGAATTTTTGATTTTGATCATTCGGATTTGTTTCGAATTTTGGATTTCGGATTTCGAATTTGCCTTAAGGCTTCCATCACTCTCTCCAAACTCAGGGGCAGGTGGGTCATCCGCACCCCGAGGGCCCGGGAGGTGGCATTGGCGATGGCCGGGGCGGTGGGGATCAAGGAAGGTTCCCCTACCCCTTTGGCCCCGTAGGGACCGGAGGGATTAGAAGTTTCGATGATCAGGGGCGTGATCCGGGGGGCATCGGCCATGGTGGGCAAATGGTATTCCCGGAAGTTGTCGGTCTTCCCGGGGATGAATTCCTCCATGGTGGCGAACCCCACCCCCATGACGATCCCGCCGGCGATCTGTCCGCGGACCGCCCGTCGGTGAATGGCCCGGCCCACGTCATGGGCCGCGGCCACTCGCGGCACCCGCACCAGGCCGGAAACCGTATCCACTTCCACGGAGGCCAGTTGGGCCGCGAAGGCGTAGCTGGCGTAAGGATCCCCCTGACCGGTTTGGTGGTCCAGGACGGTCACCGGCGGATCGAAGCGGCCGGCCCCCTTGACCTCCCGGCCTTGGGAGGCTAAACGGGAGGCGATCTCGGCCAGCGGGGCCTTGGCACCCTGGGGACCTTGCATTTCCGGGCCTTTTAATTCCACTTCCTCGGTTCGGCACTTCCATAGTTCGGCCGCCCCCTCTTTCAAAATCCGCTCCAAGTCCCGGGCGGCCTCCAGGACCGCGTTTCCGGAGATGTAGGTCTGGCGGCTGGCCGAACTGGCCCCGGCCGAGGTGGTCCGCTCCGTATCTCCCCGGACCAGCCGAATCTGTTCCAGGGGCAGGCCGAAATAGTGGGCCGCCATCTGTCCGAGAACGGTATCCGAACCTTGCCCGATCTCGGCCGCCCCGGTATACAGGGTCAGGGTCCCGGAAGGAGAAAACTCCAGTTGGGCCGTGGAGGGATTGGAGACGCCCGTGTTGCCGATGCCGTAGTACATGGCCCCCAGACCGAGGCCCCTTAAGAACCGGCTGTCCGACCGGACCCGCGGCTGCCAAGCCCGATAAATTTTTTCCAGGCGCCGCAGGCAGTCGCCGATGCCGACGCTGTTTTGAAGCACCTGGCCGGTGGCCGTGGTCGATCCGTTTCGCAGGCAGTTGCGCAGGCGCAATTCCAGGGGATCCAGACCGATCATTTCGGCCAGGCCGTCCATCTGCCCCTCGTGGGCCAGCGCCACCTGGGGCACGCCGAAGCCCCGCATGGCCCCGCCCCAATGGTTGTGGGTGTAGACCAGGCGGCTGTCCACCAGCACCTGGGGCACTTCGTAGGGCCCGGTGGCGTGGACGGCGGCCCGCATGCACACGGCGAAACCGTACGAGGCATAGGCCCCGCTGTCCCCGAGGATGTCCACTTTGACGGCGGTCAATTTCCCCCGGGCATCCATCCCGCTTTCGTAGTCGATCAGCAGGGCGTGGCGTTTGGCGGTGCCCAGGAAAGATTCCTCCCGCGTAAAGGCCATCCGGACCGGCCGTTTCAAATGGTAGGCGGCCAGAGCGAGATAAGACTGAACGCTCAGGTCGAGCTTTTTCCCGAACCCGCCCCCCGTTTCGGTCTGGATGACCCGAATCTGTTCCGGGGGCAACCCGAGCAGGCGGGCCAGGTCGCTCCGGTCGTAATGGGGATTCTGGGTGCAGGCCGCAACAACGATCTTTCCGTCTCGCCATTCGGCCCGCCCCCCTTCCACCTCGAGGGGTCCGTGCTCGATGGGCGACGTGCTGTACACCGTCCTTAGCCGGAAAGGCGATTCGGCCAGGGCCGCTTCGGCGTCTCCCCGGACCACCCGTTGACGGAAGAGGAGATTCCCTTTTTCATGCACCAATGGGACGCCGGGGTCCAGGGCCTGCCGGGGATCGAAGACCCCGGCCAGGGGCTCCAGTTCCAGGACGATGGCTTCCAGGGCCCGCAGCCCGGCCGCTTCATTCTCGGCCGCCACCAGGGCCACCGCGTCACCGCGGGTGCGGATCAGCCCGTCGGATAAGACCGGCTGATCTTTGGTCGAGGGGATAATCCCGATCTGATTGATCCCGGGGATGTCGGCCGCCGTAAAGATGCGGACCACACCGGGCAGCCGCCCGGCGACCTCGACCTCCAACCTTTTAATCCGGGACGGGGCCGGATAGGCCCGGAGCAGGTATAAATAAAGGTCCCCGGGACGACCCTGGTCGACGCCGAAGCGCGTCAGGCCCGATACTTTTTCCCGGGCGCCTATTCGAATGGGATTGTTACCGATCACGGTTTCTCTAGGGATTGGTCGTTCATTAATAATTTACAATTTATAATTGATTATTAACGTTTTTTTCCCTGCAGGCTTGCTTCAGCCCCCAGGCCGTCAGCCGCTCCAGCGCCGGTTCTTTGTAATCCATGGAGGGCCGGCGGCCGCTGACCGCCCGCATGGCTTCTACGGCCCTGCGGCCGCATTCCTGGAACAGTTTCTCTTCCGGTAGCCTGCCGATCAGCATTTCCTCCACCTCCGGCAGGCGCCTCGGCGACGGGAAAACGGCGCCGGCGGCGATTCGGGCGGACCGGATCCGGCCGGAAGGCTCCAGTGCCGCCTGAACGGCCAGATTCATCCGAGCGATGGCCACGGCCTGGCGGCGCATGATTTTGGAAAAGAAACAACGGGCGGGGGCTTCCGGAAGAGTGAAGCTGAAGGAATGGATCAACTCGTTCGCCGCCAGTCCGGTTCGTCCCGGACCGGTGATCAGATCGGTCAAGGCCACGGTCCGGGAATTCCCTTTGGAGACAATTTTTACCTGTGCCTCCAGGGCGGTCAAGGGAGTAATCCCGTCCCCGGCCGGCGAAGCGGTCCCTACGTTCCCCCCCAGGGTGGCCAGCCGTCGGACCTGAACCGAGCCCATCTGGGCCGCCGCCGCGGCCAGCAGGGGAACTCGTTCTTTCAGGAGAGGATCATGCTCCAACGAATGAAATGTGACCGCGGCACCCAACAGCAGGCGATCCGCTTCCACCCGGATTTCCTTCAACTCCGGGATTTCGCTCACATCGAGAAGCGTAGGAGGATCGGCATTCCCCTTCAGCCGGGTGGTCCGCAGATCGATCATCACATCGGTCCCACCGGCCAGAAGGCGGAGGGCCTCCCCTTGCCGGTCCAGGTGTTCCAGGACCTCTTCCAGGGTGCGAGCGGCGAGATAAGGTTGTGCCATTAAAATAACCGAAAGCCTGAATTGACCATCATTCCCGGTAAAGTCTGAGTATGCTTCTTTAACATCAGGGCGTATTAAACCCTCAGGTAACACCTGAGTCGTCACTCCCGCGAAGCACGAAAATCGCGGGCGATCCAGAGGCGGGAGGGGATTAACCCCTCCCCTACAGCAGAGCTTAATATTTGTATTAAACTATTACGCCGAACGCCGAACGGTATTTTCGTACTAAAGGTTCATTGTTTATCATCTCGTCATTCGTTTGGCCGCCCATTTCACGGCCCGGATGACGTCGTGATAACCGGTACAGCGGCAGAGGTTGCCGGCCAGACCCTGCACGATTT
>JACRCK010000372.1 GCA_016219065.1 Deltaproteobacteria bacterium
CCTTGAGGGGGTCATCCGTTTCGCCAATCCCACAGCGGAAGATTTGTCAAAAGGGTGAAGAACCAAAAAAATTACCCCAGTCCGTATCCACCAGTGCCCGCGGCATTACCTGTAGCGCTCTTCCTTCGGGAATCCAATAGCGTCCAGCCCGTAACACAATGCACATCGCAGGTCAAAGGAACCTGCTCGAGTGCCAACAGCTCCTGGTAGGAGAGACCAAGCGGTTTTTCCACCTCCCCTTTGATCTGGAGCGAAAAATTATCCCTGGTGGTTGTCCCAGGTATACCGCCCATATCCAGGATCTTTTTAATCGCTTCCTAACCGGGTGGTATACGCGGCCTACCGTCGGGCTGGATTTGGGTCGCCAGGGCCTGTTGTTCAAACCTATTTTTTCTAACTAGTTCAAAAATTAAATAAATTTTTCCACCCACCGGGGTTTGTGGTATAAGGGATGGCTGCGGTAAAATTACTGGTGCTCGGCCAGGATTTACCGTGGAAAAGCCCGCCCGGAAGGAGGTCTCCATGAAGGAGCCTAAAGTTCACTACGGCTGGATCGTAGTGTTCCTTGGTTTGCTGGTGACCATCGGCGCCCACGGTTTCGGGCGCATGTCCTATACCATCATTCTGCCGGCCATGAAGGACGGGTTGGGGCTGAACTACACCCAACTGGGACTGATCGGCACCGGCAACCTGATTGGCTACCTGCTCATGGCTTTGGTCGGCGGGGCCCTGGCCGCCCGCTGGGGGTCCCGGAGGATTATCAGTCTGTCTCTGGCACTCATGGGGCTGACCATCATCCTCACCGGATTGGCCCGGGATTTTCAGTCGGCCTTTTTCCTGCGCCTTTTGACCGGACTGGGTCACGGCGGGGCTTACGTGCCGGCCATGGCCCTGGGATCGGCCTGGTTCGTCATGCAGCGGCGCGGCTTTGCCACCGGCATCGTCTCCGCCGGCATCGGGGGCGGGACGATGATCGCCAGCCTGATCGTTCCCCTGACCTTAAAGGCCTACGGAGTGGAAGGTTGGCGGCAGGCCTGGTTTTTCCTAGGCGGAGGAGTCCTTTTCATCGCCCTGGTCGCCGGCCTGTTTATCCGCAGCCGGCCGGCGGAGATGGGCTTGAGGCCCGTGGGTGCCGAAGCAACGGGAAACGGAGGCGCCGCCCCGCCGCCGGCCTCCAAAGCCCTCGACTGGAGCCTGGTTTACCGGAAAAGGAAAATGTGGTACCTGGGACTGGTCTATTCGCTGTACGGATTTTCCTATATCATTTATATGACTTTTTTCGCCGCCTACCTGGTGAAAGAAATGGGCTGGTCGCCGGGCGCAGCCAGCGGGCTCTGGGCCCTGGTGGGCGGCATCAGCATCTTTTGCGGGGTCCTCTGGGGGGGGATCTCCGACCGGCTGGGACGGGGGCGGGGAGCGGCCCTGGTCTATTTCTTCCTGGCCGTAAGCTACCTGATCATGGCCCTGTCGAAATCGGGCGCCGGCTTTTACGGCTCGGCCGTCCTCTTCGGTCTCTGCGCCTGGAGCATCCCGACCAGCATGGCCGCCACCGCCGGTGATTTCGTCGGACCCCGGCTGGCCCCGGCCGGATTGGGGTGCGTCACCCTGTGCGTTGCCGCCGGCCAGGCCCTCGGGCCGTGGGGTGGCGGCTATCTGGCCGACCTGACCCGTTCTTTTACGGTGCCCTTTATCCTGGCCGCCGGGGTCTCCTTGGTCGGCGGCCTCCTGGCCCTGGGGCTCAAGCCATCTCCCCGGCCGGATTAATAATTAGGAATTAACAATTGATAATTGATTATTAATTATTAAATTATTGGTAAGTGCGTAAAGACCTCCCAGGTTGTTTCAATATTAATTAAGGAAAAAACGGTTGCCCGTCCTATGAAATTAAATCCAGCGCCCCACCACCCGGATAAAAATTCTCCCCGCCCTTTTTTCTTTTTAATCGGCTTATGGTTGTCCGCCACCCTTTTCGTTTTCGGCTGCGGTTCCCAAAAATAGGCCGATCCCGCCGCC
>JACRCK010000373.1 GCA_016219065.1 Deltaproteobacteria bacterium
CACCCACGAATATTCAACCTGTATAGCCCGAAAGGGTGATTACAGGTCCTTTTTTTTCGGTTATAATCTCCGGACCAATCTGTTCCAGCGGGAGGAAGATCATGACCGGATTCAGCAGTCACCTGGAGGTATTAAAGCGACTTCCCGGGACAAACTGCCGGGAGTGCCGACAAGCCAGTTGTCTGGCCTTCTCGGTGGCGGTATTCCAGGGCAAAAAAACACTCGTCGACTGTCCCTATCAGGAAGCGGATGACTCGACGGATCCCCGGAAAGATGCCGGGGCAGGAAGCTCCCTGGAAAGGGATATGCAGCTCGCCTTGGAGAATTTGCGCCGGCAAATCCGGGAAACCGACCTGGCCCAGGCCGCGCAACGGTGCGGCGCCCTTTACCACCAGGGGGAGATGACCCTCCCCTGCCTGGGCAAACCTTTCCGCATCGATGCCGCCGGCATCATCCGTGCCGATTGCCATGTGAACCGCTGGGTCTCCTTCCCGCTTTTGAACTATATTCTGGATTGCACCGGACAAGAGCCCCGCGGGGATTGGCTTCCGCTCCGGGATCTCAAAGGCGGGGCCGACTGGTGGCGGCTTTTCGGGCAGCGGTGCGAGAAGCCCTTGAAAAAGGTCATCGACGAATATACCGAACTCCTGGAACTACTCGTTGAAATATTCGCCGGTGAACCCGCACCCGACCTTTTCAATTCGGATATCGCCATAGTCCTGCGTCCTTTGCCCCGTCTGCCCATTTTATTATGTTACTGGAAAAGCGAAGACGGTATGGATTCTTCCCTACACCTATTCTTCGACAGTACTGCGGAGGAAAACCTCAAAATCGAATCGATCTATTCGCTCGGCGTAGGTCTGGTAACCATGTTCGAAAAGATCGCCCTGACTCACGGTAAGTAACGCTGAAAGTTGTCTGAATCCTGACTGCTGAGGGCGGCTTGCCTTCGTTCGGCTCATCTGTTAACCTGCCGGACAGGAGGAAAAAATGAATTTTAAAAAATTAACCGGCATTTTCCTGAAACACCCATGATTCCCTGGGAACTGGTCGATACCGCCCCGATACCCGGAAGCGCTAACGCCCTGCACCTGTACCGGCGGGGCCGGGAATTCTCGATTCGGCTGGAAGGCCGGGAAATCATGAGCAGCGCCGTCCACGGCTCGGAGGAAGCCCTGGCCGAACTGGCCTGGGCCCGGGTCACGGGTCGGGTGCGTTCCCGGATCCTGGTCGGGGGGCTGGGACTGGGCTACACCGCGGCAGCGGCCCTGCGGCGGATTGGACCCCAGGGCCGGGTGGTAGTGGCCGAACTGGTGCCGGGGGTGGTTCGTTGGGTCCGGGGCCCTCTGGCGCACCTGACCGGAGACCTGCTGCAAGACCCGCGGGTCAGCGTCCGGGAGGAGGACGTGGTAAGAGTAATCCGCTCGGAACAGCAGGCCTACGATGCCATCCTGCTGGATGTGGACAACGGCCCCCAGGACCTGATCAGTAAAGGGAACGAACGCCTCTACAGCCCCGAGGGCCTGCAGACCCTGCGGGCGGCGCTGCGGCCCGGCGGGGTGCTGGCCGTCTGGTCCGCCGGACCGGAGCGGGCCTTTGTCAAGAATCTGGAACGGGCCGGTTTCCGGGTGGAGGAGGTGGCGGTCCGGGCCCGGGGTCCCCGGGGCGGGAGGCGGCAAACGATCTGGCTGGCCGCGACCCGCGACCGCAGATCGCCAGGGCGGTCGCCGTCACGCCGGGCCGGGAAAAGCGGTCCTCCCCAGGCCGGACTCTCGGAGCAGGTTATTCCCGGGCCCGCGGGCAGTCGGCGACGCAAGCCAGGCATTCATAAGTCGAGTGATCGTCCACCCCGGTCACATGATTGAGGGACTCCACCTCCGCGTCCGAAACTCCCCCGGCTTTCATCAGGTACGAGAAAAGCGGACTCTTCATCGAATGCCGGATGCAGGCCAGGCGGTTCACCCGGCCGTTTTTTTCAATGGCGCCCACCGGGCAACGCTCCTGGCAGATAAAACAATCGGCGGGGCAGCCTGCCCCGCCTTGATCCGGATGGACCGTGGCCTCCAGGGCGGCCGAGGTGATCAGTCCTCCCAGTATCAGCCGCGGCCCGTATTTCCGGTTCAGCAGCAGCCCGTTCCTGCCCACCGTACCCAGGCCCGCCGCTTCCGCCATCCTGACCAGCGACACATACCCCCAGAGATCGCCCCGACCCCTGACCGTGTACGGGAATCACCCGAATACCGGCACGGCCGTCTCGGCGGTCTCCTCTAGGAGACGGGCCGCCTGGAGCAATAAGGCATCGATCTGGCGGTAATAAATATTCGCCGTCCGCCAATAAAGCCGGAGGGCCTTTTCCCCGGACAAAAATATGCCCCGGGGAACCGGCAACCCGATACAGACCAGGGCCCGGGCCCCGGGCAGCAGATCGGCGGGCCGGAAACCGGGGGGTTCCGCTCCTAGGGCCGAGGCCGGTGCGGTCCCGAAAACCGTGATGCCCTTTTCCTGGAAATAATCTCTCAGCCGGTTCGCTTTAGCATTCATGCCCCGCCCTCCTTTTTCACCCGGTGCCTGTTATTTATTTCTGGAATATTCCTTTTTCAGTCTTCCCAATACCCGTTGCAGCACTTCCAGTTCCTCCGGAGACATCCGGGTCTTGATTTCCTCGTTGAGGCTCCGGACGATCCGCCTGGCCGCAGCCGCCTGCTTCCGGCCGTCCTCGGTGATGGAGATGATCAGGGTTCTCCGGTCCCGGGGATCCGGCAGCCGCCGCAACAGCCCGGCCTTTTCCAGGCGATCCACCAGACGGGTCAGGGAGGAATTATCGGTGAACAGCAGCCGGCTGAGTTCGGTCATGCTGCGTCCGTCCTTTTGGATCAACAGGAACAATATGCCCGCCTGAACGGCGGTAATCCGTAAGCCGGCGGCGAACAGCCGTTCCTTCAAGTGGGCCATCAATGTCCGCTGGGTCTCGCTGAGCCCGTAAATGATCCGATCGTCGTCTTTCATCTGTGCTTCGGCCTCCGCGTTTTCCCCATCCAAGTGACGCAAGCATTACCTGATATTATTAGTTAGACAAATTTTATCATTGCAATATTTGCTATGTCAAGTATTTTTTTGGCCACCCGAATCATTTCAACCTACACGGATTTTATTTTGGAACCCCTTAAAAATACACAATTATTACAGTAAAAATACAAAGCTCCCCCTATTTCATTATTCGCGAAAAAAAGGTAAAATCCAGGAATTCCTGATCGGGAGGGCCGGACATGAAAATATATTGCGGCACCAGCGGGTACGGATATCCGGAATGGAAAGGGAATTTCTACCCGGCGAAGATTTCCCCCAAGGAGATGTTGCGTTTCTATGGGGAACGCTTGCCAACGGTGGAGATCAACAATACCTTTTATCATCTGCCCACCGGCGGCGTCCTCACCTCCTGGTCCGAACAGGTTCCGGATGACTTTATTTTCGCTTTCAAGGCGCCCCAGGTCATTACCCACCGCAAGCGATTGAAAAATGTCGGCGAGGAAACCGTCTATCTCTTCCGGTCCCTGTCGCTGCTCGAGAGGAAACTGGGACCGGTCCTTTTCCAGTTTCCCAAAAATTTTCCTCCGGACCCGGTGAGGTTGAAGGAATTTTGGTTCTTTCGTGAAAAAGTTGGAAAACAGGTTGCCAGCCGACAAAAAGCCCAATAAATAGGGACTAAAATAAAGTGCATCGAATTTGGACCGCATTTGGTAAGGTTATTCTGCCAAGAAAACAATACCAAGGCTC
>JACRCK010000378.1 GCA_016219065.1 Deltaproteobacteria bacterium
CCGAAAAGGACGGCACCTTCGCCAACACCGAGCGCCGGGTCCAGCGGGTGCGCAAAGCCGTGGAACCCCCCGGGGAAGCCCGGGCCGATTGGTGGATCCTGCAGGAACTGGCCACCCGGTTCGGTTACCCTCTGTCCTATGAATCTCCTCGGGAAATCCAGGAGGAAATCCGCAAGGTGGCGCCCTCGTACGGCGGCATCACCTACGAGCGACTGGAAGGGGAAGGCCTGGCCTGGCCCTGCCCGACGCTGGAACACCCGGGGACCCGCTTCCTGCACCAGGGGCGCTTTACCCGGGGAAAAGGCTTGTTCCACGCCATCGAATACCGGGAACCGGCCGAAATGCCGGATGCGGATTTTCCGCTGATGCTGACTACCGGGCGATTCCACATGCATTACCATACCGGGACCATGACCCGCCATTCCCCTTCCCTGGAAAAGGAAGGTCCGGAACAGGTGGCCGAGATCCATCCCCGGGATGCCGAAGCCCTCGGACTAAAGGAGGGGGACCTGGCCCGGATCAGCAGCCGCCGGGGCGAGATCCTGACCAAAGTCAACCTCACCGACCGGATCACTCCGGGGCTGGTCTTTCTGTCCTTTCATTACCAGGAAAGCAACGCCAACAAGCTAACCAACACGGCTTATGATCCCATCGCCAAAATCCCCGAGCTGAAGGTCTGCGCAGTGAAGGTGGAGAAAGCGGCGTAAGAAAAAGACGAACGTCGAACATCGAACATTCAACGTCCAACATCGAATGTGGATAATAATCCAATAATTAATTACTGCTGGGTAGGGGAGGCTTCAGCCTCCCCGGGGGCGACTTAAGTCGCCCCTACCCCCTGAACCGGAGGGAGGAAGCATGGGTACGGTCACCACCCAGGAAATCCTGAAGCAGGCCATCGCTTTCGAAGAGTTGTCCTACAGTTTCTATATGCGCCTCAAGGATGCGGTCCTGGATGCCATGACCAAAGACTCCCTGGAGTACCTGGCCCGGGAAGAGGTCCAGCATAAAGACTTTCTACAGAAATATCTGGAGGGAGCGCTTCCAGGAAAGGCGCTGGGGCTGACGGAGGTCCATGACGGCAAGATCGTCGAATTCTTCCACACGCCGGCGGCCGCGCCGGATCTGCCCTCGAAAGACGCTTTCCTCATCGCCGCCGACAAGGAAAAGAAGTCCCACGAGTTTTACTTGAAGTTGGCCGATCTGCATCCGGAAGGGGAAATCAAAGACTTGTTGCGGAAGCTGGCCCAGGAAGAGCTGGCCCACAAGGAAAAGATGGAATACCTGTATGTCAACGCCGCTTTTCCGCAGACCGCCGGTGGTTAAGCCCTTTTAATAATTAATAATTAATAATTAATTGTTAATTATTAATTATTGTTGTTGTTCTTCTTCTGGAAAAACCCCCTTTTTCTCCCTCCCTAATCCCTCCTCAATCCTCTCCAGCAAAGGGCCCAGGCTGGCGGCCTCGCGGGCCGAGATCAGCACGGCCTGGTACCGTTCGGCCTGTCGGGCGGCGTATTCGGCGGAGGCCAGATCGACCTTATTGAACACCCGCAGTCGGGGGATCCGGGATAGCTCCAATTGGGTCAAGAGGTTATCCACCACCTCCATTTGCGCTTCAAAACCGGGATTGCTGATATCCACCACCTCCAAAAGGAGGTCGGCCTCCTCCAATTCCTCCAGGGTGGCCTGAAAAGCGGCCAGGAGGTCTTTGGGCAGATTCTTGATAAAGCCCACCGTATCGGTAATGATGATTTCGCGGTCCCGGGGCAGACGCAATCGGCGGCTGGTCGGGTCCAGAGTGGCGAAATAACGGTCCTCGGCCGTAAGCCGGCTGCGGGTCAGGGTGTTCAGCAGGGTCGATTTCCCCGCGTTGGTGTAACCGACAATGGAAACGACGGGCACCCCCTTCCGTTCCCTCTTTACCCGGCGCTGCCGGCGCTGGGAGCGGATGGCTTCCAGGTCCCGCTGCAGGCGATGGATTCTTTCGCGGACCCGCCGGCGGTCGATCTCCAGGCGCGTTTCCCCGGGCCCGCGACCGCCGATGCCTCCGGCCAACCGGGAGAGGGAATCGTCCCGGCCCACCAGGCGGGGCAAAATGTATTTCAGTTGAGCCATCTCGACCTGAATTTTACCTTCCCGGGTGCGGGCCCGCTGGGCAAAGATGTCCAGGATCAACTGGGTCCGGTCGACGACTTTCAGGTCGCTGAACTCCGTGAGAGAACGGACCTGGGAAGGGTTCAGTTCCTGATCGAAAATCAGCAGGCCGGCCCCCAGTTGCAGGGCTCGGATGGAGAGGCTGGTGAGGCGGTCTCGGCTCATCAGGAATTTGGGGTTGATCTCCTTCCGGCTCTGAATAACGGTTTCCAGGACCTCCAGTCCGGCCGAAACCGCCAATTCCCGCAGCTCGGCCAACGATTCCAGGGCCGCGCTTTTGGGTTGACTGGTCACGCTGATCAGGATCGCCCGTTCACCGCCCCGGCGGATTTTGCGGACCGGCAGTTTCCGCCCCCATTCCTCCTCCAAGGAGCGCACCAGTCCCTGGACATCCACCTGGGAAAGGCCGATCTGCTCCGGCTCGAGCACCCGCCATTCCTGGCCGCCCGGGTTTTCCGGCAGCAGGTGGGCTGTATGGAGCCGGTGGGCCTGACCGCTTTTATCCAGGGGAATCACGGTAATCAAATCCAGCCGCAACAGGGCCAGATCCATCTTGTCCTCTTCGTTCAAAGGTTCTTCCTTGAAGTGGGTATGGACCAGCCGTAGCCCCCGCAGCCGGCCTTTCCCCCCCCGATGATCGGAAAGGTCCGGGATAAGGAGGGAATGGTCGCTGCCTACGATCACGTGGGTGATGGCTCCCCGCCGGTCGACCAGCAGGCCGAGCTGGCGGTTGATTTCCTGAGAAAGGGCGGCCAGATAGTGTGCCAGTTCGGGCGTGATGATTTGCTGGGGGGGGAGTTGACGGCGATAAATATACTGAAGCTTTTTTAATTGCAGGGCCTTTAGCCCGGCGGTATTTCCGAAAACGCGGCTGATAGGAGACTCCTTAATTCTTTTGGAGTGTTGGAGTAATGGAGTGTTGGAGTATTGTTTCTAAGACCATCACTCCATCACTCCAATACTCCGGTAATTATCGGCGAAGATAAAATCACGGGGTCTTTCCAGCAAGCCTTTAAAACGGTGGTCCTTCGGCACCCCCGCCGGCTAGATTTTCGAAACGGGTGTACTGGTTCAGAAAGGCCAGGTTGACCCGCCCGCAGGGGCCGTTGCGCTGCTTGCCGATGATGATTTCGGCGATCCCTTTTTGCTTGGAATTCTCGTCGTACATCTCATCCCGGTAAATGAAGAGGATGACGTCCGCATCCTGCTCGATGGCCCCGGATTCCCGCAGATCGGCCATGACCGGTCGCTTGTCGGTCCGGTCTTCTACCTTGCGGTTCAACTGGGAAAGGGCGATGACCGGCAGGTGCAGTTCCTTGGCCAGGGCCTTCAGCGAGCGGGAAATTTCGGAAATTTCCTGCTCCCGGCGGTCGGCGCCGGCGCGTCCGCTCATCAGTTGCAGGTAATCCACGACCACCAGCCCCAGCCCTCGGTCGGCCTTCAGCCTCCGGGCCTTGGCCCGCATCTGGAGGACGGACATGGCTGCAGAATCGTCGATGAAGATGGGCGCCTCGGAAAGGATCCCGGCGGCACTGGTCAGGCGGGGCCAGTCGCGCTCGCCGATATAGCCGCTCCGCAGCTTGTGGGCGTCCACCCGGGCTTCGCTGCACAGCATCCGCGTGGCCAACTGCTGGCGGGACATCTCCAGGGAAAAGATAATGGCCGGGATTTCGGCCTGGGTGGCGGCATTGCGGGCAATGTCGAGGGCGAAGGCCGTCTTGCCCATGCTGGGCCGCCCAGCAACGATGATCAAATCCGAAGGTTGCAGACCGGAGGTAAGCTGGTCCAGGTTGAGGAAGCCGGTCGGGACCCCGCTCACCCGCTCCTTGCGATCATACAGCTCTTCAATCGTCCGAAAGCTGTCCTTGATCACCTCGCTCAAGGGATAGACGTGGGGGGTGATTTTTTCTTCGGTGATTTCAAAGATCGCTTTTTCAGCTTGATCGAGGATATCCTCCACATCACCGCTGAAGCGGTAACTCTGGCTGGCAATTTCCGAGGAAAGGCTGATCAGACGGCGCAAAACGGCCTTGTCGCGGACGATCCGGGCATAGACTTCGATGTTGACGGCCGAAGGGATGGCGTCGGCCAGGGAGGCCAGGTAGGCGGCCCCGCCTACGGTTTCCATCTGACCCCGACTGAGGAGGTATTCGGACAGGGTGATTAAGTCCACGGGGGTGCCCTTCTGGTACATCTCTACCATGGCGGTAAAGATCTTCTGGTGGGACTCCCGGTAGAAGTCCTGCCCGCGCAGGATTTCCAGGACCCGGGACAGGGCATCCGGTTCGATTAAAACCCCGCCCAGGACCGATTGCTCGGCCTCGATGTTTTGAGGAGGAATTTTTAGGGCTTCTTCCTCGGGCAGGGGCATGGGGCTTATTGGGCTTCGACCACCTGGATTTTCAGGGTGGTCGTGATTTCCGAGTGCATCTTCAGGGGCACTTCGTAAGTGCCCAGGGAACGGATCGGTTCATCCAGGAGGATTTTTTTGCGGTCCACCGGCAGGTCGGCCTTTTGCAGCTCTTCGGCAATGTCTTTGGTCGTGACCGAACCGAATATTTTATCCCCTTCCGCCACCTTGCGGGCGATGGTCAGGGTCAGGGCCGCCATCTGCTCGGCCCGCTGTTGGGCCTGATCGAGATCTTTGGCTTTTTTCTTCAGGATCAAACGCTTATGCTCTTCTACCTGCCGGAGGTGAAAGGCGGTAGCCTCGATGGCCTTACCCTGGGGGATGAGAAAGTTGCGTCCGTACCCCCGGGCCACTTCCACCGCATCTCCGGCCTTTCCTAAGTTTAAGACGTCTTCTTTTAAAATCAGCTTCATAGGGGACTCCTTAAATATAGAATGCAAAATGCAAAATTAAAGACAATAGGTTTAGTCGGTAAGGATGGAGTTTATACCGCTCCGCCCCTGTGTTACTTAGCTCAAATAAGTTAACCACTGGACTCCCCCTCCCTCGATCCCTCGCTGCCGCGGGACAGGCTCCGGGGGTTGGGGGGTGGGTGGATTCCCAGATCTTCGCTGGTTCCAGATTCACCCCCAACTAACCCTCTCATAACTAAGGCGTGATCAAGGGGGAGAGAATTTTTATCTTACCCGACTTCCACCGAATAGGCAAGCCGGTATAAGGCTTATAAACCAACAGGGAATCCCGCCGTCTGGGCTGGATTCCCTGTCGCTGTTTTGAATTAGATTTTTACAGCCATTGTCAGAGACAAAATTCTCAAGACAAGGGGTGTGAAAATCTAATTAATGGGTCGTTTTAGCCAGGTAAGGCATCAGGGCGATTTGCCGGGCCTGTTTGATGGCCATGGTCAGTTCCCGC
>JACRCK010000379.1 GCA_016219065.1 Deltaproteobacteria bacterium
TCCCGTCCCCGTCAAAATCAGCGGCTACGGGAATATCGGTCGAGGCACCCCACTGCTGGACGGTCACGGCGCCGCTGCCCGAATTGACGATGTACCAGTTGCCGTCGGCCGGCCGCCAGACCGCAATGTCCGCCTTCCCGTCCCCGTCAAAATCCCTGGCCATGCTTATATCCGTAGAGGCTCCCCACTGCTGAACGGTCACGGCACCGGTGCCCGAGTTGACGATAAACCAGTTGCCGTCGGTCGGCCGCCAGACCCCAACGTCGGCCTTACCGTCCCCGTCAAAATCACCGAGGCTGATGAGAACCAGGGATTGCAAAATCGTGCCGACACTGCCCAGGGCCAGAAAGCCGTTCCGGGCAAAGGAAACCCCGATCAATTGGTTGGTGAAAGTCCCGGAGGCCCGGGGCACCCAGTTCAGGCCATCGGCCGAGGTGAGTATGTTCCCGAAACCTCCCACGGCCACAAAGGAATTGCTGCCGAAAGCCACGCTGTTCAGATCATCGATTACTCCGGAGGCCTGGGATGTCCAGGCCGCCCCGTTGAGCGAGGTCAGGATGGTGCCCATGGTTCCCACCGCCACAAACTGGTTGTTGCCGAAGGTCACTCCCAGAAGATCTTCGACGGCCGCTTCTCCGGTCACGTGGGTCCAGGAGGTCCCGTTGGTCGAAGTCATGACCTCCCCGGCAGCCCCCACGGCCACAAAGGTGTTGTTGCCGAAGGCCACTGCGAACAGATCCGGCCCGTGGACCGCCGCGGACCAGGTCAGGCCGGTGCTGGAGGTCATAATCGTGCCCAGCTTGCCCACGGCTACAAATAGGTTGTTGGCAAAAACAATGCCCTGGAGGTCCTGGTTGGTCACCGTAGTCTGATGGGCCCAATTGATCCCGTTGGTCGAAGTCAAGATCTCTCCCGCGCCCCCTATGGCTACAAACCTCCCGTTGCCGAAGGCGACCCCAAAGAGATCATTGGTGGTATTGGAAACCCGGGCGGTCCAGGTGATCCCATTGGCAGAAGAGAGAATGGTTCCCTGTTCGCCCACGGAAACATAGATCCCGTTGCCGAAGGCGCCTCCCCAGAGATACTTTTCCGTCTGCGAGGTCGATCGGGCCGTCCAGGCCGTTCCGGTAGGCGAGGTGTAAATATGACCGATATTCCCCACGGCGGTCCACAGGCCGTTGCCGAAGGCCAGGCCGAAGAAATCGACGGTAGTCCCAGTGGGTTGGTTGGTCCAGGAGATCCCGTCAGGAGAACTCAGGATCACGCCCAGGCTTCCCACGGCAATAAATGAGGCATTGGCAAAGGACACCCCGAAGAGGTCCTGGGAGGTCCCCGAGGTATGGGGGACCCAGTTCACCCCGGTCAGAGAGGTGTAGATGGTTCCCTGCCGGCCTACGGCCACAAAGGTGCCGTTGCCGAAGGTCACGGACTGAAGGTCGAGGGTGAAATCGACGGGCTGGGAGTCCCAGGTCAATCCATCAAAGGAGGTCAATATAAAGGAAACCCCAACGGCCACAAACTTCCCGTTGCCGAAGACCACCCCCAGGAGGGTGGGACTCGGCGGGTTGATAAAGGGATAGGTCCTCACCGTCCAGTTAAGTCCGTTGGGCGAGGTAAGTATGATTCCATGGCTTCCGGTAACCACGAAAACCCCGGCGCCGAAGGCGACCCCGTAAAGGTCATCGGTGGTGCCGGAGGTCTGGGCGGTCCAGCTCACCCCGTTGGAAGAGGTGAGGATCGTCCCGGCATTGCCCACGGCCACATAGATGCCGTTGGCAAAACCAATTCCGGAAAGGTCTTCGTTGGTCCCAGAAGTTCTTTGAGTCCAGGTCAGTCCATCCGCGGAGGTTAAAATAACACCGGACTTGCCTACGGCGGTAAATCCGTTATTGCCGAAAGCGGCCTTCACCAAAGGGTTTCCCTGGGGCAGGGTCTCCCGCCATTTCCAGTTGGCCGGGATAGCCGCCGTAGAGATACTCGGCAAAACGAGCCAGGCAAGAACAAGACATGTAAATAGCCCGAGAGCTATGGCTTTGTTCTTCTTGATAAACATTTTCAAGCCTCCTTTCAAATTCATCAGGCGGTAATGTTAAACGGGATCAGGGCCGTAGCCGTAATTCCCCCGCCCCGGGTGTCCAGAAACTCGACCTTGGCGAAGGAGCTGATCGTGGTGGTTTCCCTGACCAGGGCCCCGAAACGACGAGCCACGCTGAGTTCCATCGGTGTATTCTTCGGCAGCACATAGGCCTCGTTATACAACCCGAAGGGCGGCACCCCCAGGGCCCTTCCGTCCCATTCGATAATTACCGCATCCACCGGCAGGGTGACCCGGATATTGTTGTAGGCCGCATCCAGGCAGCGGATCAGGATGGTCTGATTGATCCGGGCATTGATCGAAACCTGGGATCCGGACTTACCACTGTTCTGAACCGCCGGGACAACAATCCCCGGCGGAATAGCCGCGGTCCCCCCCGGCGCGACGGGCACCGGGACGCCGGTGACGAACCAGTAGTCGGCGTGGAAGTCGTTGAAGGCGAAAAAACCATTGTCATTGCCGTGAAAATTATCGTTCACCCCGGGGGTGTCGCCGTGGCTGGGAAAGGTCGCGAAGGCATTGGAGGCCAGATCACTCCAGATCGAGTCGCGGTCATCCGGCACCCAGATGGCCTCCACATCGTAGGCGATGGTATAGGCATGAGGGTCGCCGACGCCGACACCACCGGGCCCGGCCACCCCATAGACCGGGTCACCCCCGACAAAGCCCGGGAACTTGGCCTGGACGGCGGCCGGCAGGGTCAGCAGATTGGCCGCGGTCCGAAAATTCCCGTCCAAACAGGCTCCCACCGGGATGGCGTTGAGCACGACATTGGCCGGGATGGACCCGGTCCGCCAGTCGCTGCCGACCACCGAGGCGAAATAGGCATCGGGTGGTTCGACGGGCAGGAGGCTGAAGAGGCCAAACTCGAAATGCTGCACCGTATTCCGATGGCAATGATAGAAATAGGTGCCGATAAAGTTGGGCTGCCACTGATAGACGTAGTTGCCGATCTCCATGGAACAGTGGCCTACGCCGTCGTTCATGGGGGTGGGCTCGATGCCGTGCCAGTGAATGGTATGAGGCGGCGGCCCTTTGCCGGACATGACCCCGTGGAAGATCACTCCCCGGGGCACCCGGCAGATCGGCCCGGGATAGATGGCTTGGTTGCCGAAATCCTTGTCCCGGACGGTCATGAAGTTGATTCTTTTCCGGCCGTCCCAGGTGTCCAGGGTCAGGCCGTTGAGCAAGTCGAATTCCCGCGACCGAGCCGTTTTTACCGTGCCCAGGCCCAAAGCTTGCATCACTTCGGGGACGGGGTTGGTGGGAGCTACCCGCTCCGGCAGGGCCGGGCTGAACCCCACCGGCTGTGGGTCGAACATCTTGACGAAGGCCGCCTCCTCCCCAACGACCGTAATCCGGTCGATATGTAACGCAGGGCTGTTGAAAGACATGTTTTTCTCCTTTCAATTTAAGACTAATCAGTAATTCTCAAGAAAAGGGCCCGGAAAGGCCTTTTCCCCTCTATTCGGCAAACCAGGGCGGCGGCACAGCCGGCATATAAACGCCGGGCCCGGGTCCGGGACCGTGGATAATCGGTTGATTGGGGAAATTGACCGCCCCGGGGGTGTTCCGGTCCCCGATGAAGTTCAGCCCCGAAATCAAGCCCATGTTATAATTCCCCCCCTGGGAGGTCTGGCTCGGCTCGGAATGGTCGTGCATGGGATAGCACAGGGGGGACAGTTGCACGGCCAGGCTGATGGGATTGCCCCCGGCGTCTTTGGCCGTCAGGTTCTCCGGTATCAAGGTATTGAGTTCTTCGTTGGGCGGCCAGGTGTTCCCGGGCCCGCTGAGAGATTGCAGCCCGGCATCGGCCCGGCCGATCCCCCGGACATTAGGCACATCAGGGGGCCGCATATAGGGGATCATCCAGTCGATGACGGTCATGGGAAAGTGATTGAAGAGGTCCAGCCACAAGAGGTTCTTCTGCACCACGCCATTCATGGACAGCACATAATAGTGGTTGGCGTGCAGGTGCATGGAGTGGGTCCACAGCCCGGCATTCAGGATCCGGACCAGGGCCGGCTCACCCACCCGGCCGTGAGGGCAGATATAGGGGCTGGTGTGGGAAAAATGCCCGGCCTGGCCGCTGATGGTGAAATACTGGGGAATGGCGTTGGTCGTCGGTTTGGCCGGGTCAAAGGGATCATGCAGAAACCGGTTGACGAATTGGGCTGCCGGAAAGTCCTGGCCCGGGGTAAAATTCCCCACCTGGCCGAACAGATTGGGACTGGCCTGGTGCAGGATCCAGATATACTGCCGGAAAGGTGGAGTGTCGGTAGTCGGATCGCCCTGCTCCCAGGCCAGGCCCGGCCACCAAGGGGCCGTGCCGAAATCGTCGAACAGCCTCTGGACGGCCGGGGTCGGCTGGCTGTACGGGGTAAACTTGTGGCCGGGCGCCGGGGCCTTGGGCATAACCACAAAGGCCCCGTGCAGACCCATGACCCGGTTCACCGGCGCGTTCAGGTTGTCGAAATACATGTGCGTGCCGGCCGTGGTGGCGGTAAAAAACTTGTGGATGGTCTGGCCCGGGGCGATGGGGCCGCTGTTGAACATGCCCGGAATGAACAGGGCATGGGGCTCGTCCAGGTCGTTGGTGATATTGATCCGGATCGTATCCCCTTCAGTGGTGAAGATGTATGGCCCGGGACTTTCGGCGGGCAGGCTTTCCTCCTTGTAAATCCAGAAATAACACTGGGCTGAGTTGATGGTGTTGTGGGTGGCCATGTCTTTCAGGGCATCGGTGATGCGAAAATTGAGGATCTGGGCATGGACCGCGCCCTGGGCCTCTTTTTGCAACCAGGGCATGGCCGAGCCGACGACGACGGCTGCCATACCTCCGAGCCCACACTTAAGAAAATCCCTTCTCTTGATTCCTTCCATGATTTCCTCCTTACTAGTGATTAAAAGCTTTTTTCCGGTCCGGCCCATTCCTCCCGAAGGCCCCCATCGGCTGTTCCCTCGATCCAGGTTTTGAGGAATTTACCGGGATTTCGAGAGTTTCTCATGATCTTCCACTTCATTGCCTCTATTTTTAGAACCATCATCCTCGAAAGCAGGAGTTCCTTCAATAGGCTAAAAACTGTATTTCTTTCGTCATTACCCGTAATTTTTTCAGGAATATTAGTAGGGAATATAGGGGGTTTTTGATAGATTACGAAAGGGAATTGGTATCTTGAACCCAATGTGGTATAAAGATTAAATACAACAAATAGGTTCTCAAGAATTCAACCCAAGAGGGCTTGTCATCCCGAGCCCGGCGATCGTCCTATAATAATTATTTTTTAGTTTCAGGTACTTTCGAGACCATAGGCTTTGCTCGGGATGACGGGCAGGTACAGGGCTCCGGAGGAAAGAGGAGTTTTTATTGTGAACCTATTAAAATCGTAAGGTATCAATAAGGACGGTTTATGAACTACAAAGATTCAGGAGAAAAAAATGCGAATACCGCGGATAGCCCGGGGGGGTCCGCCGATTTCATCCGGGCCATCATCCAGGAAGACCTGAAAACCGGCCCCGGTCAGGGCCGGGTCCACACCCGTTTTCCCCCGGAACCCAACGGCTACCTGCACATCGGCCATGCCAAATCCATCTGCCTCAATTTCGGAATCGCTGACGATTTCGGCGGGTTATGCAATCTGCGCTTCGATGATACCAATCCCAGCAAAGAAGAGGTGGAGTACGTGGATTCGATCCAGGCCGACGTGCGCTGGCTGGGTTTCGACTGGGGGAACCGCCTCTTTTACGCTTCTGACTATTTTGAAAAACTTTATTCCTACGCGCTGGAACTGGTCCGCAAGGGGAAGGCTTACGTCTGCGATTTGAGCGCCGCGGAAGTCCGGAACCTGCGGGGCACCCTGACCGAACCCGGGCAGGACAGCCCCTATCGGTCCCGTTCCACCCCGGAAAACCTGGACCTGTTCACCCGCATGCGGGCCGGGGAGTTCCCGGACGGGAGCCGGACCCTGCGGGCCCGGATCGA
>JACRCK010000380.1 GCA_016219065.1 Deltaproteobacteria bacterium
GATCGGTCAGAGCCTGCTTCATTTCCGTCACGGTCTTCTTTAAAACCGGATGGACCAGGTCCGGAGCGATCTCGGCCAGCGGCTCCAGGACAAACCGCCGGTTCTCCAGCTCCGGGTGGGGTATCGCCAGGTCGGGTTCCCTGATAATCTGATCATCATATAACAGGATATCGAGGTCTATGGTCCTGGGACCCCATTTCCCGGCCCGTTGCCGACCCAATTCTTTTTCAATCCGCCCGACCCTTTCCAGAAGCTGCCGGGGATTCCACTCCGTTTCCAGCAGAAAAACCCCGTTGAGGAACCATTCCGGATCAGCCATTCCCACGGGGGAGGTCTCGTACCAGGAAGATCGTTTTAGTAAACGGTTTCCCGGTTCCCCGGCCAAAATCGAAAGGGCGCCCTCGCAGTTTTTTTTTTGTCCCCCCGGTTCGAGCCGATCCCGATGTAGACCCGATGGGCCTGCATCAGAAACCAATCCGGCTGAGCCGCTCGACGGCTTCTTCCAGCCTGGCCTGAGGGACCGTCAGGGAAATCCTGAAAAAACCTTCGCCCGGTTCCCCGAAACCGTTGCCGGGAGTGGTGACGATACCGGCCTCTTGGAGCAGGTGCATGGTCGTCCGGGCCGAAGTGTATCCCGCGGGCACCTCCACCCACAGGTAAAAGGAGGCTTTGGGGGGATCCACTTGCAGGCCGATTTTTCGCAGGCCTCGAACCATCAGGTCCCGGCGGGTCTGATAAACGGCCAACAATTCTTTTAAAGGTTCCTGGGTTCCCTCCAAGGCTTCGATCCCGGCCCACTGGATAGCCTGCGGGGCCCCGGAATCGATGTTGCTTTTCACCTGACTCAACCCGGAAACCAGCTTTGCATTACCGACCGCAAACCCGATGCGCCAGCCGGTCATGTTATAGGTCTTGGAAAGGGAGTGGAATTCGATCCCCACCTCTTTGGCCCCCGGCACTTCCAGGAAACTCATAGGCCGGTAGCCGTCATAGGCCATCTCCGAATAGGCCGCGTCGTGGCAGACGATGATCCGGTACTCCTTGGCGAATTCGACGACTTTTTCGAAAAAAGGCCTTTCGGCCACGGCCGCCGTCGGGTTGTTGGGATAGTTGATGAAGAGCACCTTGGCCTGGGGCAACAAGTCCCTCGGAACGGCCGACAAGTCGGGCAGGAATTGATTTTCCTTTAAAAGCGAAAGGAAATGGGAACGGCCTCCGGCAAAGAGGGTTCCGCTGTGATAGACCGGATACCCCGGGCTGGAAACCAGGGCGTAGTCGCCGGGATTGATGAAGGCCAGTGGAAAGTGAGCGATCCCCTCTTTCGATCCGATCAAGGTCACCACCTCTTTTTCAGGGTCCAGGGTGACCCCGAAACGGCGCTGATACCAACCGGCTACGGACCGGCGGAAGTCATTCATCCCCGAATAGGACGGATAGCGGTGGTTCCGGGGGTCGAGGGCGGCCGCGGTCAGGCGCTTAAGGATATGGTCCGGGGTGGGCAGATCAGGATCGCCTACGCCCAGATCGATGATATCCACCCCCCGGGCCTGGACTTCGGCCTTCAGCCGGTCTATTTCCATGAATAAGTAGGGAGGTAACTGCTGCAGCCGCTCAGCCTTGGTTATCCAATCCATCCGATGAAGATCTCCTTTAACTAATGAATTCTGAGGAAATAACCATATCGTTCATATTAACAGAGTCGGCTAAATTCGAAATCCGAAGCTCGAAATCCGAAACAAAAAACAATGTTCAAAATACAAATGACCGAAACAAGGAAATAGCGTGTGCCGCTTTCTGCTCCCAGCGATTCAGGGCCTGGAGTTTCGAATTTCGGATTTTGGTCATTTGAATTTATTTCGAATTTCGGATTTCGGATTTCAAGTTTAGCTTTAAAGGAATTTAACTGGCCTCGCTCCCTTCTTCTTCCACCACCGTATTGATCAGCCTGCCCACCTGCTCCACCTGCACTTCTATGGTGGCCCCCGGTACCATGGGTCCTACGCCCGAGGGTGTGCCGGTGGAAATGATATCCCCCGGCACCAGGGTCATGATCCGGGAAATAAAACAAACCAGTTCCTCCACCGGGAAAATCAACTCGCGGGTTCGGGAAGACTGCCGCAGCTCTCCGTTCAAATAGGATTGCACGGCCAGGTCGCCCGGATCGATGTTCGTGACCAGGAAAGGTCCGATCGGACAGAAAGTGTCGAAGCTTTTGGCCCGGGTCCATTGGCCGTCTCTTTTCTGCAAATCCCGGGCCGTGACGTCGTTGACGCAGGTATAACCCAGAATATAATCGCGGGCCTTTTCCCGCGTCACCCGGCGGCAGGTCCGCCCGATGACCACCCCCAATTCGGCTTCGAAGTCCACCTGCCGGCTCATGGTGGGGGCTCTGATCGGTTCCCGGTGCCCGATGACGGCCGAGGCTGGTTTCATGAAAATCAAGGGTTCTTTCGGGACTTCCAAGTTGAATTCCCGGGCATGGTCCCGGTAATTCAAACCGATGGCGATCACCTTGCTGGGCCGGCAGGGAGGCAGGATCCGGATTTCCGATAAGGGGATTGATTCCCCCGTCGTCCGATACCCGTCAAAAGGGGTGCCAGTAAGCCGTTCGACCCGCTCCTCCCCCTCTAGAAGGCCATAGTGCTCCCCGCCGGCAAAGTGGTATCGTACAAATATCGGCATAAATCACCAAAAACTTGAAGACGCAAAGCGCGGAGCGCAGAGCGCAAAAGATAAAACAGTGAAAACCAAAAAAACCTTAATTCGATGTTGAATGTTGGGCGTTCGATGTTCGATGTTCGTCTTTTTATCGGCCTCTGCGCCCGCTTCTCATCCTTTTAATCCCAGCACACCCTGCATGTCGTACAACCCCGGCGGCCGATCCAGGATCCAGCGGGCGGCCCGCAGAGCGCCCCGGGCAAAGGTATCCCGGCTATGGGCCCGATGGGTGATTTCGATTCGTTCGCCCATCCCCCCGAACAAAATGGTGTGCTCCCCGACGATGTCGCCGGCTCGAAAGGTCTGGATCCCGATTTCATCCGCCCGGCGCTCTCCGATAATCCCTTTTCTCTCATAAACGGCAGCCTTCCCCAAGTCGAGGGACCGGGCCTGGGCCAGGACCTGGGCCAGTTTCAAGGCCGTACCACTGGGGGCGTCCTTTTTCATCTTGTGATGGACCTCGAGGATCTCGATATCGTAGCCCTCACCCAAGATGCGGGCCACTTCGCCGACGATCTTGAACAGGGCGTTGACCCCCACGCTCATGTTGGGAGCCAACACGCAGGGGACTTCGCGGCTCAGTTTTTCGACTTCGGACATCTCCTCGGCGGTAAAGCCGGTGCTCCCGATAACGATAGGGGTCCGGGACTCAGCGGCCAGACGCAGGTTTTCTATCGAGGCGCTGTGAAAGGTAAAATCGATGATGACCTGCCCCTGGGAGAGCAATTCCTTCAAATCGGAACCGATGGAAAGGCCGATCCGGCCGGTCCCCAGCCATTCTCCCAGATCCCGGCCGACCGCCGGATGCCCCGCTTGCTCGAAGGCCCCGTTTACCGCCAAATCCGCACTTTCCAGGATCAGTTGGATTATCCGCCCCCCCATTCTCCCGCCGGCGCCGGCTACGATGGTTCCGATCATCTCCCGTCCTCCTCCTGTTCCAGGGCCTCGGCAAAGACCTCTCCCTGGAAAACCATGGTTACCATTCCTTCCAGAAACACCTTTTCGAACCCTTTTGCAGGATCACCCTCCAGGTGGACTACCAGGATCTCTCCGCCCCGGGTCCGGACCGGCACGGGCGTATGGGCCTTCCCCTTCAAAAAAGCGCTGGCGGCGGAGGCCACCGCCCCCGTGCCGCAGGCCAGGGTCTCGGCTTCCACCCCCCGTTCATAAGTGCGCAGGGACAAGGTACGGTCTGGTTCGGCCCGGACGAAATTCACGTTGGTACCGGCCGGCTGAAAGGCCGGATGAAACCGAATGGCCGCACCGAGCCCGGCCACGTCCACCCCCTCCACTTCTTCCGTCCAGAGGATGGCGTGCGGCACGCCGGTATTGATGAAATCGACCCGGTAACGAACGTCCCCCAGGGTGATTTCCTGATCCAGACGGATGTCCTTCGGGACCGTGAGCTGCAACTTGACCACCCGGCCGGCAACCCGGGCCTGGATGGGTCCGGCGATGGTTTCGAAGGTCATCTCCTCCCCGGCCATCCCGAGCAATTGGGCGAAGCGGGCCGCGCAACGGCCCCCGTTGCCACACATCTCGGCTTCGCTGCCGTCGGCGTTGAAAAAGCGCCACTTGAAGTCAAACCGGTCCGAGGGTTCGATGAAAATCATGCCGTCGGCCCCGACCGACAGGCCCCGCCGGCACAGCAGCCGGGTCAGCCGGATCATGACGGCATCGGAGAACTCCCGCCGACGGTGATCGTAGAGAATGAAATCATTCCCCGAACCGCTCATCTTGACGATTCTCAACCCATTCGCAATATCCATTGTTAGACTCTCCAGGCTTCCCCCACCCCCTCCCGCCAGGGGAGGGGGTGGTTAGAAATGTAGGTTGGGTAGAGCGAAGCGAAACCCAACGGACAATTGGGCAGCCTTTCCCCTTTTTCTTTCAGCCTTTATCCTTTAGAAACGCCGGAATTTGCTCCAGGGCTATCAGGTTGGCATAGGTTTCCCGCTTCCGGATCACCTGAAAATCGTCGCCCCGGCTGAGAACCTCGGCTACCCGGGGCCGGGCGTTATAATTGCTCGACATGGAAAACCCGTAGGCCCCGGCGCTCATGACGGCCAGGAGGTCTCCGGCCCGGGGCAGCGGCAGGGTCCGATCCTTGGCCAGGAAGTCCCCGCTTTCGCAGATCGGGCCGACCACGTCGGCCTGAATCCGCCGGGCGTTTTTTTTGACCACCGGCAGGATCTGATGGAAGGAGCCGTACAGGGAGGGCCGGAGCAAATCATTCATCCCCGCGTCCACGATGATGAAATTCTTTTCCTCCCCCCTTTTTACGTACAGGACCTTGGTGACCAGCATGCCGGCGTTACCCACCAGCACCCGCCCCGGTTCCAGGATAATGGTCCGGGTCTCCTTTCCCAGGGCCTGCAGGATCGCCCGGGCGTATTCACGGGGGTGGGGGGGTTCCTCTTGATCGTAGGTGATCCCCAATCCTCCTCCCAGATCCAACACGCGGATCGTCAGGCCTTGGCCCTCTATGGCCGCCACCAGTTTTTTTAATTTTCCGACAGCCTCCAGGAAAGGTTCGGTGAGTAGTAGTTGGGAGCCGATGTGACAATCCACCCCCTTGATTTCCAGGTTCGGCATTTCCCGGGCCAAGGCATATTCGGCCAGCGATTCCTGGATGTTGATCCCGAATTTGTTCTTCTTGAGTCCGGTGGAAATATAGGGATGGGTCTGCGGATCGATGTCGGGATTCACCCGGATGGCCACCGGGGCCTTTTTTTTCAATCTCCCGGCAATCCGGTCGATGAGTCGCAATTCCTCCGGGGACTCGACGTTCAGCATGAAGATCTTCTTTTTCAAGGCAAACTCGATCTCCTCGTCGGTTTTTCCAACCCCGGAATAGACAATCTTTTCCGGGGGGATGCCGGCCTTGAGTGCCCGGTACAATTCACCCCCGGAGACGATGTCGGCCCCGGCCCCCAGGCGGCCAAAAATGCGCAGGATGGCCAGATTGGGATTGGCTTTCAGGGCAAAGCAGGTCAGGTGCGGTACCCGGCCGAAGGGCCGGTCAAAGGCCTGAAAGTGATGCTCCAGGGTAGCATGGCTGTATAGGTAAAAAGGGGTGCCGATGGCCTGGGCGATACGGGGAATGGGTACCGCTTCGGCCTGGAGGACACCCTTTTGGTATTTAAAATGATGCATCAGTAAGGCTCCAATCTATTGGGAGTATTGGAGTGCTGGAGTAATGGAGTGCTGGCCTAAAAAAAAACCTTGTTTTTCCCAATACTCCAATACTCCATTACTCCATTATCCCAGTACCCTTGCGTTACGGATTATACGTAATCGCCATTTCCAGGGAGCGTTCTCCCTCCGAAAAATGCGGGGTCGGGCCCACAGCGCTGACGGAATAAAAATAGGACGTCCCCGGCTGGACCTGGCGGTCCTCAAATATAGTGATCTTCACCGGTTCCCGGGTCAATTTTTGGGCGGCCTTTTCCTGGGCGGTCCGCCGATAAACATGGTAGCCCTGAACCGGCTGGGCGGTCAGGCCCTGCCAGCGGAGCTGCACGGCGTTGGGCACGATTACCGCGAGCAGTTCCTGAACGGCCGGCGGCGGGGCGATCCGGTTGAAAAGCACCTTTTTTTCAACGGAACCGGAACTCTCCAGTAAGTGGCCGTTGATCGGCCGCAGTGCTTTGACCTGGTAGGTGTACGCCATCCCCTCCTTGACCTGGGCATCGACCAGGGTCGTCTCCTTGACCGGCTCACCGGTGATCCGTTCCCAGGATCCCCCCTCGGCCCGGCGGAAGACCAGGTATCCGGCCACGGCCGCTGCGGGCGACCCGTCCACCAGGGTTTTGGGCGCTTCCCAGTCGATTCCCACCCCTTCGCTGCGCAGTTTGAGATCGGTCAAGACCGGCGGAGAGAGGGGGATATCCCAGGTTACTTTCAGGGTCGTCGAGGGTTCGCTCGAAACCCCTTTTTTGCTCACGGAAACCACCTGAAACAGATATACGGTGCCCGGCTTAAGCCGATCATAGGTCAGCGCCACCCGATCGGCCTCCAGGCGGATGCCGGGCAGTTCCGGTCCGGCCGGATCCAACCAGAGCCGATCCTGGAATTGATCGGGACAGGTGGGGCAGTAATCCTTGACCGGAAACTCTCCCCGGTTCAGGTTGTAGCCTTTCAGATCGGTAAGCGGGCTCCCGTCCGTATTGGTTTTGACCGGGGACCAGGTCAAAATCAGGGACTGCCCTTCAATACTGTAGGCCAGATCTTTGACGGTCTGGGGGATCAATTTCACCGGGACCACCGGATTGGCCTTTTTACCACAGGAGGTCAGCGACAAGGCCAGGACCAGTCCGATCAGGATCAACAGCGACGCTTTTAAAAAGGATAGTCGGTCCGGCATATTTTCTTCTCCATGGCGTGCAGGGCCTTGCGAACCCGGCCGGGGGCCGTCCCCCCTGGTGAATTTCGGCGAGCCAGCGATGCCTCCAGATTCAGCCAGCGGGACACATCCGGTCCGAAGGACGGGTGAATTTCCCGCAGAAAAGACAGGGGCAGCGCTTCCAGCTCTTTCCCGTTTTCGATGGCCCGGGCCACGAGTTCCCCCACGACCCGGTGAGCCGTTCGAAAATCAAGCCCTTTAGTGGTTAAATAATCCGCCAGGTCGGTGGCCAGAAGATACCCGGCGGTAGTGGCCTCTTTCATCCGGTCGGCCTTGAAGCGTATCCGGGGCATCATCCGGGCCAGGAGCCGGGTGGACTGCCTGATCGTGTCCAGGGCGTCGAATACCGCCTCCTTGTCTTCCTGGAGATCCCGGTTATAGGTCATGGGCAACCCCTTCATCAGGGTCAGCACGCCCATCAGGTGGCCGTAAACCCGGCCGGTCTTGCCCCGAACCAGTTCGGCCACGTCCGGATTTTTTTTCTGGGGCATGATGCTGCTGCCCGTGCAGAAAGCGTCATCGATGGCGATAAAATCGAACTCCGAACTGGACCAGAGGATCAGATCTTCGGCCAGGCGGGAGAAGTGCATCATCAGGATCGAGCCGGCGGAAAGACAATCGAGAACGAAATCCCGGTCGCTCACCGCGTCCATACTGTTCGCCGCCAGGCCGTCGAAACCCAGGTCCTCGGCCACACCGCGGCGGTCGATGGGAAAGGTGGTCCCGGCCAGGGCGGCGCTGCCCAGGGGCAGCCTATTGATCCGCCTCCAGGCCTCGGACAACCGGACCTGATCCCGGCAGAACATCTCCAGGTAGGCCAGCAGATGGTGGGCCAGCAGGACCGGTTGGGCCCGCTGCAGATGGGTGTACCCCGGCAGCACCGCCCCGCCATCTTTTTGGGCCGTGGCCAGCAGGTTTTCCTGGAGCGTTTTGAGTTCCCGGCTCAGAGCCCGGACCTGGTCCCGCAGGAACAGCCGCAGGTCCAGAGCCACCTGGTCGTTCCGGCTGCGGGCTGTGTGGAGTTTGCCGCCGGCGGTCCCGATCTTTTTCCGGAGCCTTTTTTCCACCAGCATGTGCACGTCTTCATCCGCCGGGGTATAGTGGAGTTTTCCCTGTTCCCATTTCGTCCGGATCTCTTTCAGGCCTTTTTCAATCAGGCGGCCTTCCGTCTTGGTCAGAATGCCCTGGCGGGCCAGCATCCGGGCGTGGGCCAGGCTGCCGGCAATGTCATAGGGCAGCAAACGGAAATCGAAAGGGATCGAGGCGGTGAAGGCCTCCACCTCGGGGTCGGTTTTCTGGGAGAAGCGGCCGCCCCAGGCCTTGGCTTCTTGGGGTTTGGTCGATAAGCGTTTTGCAGATTTTTTTTCTGATTTTTTCATTGCAATCATATCAAAGCGACAACAGCGACGACAATAATTAATAATTAATTATTGATTATTAATTTTGTTTTATTTTTTTATTGGTTTTTTGAGCTCTTATGCACCAGATGCTGGATGCGCAGCCGCAGCCCGTTCAACCGTATGAAGCCCTCGGCGTCCTTCTGCCGGTATACCTGATCCGTTTCGAAGGTGGCGAAATCCTCCCGATATAACGAATAGTCCGATTTCCGGCCGGTCACCTGGATCCCGCCCTTGTATAGTTTCAACCGGGCCAGCCCCGAAACCCGCTGCTGGGATTCATCGATCAGCTTCTGGAGCAGTTCCCGTTCCGGGGAAAACCAGTAGCCATAGTAGATCAGCTCCGAGTAACGGGGGATGAGGGAATCCCGGAGATGCATGACCTCCCGGTCCAGGGTCAGCGATTCCACGGCCCGGTGGGCCGTCTGGATCAAGGTCCCCCCCGGGGTCTCGTACACTCCCCGGCATTTCATGCCCACATAGCGGTTTTCCACCAGGTCCACCCGGCCGACTCCGTGCCGGCCGCCGATTTTATTCAAGTGGGCCAGGAGTGCGGCCGGCGAAAGGCGCTCACCGTTGACGGCCACGGGATCCCCCCGTTCGAAGGCGATCTCGACGGTTTCCGGGCGGTCCGGGGCCTTTTCGGGTGATTGGGTCATTTGGAACATATCTTCCGGCGGCTCGCTCCAGGGGTCTTCCAGGATGCCGCCCTCATAACTGATATGCAGCAGGTTGGCATCCGAACTGTACGGCCGGGCCGGGGTGACCGGGATCGGGATTTCGTGTTCCTTGGCATAGGCGATCAGGGCGGTCCGGGAAGTCAGGTCCCAGTCCCGCCAGGGGGCGATGATTTTCAACCCGGGATTCAAGGCCATGTAAGTCAGCTCGAAGCGAACCTGGTCGTTGCCTTTGCCGGTGGCGCCGTGGCTCACGGCCCCGGCCCCGGTCTCGGCGGCCACCAAAACCTGATGCTTGGCGATAATGGGACGGGCCAGCGAGGTCCCCAGCAGATAGGACTGTTCGTAGGCGGCATTGGCCCGGAAGGCCGGGAAGACGTATTCCGAGACGAACTCCTCTTTCAGATCCCGGATGACTACTTGAGAGGCGCCGGTGGCCAGGGCCTTCCGGTGTACGGCTTCCCAGTCCTCTTCCTGACCGAGGTCGGCGGAAAAAGCGACCACTTCGGCCTGGTAGGTTTCCTTAAGCCATTTCAAAATCACGGAGGTGTCCAAGCCTCCGGAATAGGCCAGTACTATTTTCATGAACTGATCCCTTTCAAAATAAATTCCAGCAAGGCCTGATGTACATAGAGCTTGTTTTCGGCCTGATCCAAGACCGCCGACCTCGGTCCTTCCAGGACCTCTTCGGTGACCTCCTCCCCGCGATGGGCCGGAAGGCAGTGCATAAAAAGGGCTTCCGGATGGGCGGCCGCCATCAGGTCCGCATTCACCTGAAAGGCCTTGAAAAATTTGATCCGCTCCGCCGCC
>JACRCK010000376.1 GCA_016219065.1 Deltaproteobacteria bacterium
TCCAACTCTATGCCGACGGTTTTATAAAGGAGATTGCGATTAAACTGCTCGATCCGGTCCGGGGTAATATCCATGGGCGCGTTGACTCCATCGTAAAGATCATTCCCGGTGCGGCAACGATTTTCCGACCGCAGGTCTACTTTATCCTATTTTTTAACCAGGGGTAAAAATATTTTTTGATCGGCCACGGCGGCCTGATCAAAGGCGGCGGAGACCTGCAAGTCGGCGGTAAGCGTGTTCGCACAGGTGGCCGTGGGCGTATGGTTCCCGGCCTCGGTTCCCCCGGCCGCCAGACAGGACCCGTTCCAGGTAGCCACCGCTCCCGGTGCAGCGGCGGCGGTGATCACGACCGCCGTCCCCTGATCCAGGGGGCCCGTTGCCCCGCTGTTTACCTCCGGGTAATCATATTGTAACCCGCCCGGATGGGCGGTGATCGTCCCAGCGGCGGCCCCGGCCCCCTGAACCGTCACCGAGAACTGTGGCGGGGCCGTCCCGGCCTGATTTACGGTGAAGGCCCCCGTGAAATTGGTGCCGGTCACGGTCAGGGTGGCGGTTCGGGGCGCCCCGGTGTTGGCAGCGGCCTGCCAGCTCACATTCCCCGTTCCGTTTCCCGAATTTCCCCAGGGTAGAACCAGCCAGGGCTGGTTGCTTTCAGCCTGCCAGGCACACCCCCAGGCGGCGTTCACGAGGATACTCCCCCCGAACAGTTCCGCACCGATCGCCTGTCCCCAACCGTCCAGACTGTACCCGCAAGGATTGATATGGACCAACACCGGCATAACTTTGGGAGAATTGGCCACTCCCGCGGCCGTGATCGTGATTTGGCCGTTATGATCGCCGGGGGGCAGGGAAGCCGTATCAAAACTGACCTCGATCGCCTCACCGGGGATATTCAGATTCCCCCCCGTTGGATTGACGGCCAGCCAGGGTCGATCAGCAGCAAGGGCATAGGCCGGCTCTTGACCGCCGGCATTTTTAACCTCAAAAGTAGTGCTGAAGGCATTGCCCCCCTCCTGGGTCCACACCTCCAACAGTTCCGGGAGCACCTGAATGACCGGCTGGGTAAAATCGATATTAAAGGTATTCGATTCGGCGTTGGCGGAGTCGTTGCCGTGGGCCGCGGTGATGCGGACTTTGCTGTTCTCGATCAGCTCACCGGGATTGATATTCGAGCTGACATCCCAACTGAGCTGACGCGACGGACCGGAAGGGATCCGACCGAAAACCAGTCCCGATTTGACCGTAAACGGTTTCCAGGTCGTATCGCGCGAATCCCAATACTCCCCGCTGATGCGGAGGTTTTCCGTGGCGGTATTGGTATCGAAAGTGACGGTCACCTCGTTGCCGTTGACCGTGGCCACAACCTGGGCCACCAGGGGCGGCTCGGGGGAAGCCGCCGCCCCGGTGGCATTCCCATCCGCCCCCACATTGACCCGTCCTCCGTTGGGCGCCGGTTCGTTGGCGAAGGGAGCGCCGGGTTCCCCTTCATCGATCAGATAGGATGTAGGCCGAAGCGAGAAATCACCGTGTTCCGGATCGAGGAAACCCGGATTTTCAATGAAATTGCCCCGGGCGAAAGCCATGTCCGGCTCGTCTGGAAACCGGATATCGTTCAAGTTGCCAAAGGACCCTTCTTCGGTATTGAAGCCGCCGGCCGTGGTACCCATATAGAGCAGATGTGGCGCCTGGCTGCCGTGAAAACAGTTGTTTTTGAAAGAAGTAGGCCGGATATTCGATGCGCCCCAAGAACCACTGATAAATTCCGCCCCCCGGAAATTGTAGGCGAAGATATTGTTGTTGATGGTCGGCGTACCGTTCCCGTAATTGAATTTAATCCCGTTTTCCAGGTTATGGATAAAGGTGTTATTGCTGATGACGGCGTTCCCGCTCAAACTGCTAAAATAGGCCCCATTGCCTCCATTATGGTGACTCAGGTTGTTGATCATAACGGGCGCCACAGCTAAAAAATTGAAACCATCCCCCGCATGGTTGTAAACCTGATTGCCGGTCACGGTCGGGGCCGGGTTGACGTCGAGATATCTCTGGAAGTTCATTCCGCTTTGGTTGGCATAAAGGATGTTCCCGATAATCGAGTCTCCGGTCTTGGTGTACCCCAGCTCCAACCCGATGCTGTCCGGATTCGAATGGATGATATTATTGCGGACATTGGCCTGCCGGTGCTCCTGGATGCGAACTGCCCCGTAAATACCGCCGTTGTCGAAGACCCGACAGTGTTCGATGGTCGCGGTATCCAGATCGTCCAGAAAGATCCCCGAGGAACTGTTGCCGTATATTTTCAGGTTGCGCAGAGTAATTTTCAGCAGGATGCGGCCGGACGGCTGGGTGTTGTAGGCGTAAACCCCCTGGTAGGACCCGGTGACGGTCAACGCCTCGATGGTGATCTCCTGACCGTCGTTTTCCGTGGCGGCAATGGACGCTCCCTGCAGAACGGTTTCGTATTGGTCCGGATCCTGGACGGTGAAGGTGGGATCCCAGCCCCCGGATACGGTCAGCGGAGCGGCATGCCAGTCCCGGACGCTGAATCCCTGGTGGTAAGTACCGCCGGCCACCCGGATTTCGTCGTGGGCCGCGGCGTTGTCCAGGGCCGGTTCGATATGGGCATAATCGCAACCGCTTCCCGGACAAACCGTAATGACGGCTCCGCAAACCGTTTCCAAGGGGAGAAAGAGAATCAGGAGGAAAAGGAAACCGCGGACAACCGGGTAGAGGTTGGACCCGACTTGGGGGAGTTGTTGTCTGAAAAAGCACAGCACTTCCTTTTTATCGGAAGATTGTCGAAAAAATAAACTGTCGGCGGTATTATTTCAGCGGGCGGGCAAAGAGGCCGGTCCAGTAATAGCGGCATTCGCCTCCTGTAACGAAGCCGATGCCGATTTCCGAATAGGACGGGCTGAGGATATTTCCCCGGTGGCTGCTGCTTTTCATCCAGGCCGCCATGATTTTTTCCGGCGCATCCTGGCCGCAGCCGATGTTTTCCCCGTAAGCCCGCCAGAGATACCCGGCCCGGTTGATCCGCTCCTCCGTCCCCAGTCCCTCCGGATTGGTGTGGGAGAAAAAGCGCTGGCGGACCATGTCCCGGCTGTGGTTTTCAGCCACCCGGGCCAGGAGCGGGGAAAAAGCCAAAGTGCTCAAGCGCCGCCGGTCTCTTTCCTCATTGACCAGGCGGGCCAACTGCCTTTCGTATCCGGACGGCGCAGAGGACTCTTTGCGTTCGCCGGCGGGAGCTTTTATAACGGGAACGGCTTCACGGGCGCAGGATATAAGGCCGGCGAGCAGGAGAAGAATCAGGCCGGTCAGCATTTTGGGGTGGTTTTGGTTCAAGTATTTCGGGAAGAGGCGCGGCGGCACTGGGGATGGTCTGCCGGTTGATGGTTAATAAGGCAATAATCAATAATCAATTGTTAATTATTAATTGTCAATGAAACTACAACCCCAGATAAGCCCGGCAGACGTGTTCATCCTCGAGCAGGTCGCAGGCCGGTCCCTGCATGGCCATTTCGCCGTTTTCCAGGACGTAGGCCCGTTGGGCGATCTTCAGGGACTGATGGACGTTCTGCTCCACCAACAGAATGGTGATGCCGTCGGCGTTGATCTGGCGGATGATCTCGAAGATGCTGCTGACCAGCAGGGGTGACAAGCCCAGGGAAGGCTCATCGAGCATCAGGATCCGGGGGTTGGACATGAGCCCCCGGCTGATGGCCAGCATCTGCTGCTCGCCTCCGGAGAGGGTGCCGGCGGTCTGGGTCAGGCGTTCCTTGAGGCGGGGGAAAAGGGCATAGATCTTTTTCAGGTTGTCCTGCTTGAACCGGCGGGCTTTGGGATTTAAAGCCCCCAACTCCAGGTTCTCCAGTACGGTCATGGTGGGGAAGAGCTGCCGCCCCTCCGGGATCTGGATGATCCCCATTTCCACGATGTCTGAAGTCGACCGCTGGTGAATGGGCTGATCGTTAAAGGTGATCGCGCCGCAGCGGGGTTTCAGGATTCCGGAGATGCTGCGGAGGGTGGTGGACTTTCCGGCCCCGTTGGAGCCGATGATGGTGACCACTTCCCCCTCCGGCACTTCCAGGGAAATCCCCCGCAGCGCTTGGAGCTCACCGTAGTAAACGTCGATATTTTCAACGCGGAGCATGGCGGAATTCCTCCCCCAGGTAGGCTTCCACGACCAGCGGATTATTGACTACCTCTTCCGGCAACCCCTCGGCAATCTTTTCCCCGAAATTCAGCACCAGGATCCGCTGGGACAGGGCCATGACCCCCCGCATCACGTGTTCGATCATCAGGATGGTGACCCCCCGCCGGTTGATTTCCCGGATCAATTCGATGAGGGTGTCGGTTTCCGTCGGGTTGATGCCGGCCATCACCTCGTCCAGCATCAACAGTTTCGGATCGGTGGCCAGGGCCCGGGCCAGTTCCAGCCGCTTCCGGTTCGGCAGGGTCAGCTCATTGCCCAGGGCCCGGCGCTTATCCTGCAATCCTGCAAACCGAATAATTTCTTCCGCCTTGTTCTTCGCTTCCTTCACCTCGCTCAACTGGTTGAAGGCGGCCACGATCACGTTGTCCAGCACGGTCAATTCCAGAAAGGGCTTGACGATCTGGAAGGTCCGGACCAGACCCAGGTGGCAGATCTGATGGGGCTTGAGTCCCAGGAGGGGCTGGTTTTGAAAAAGGACCCGACCGCTGTCCGGTTTAGTAAACCCGGTCAGAATGTTGAACAGGGTGGTCTTCCCGGCCCCGTTGGGTCCGATCACGGCCAGGATCTCCCCGGGGCTCATTCCCAGGGATACATTGTTCAGGGCCCGCAGTCCGCCGAAATTCTTTCCGATTTTATCGATCGCCAGCATGGGTTTATTCTTTATCCGGGTTGAAAAAGGGCTTCAACTTCCGGTTCAGCAGGGGCATGATTCCCCGGGGGAAGAAAAATACGGCGGCAATCAGCACGAAACCGTAGATGACCATATGCAGCCCCGGACGGCCCACCTCGCTCAGGTAGGCCCGGGTCCATTCCGCCGGCAGGGTAATCAGAAAGGAGCCCACGATGGGCCCCAGCACGGTCCCCATCCCGCCGATAATCGGCCGGAGAATGATCTCGATCGACAGGCCCATGCTCATCACCCGATCCGGACTCAGGTGAAAAATCCGGTTGGCATCGAAGGTTCCGGCCAGGGCCGTCATGAAGGCGCTCAGGGCAATGGCCAGCATCTTGTACTTGAAGGTGTTGACACCCAGACTTTCCGCGGCGTCCTCGTCCTCGCGGATAGCCACCAGGTAGCGGCCGGCCTTGGAAAGCTCCAGGATCCGCACCACGATCACCGAGAAAAGCAGCAAGCCCAGGGAAATATAATAATAGGGGAGATTGCCCCGGAACTGCATGTTCCAAAAACCGGGCGTAAAGTCAATGAACAGCCCCATAAAGGAGCCGAGGCTGTTCATATGGAGGGCGATCAACCGGCCGATTTCGGCAAAGGAAATGGTGATCAGGACGAAATAGACCCCCCGGAGCCCGAAACGGAACCCCAGAAACCCGATGCACAGACCCACGGCGGTGGCCAGCAGAGCGCCGACGAACATGCCGACCCAGGGCGTCAGGCCGAAGACCATGACCAGGCGGGTGGAAGTATAGGCCCCGATCCCCAGATACAGGGCATGGCCCAGGGATATGTTGCCCGTATACCCGGTCAGGATATTCCAGCACTGGCCCAGATAGGCGTAATAAAAAATCAGGATGAAGATTTCCATCCAGTAGTTGCTGAGAACGCCGGGCAGCAGCAGGAGGACGGCCAGAACCAGACCTAAGAAAATATAGAGGCGTTTCATAGGATAGCTAAAAGATAATCTGAGGATTTATTTTGAACCATGCAAAAATAGTCCAATGAGAGGTGGAGCCGGCTGCATTGAGATTCCAGGTTTCACCCACCCCCCAACCCCCCCCGTTAAGGGAGGGGGAGACGTTTCGGTTATTTGAATTTCGGTCATTCGGATTTGTTTCGAATTTCGAGTTTCGAGTTTCGGATTTGATCTATGACTTGGCTCCGAACAGCCCCTGGGGCCTGAATAGCAATATGACGACCATGATGGTGAAGCTGACCACCTGCTTCATGGAACTGGGCAGAAAGACCGTGCCCAGGGACTCGGCCACGCCGATGATCAGGCCGCCCACCAGAGCGCCGACCAGGCTACCCATCCCCCCTAAAATGACGATCACAAAGGAAATCATGGTATAGGGGGCACCCATGGTGGCCTTGGCCGGCATCAGGGGCACCAGCAGGGCCCCGGCCGCGCCGACACAGGCCGCCCCGATCCCAAAACAGATCCCGTACAGCCGGTTGATGTGGGTGCCGATGATCAGGGCCCCGAAACGGTTGTCGGCCGCAGCCCGGATGGCTTTGCCGATGGTGGTCTTCTTAAGGAAGATCATCACCATGAGTGTAATGATGATGGCCAGGGCAAAGGCGATCAACCGGGGCACGTCCACCGTCACCGGCCCCCAGCGGAGGGAGGACAGGGCCAGGCTGGTCTTGGGGCTGATGTCGCTTCCGCCCCAGATCATCAGCGTGCCGTTCTCGAAAATAATGGCCAGGCCCACCAGGACCAGCACCTGCATGGCCTCCGGCAGGTCCAGGATGCGGTTGACGAAAACGCGTTGGACCAGATACCCGACACCGAACATGGCCGCCGCCACCACCAGCAGCGATAGATAGGGGTCGATCCCCCAGCCCAGCAGCAGGGTGATGGACAGGAACATGGCAAAGACCATCATCTCCCCATGGGCGAAATTGATGACCTTCATGACCCCGAAAATCAGGGAGAGGCCTAGAGCGATCAGGCTGTAGACCCCTCCCATCAAAAACCCCTGCAGGGCTAATTGCAGGACGACGTCCAGATTCATCCGCGCCCCTTACCCTCGATCCCAGAGCTGTTTCCAGGGGAAGACGTAAGGCGCCTGGGCCGCTTCCTTGGGCAGTATGACCTTGACCCGGTCGTCCATCTTGGGGTCGGGCAGGACCTGGACCATGGCCGCGGCGGCGTTGATATTGTCGCCCTTTTCATCGAAGACCACCGGCCCGCCAACCATGGGATTATCCTTGAAATTGGTCTTTCGCAACGCCTCCCGCAGGGCGGCGGGATCGGTCGACTTGGCCCGTTCCAGGGCATCGGCAATAACCAGGACTCCGAGATAGGCGTAACCGGAGTTCGTGTCCAGATATTTGCCCGGATACAGTTTTTGAAACTGGGCGTCCGCTTCTTTGAACTTGGGCGCCTTGGGATTGACCCAGGGCACGTTGTCCATGACGTAATAAGCCAGCTTGTCCATATCTTTTACAAATTCCGGTTCATACCACCCGGGGCTGCCGGGGCTGATAATGCCCATCAACTCCACCCGTTGTTTGTACAGTTCCCGGATCAGCAACTTGGCGTCTCCCGGGCGGGCCACCGGAAAGAGCACTTCGGGCTTGGCGGCCTTGAGCTTGGTCACTTCCGCCGAAAGGTCTTTGACGCCCAGGGGGTATTCCACGTGTTCCACGATCTCGTAGGGCAGCTTGTGATCCTTGACGTACTTGATGAAGGCGGCCCCTTGGCTGCGGCCGAAGGCGTCTCCGGCATTGGTCACGGCGATCCGCTTGAAGGTCACCTTTTTTTCCTTGATGATCATATCCAGGTAGCGGCCCAGGCTGGTCATGAAATATTCGGTTTTGGCGAAACAGCGGAAGACGTTCTTATAACCCTTGGCGGTGATGGCATCCATGGCGGCCACGTCGATGACAAAAGGAACGTTACGCTGCTCGGCCAGGGTGGCGATGGCCATGGCCGGCCCGCTTAAAAAGGGTCCCACCAGACAGACCGCGCCTTCTTTGATCTGCCGTTCGGCGACCGTCCGGGCCACCTCTTCCTTGGCCTCGTTATCGCCCAGGAGGAGCTTGATTTTGGCCCCGCCCAGAGACTTGATCCCGCCCTTGGCATTGATTTCATCCGCGGCCAGCTTGTTGCCGCGCTGCATGGCGATCCCGATATCCGGCAAAGGTCCGGTCACCGGCTGAATGGAACCGATGACGATTTCCTTTGGCTGGCTGCGCACGATGGCCGGGAATCCGGTAATGGCGGCGGCGGCGCCGGCTGCGGCCGTAGTTTTAAGAAAAGTCCGGCGGTCAATTCCCTGGGGCTCAGGCTGGTTCTCTTTCATGTCTTCCTCCTTGTTAAAGATTATTAGGCCGGGTTGTTTCGGCGGCTGAAGGCGTTTCCTATCTTATTTAAAGCTATTTATATAACACAAGCCAGTTCAATAACCAAAAAAAATAACAATAAAAACAATTAACAATTAATTATTGTTTTTGGTTTATTGGTTTATTTCCGGCAGGATGACCCCTCCCGAGGGGATGACGTGAACTTCGGGGTGCGGGCCGTAGTCCCGGCACAATCCAAAGGCCTCTTCCAGGTTTTCGGCGAAATGAAAGCCCATGCGCTCGCCGGTTTGCCGGGGAATATCGCTCGAAACCAGGATGATTTTAAACTGCTGCTGGGCGGCCAGGGTAAAAGCCAGGGCCATGTTGTAATCGACGGCCCCCCCCTCCATGATCAGCCTTCTTTCCGAAAAATGGGCCTGCACTCCTCCAAACAGGTCTTGTCCGTGGCGCTGGCGGAACTGTTCGAAGCTGGCGATAAAGGGTCCCGGCAGATTGCCGGAACAGTCCGCGGCCAGGATGATGCACCCGCCCGGCCGGGTGATCCGGGAAGCCGGCACCAACGGTTTGATGATCTGCGGCCCTTCCTTATAGGGAAAGGAACTGGTAATGGTAATATCTGCCGTCCGCTCAAAGGTCTTGGCAGTCAGGGCGTGGCAGATTTCGGCTCCGGTCCGGTGGGCCAGGACCGGATCGCCGGCCACCAGGTCCGCCAGGGCGTCGTTCTGGTCCAGGATGCCGTTGACGATAAAATGCAAGGGCACCGAACGGGCCAGGGCGCAGACTTCTTCATAAAAAGGGTTCCCGTCCAGGCGGCCCAGGGTGGTGCCTTCCTGAAAGGTATAATGAAAATGGTGGTCCTGGATGGAGGCGAAGTCGGCCACGCCGGGAAACAGAATTTTACCGCCGCCGCCGAAACCGTTCATGGGATGGGGGAAGATCGACCCGATGCCGATCCGGAAGTCGGCCTCCATAACCCGGCGGTTGATTTTAACCGGGAACCCGGTTTTCAGCCGCCCGGCCGGAACCAGATCCGCTGCCAGGCAGTCATGATTCACAAAGGGATAGCGGCCGGTCAACTCCCGCCCGAAAGTCTCTTCGATTTCCGCCGGCGTCAGGCCCCGATGGGTCCCCAGGGCAAAGACGACGACCGTCCGGGTTTCCGGCACCCGGATTTCCGCCAACGTTTCCAGAAGCGTTTCCAGGATAATTTTCTTGGGGGAGGCCCTGGTCAAATCTTCTACGATGACCGCCACCTGATCCCGGGGTTTTACCAATTCCGACAAGGGCGGCCGGCCGACCGGGGCCTGCAGGGCCTGTTGAACCCTTTCCCGGACATGGGGCGGCTTCTCCGGCGAAGTAAAATCGGCAAAAGTGAGCAGCCGCCAGCCGGCCGGAAGGGCAACCGGCATTTTTTTATTCTGATAATGGATAAAAAGATCGGTCGTCATAGGTGCTGGTTACTGGTTGCTGGTATAAAATATATGGGCACTTTTCAAATCGAGCCGGCGGGTGAGACACCCGCCCTATGTCTTTAAATTCGATGTTGGACGTTGAATGTTGAATGTTGGATGTTCGTCTTTTTTTTCGTATTAAGGCACACGGTCTGTTGGTCTCAGGCAGGCCTTGATTTCCCCCGCCTGCTGATCAAAACTGCGGTCCGCCAGGGCCCGCAGCCCATCCCGAATGCCCTTGAATTCCGGCAGGGGTTTAGGCTCCCGGGCTCCCGGGCTCCCGGGCGGAATGACTTTCATTTGCAGCTTCTGTTCCAGTTCCGGAACCGCCCGGGGATCCAGATTCTCCCCCAGAACGCCTTTTAATTCATCGGCCCCTTCCAGGGCCTTGATAAAGGACAGGATTTCGGTGAGATTGAAAGAGATCCCGAACTGAACCACTTCCTCGTTATGGAGCGCGACTTTTTTCTGCCAGGTGCTGTGTCTTTCCAACACCTGCTTGCTTCTTTCCACGGCCAGGAGGTACAAGTGTTCGATCAGGGCCCGGTATTTCCCTTTGGAGGTGAAGGTCAGGGGGAGCCGGCAGGCCGCCAGGGCCTCGGAAAACACCCGGGGGGAAGCTTCGGAAGTCCAGCCGGGTAAGTCCTCCTGCCCGACCAGGTTCAGGAAGGCCCGGCCCTTTTCCGGGTCGGGGAAGAGGGAAACGATCATTCTCAGGGTAGCCAGGACCTCCTGCTCCCAGGTTTTTTGTATTTTTTGCCCCTGGGCCAGCAGTTCCTCCCGTTCCTCTTCCAGTTCCCTCCGGGTGCCGAAATAATTCTCGGCGATCTCCTTTTTGACCTGATAGGCCAGGGCCGCCGCGATATCGCCTACTTGAGACATGCCGGGAAAAAATTCCTTGGGGAAGGAGTATTGGAGTAATGGAGTAATGGAGTATTGGCCTTTTCCATCACTCCATTACTCCATCACTCCAATACCCCATTGCGCCGTCACGGATTATGTTCCGATTTCGTGTTCCCAATTTCGGATTGAATGGTTTTCAGGCTCATCCCCTCCCGCCAGAGGACCAGCAGCCCCAGGAGGGTTATGGGGACAAAATAACACAGCCAATTGATAATGGCGAAGGTCTGGGCCAGATTGGGTTCTATTCCCAGGTACATCAACCCGGCGGCACAAGCCCAGTGCCAGGTCCCGATAAACCCCGGGGCGGAGGGAATGCTCACCCCGAAAATCAGCACGATCTCCAGGAAGAAGGCCTCCAGCAGGGTCAAGGGAAAATTGAAACCGATAAAAAGCAGATACACCGAGAGACTGAGCACGCCCCAGAGGGCCAGGGAATAGAGCTTGACGATGAAAATATCTTTCCCCCGTCGCAGAATTTCCAGTCCGGAGACAAAAGAAACGATCAGGCCCCGAATTCGCTCGGCCAGACGGACCGGGAGCGGCTTCAGGCACCAACCGATGAACCGGTTCGTCGGCTGATTATGAAACCGGAGCAGGACCAGGGCGGTAAGGACCAGTGTGGAAAAAAGCAGACCGAACAGGCCGACCATCTTGATCTGCCGGGGCGTCAACCCCGAAGCCGACTGCTCCGGAAAGGGCAGGAACAGGAGGACCACCAACAATAACAGCAGAATGGTGAACCCATCGAAAAGGCGCTCCACTACAATCGTGGCCAGGGAGGCGGTTTTGCTGATCCGGGCCTTTTCGGCCAGGACAAAGGCCCGCACCAGTTCGCCGATCCGGGCCGGGAACAGGTTATTGGCCATGAAACCGATGGCGGTGGTATTGAACAGCGCAGTCAGGGCTATTTTCTTGATCGGGTCGAGGAGCCTTCTCCAGCGCACCGCCCGCAGCCAGATGGAGAAGACGTTGGCCGCCATGATGGGAACGGTATAAAGGTAATTGACGCTGTGAAAGGCCCGCCAGAGTTCCAGCAGGTCCACTTTGCGCAAAAACAGGTATAAAAACAGAACCGATAAGGCCAGCCCGATCCAGTAGTTTTTTTTATTCATTTTTTATAGGCCCCGGGAAAACCGCAGAGCCAGCACTGCCCGGGTATAATTGATTAACTGCCGGCCGAACTGGGTCTTGCTCTCCCCGCCCAGGCGGAACTCATACACCACCGGAACCTCCCTTAGAACCAGCCCTTCCCGGAGGGCATAATAAATCAGGCGGATGGCGTAGTCGCCGTAGCCGGAATAGATATCCTTGTCCTGCAGACGCCGGAACAGAGAGCTTCTCCCCACCAGATAGCCGCTGAGATTATCGCGGATCGGGGATCCCAGCAGGGCGCGGATGAAGGCGTTGAAGGCCCAGCTCCCCAGATACCGTAAACGAGAGGTCCGCATGCCCCCCCCGGGTAGGTAGCGTGACCCGATGACCAGGTCCGCCCCTTCCAGTTGTTTCAGCATCTCTGGCAGGTACCGGGGGTGGTGATTGAAATCCGTATCCATGATCCCGATGAGATCGGTCCGGGCTTCGGCAATCCCCCGGGCGATGGCCGTGGCCAGGCCCCGTTCCCCTTGGCGGACGATCAACCGGACAGCTTCCGTATCCCCGAAGGCCTCACGGATCACCGCGGCGGTTCCGTCCGGACTGTCGTCGTCCACCACGATAACTTGGGTTTCGACGGCCAGGGGCTGGAGGACCTCCAGGATGGCCCGGATCAATTCGACGATATTCGCCCGTTCGTTATAAGTGGGCAGGACGACGGAAAGTGCGATGGTCCGACTCCTTTACCGGCTCACAAACTCTCTGATCAGGGACACGATGCGGTCGATCTGATCGAAAGTCAGGTCCGCCCCGGAAGGGAGGGAGATGCCACAGTTGGAAAGTCGTTCGGCCACCGGGAAGGGGCCGGGCCCCTGATAGGGAGGCATGACATGAATCGGATAGAACAGGGGCCGGCTATCCACCCCGGCCTGGTACAGAAACCGGATCAGGTCGTCCCGCTCTTTCCCGTTTTCCGGGGACAACAGAATGGAATACAACCAGAATACGTTCCGGGCCCAGGAGGCCTCCGGAGGCGGCGTCACTCCCGCCAGGCCCTGAAATCCATAGTGATATCGTTCCGCTAGCCGGCGTTTTTTTTCGAGGATGTCGTTAATCTTGGTCATCTGACCCAGGCCGATGGCCGCCTGGATATTGGTCATGCGGTAGTTGTACCCGACCAGGGGATGCCAGTATTTGCGTTCCCTGGACATACCGTGATCGCGCAGCATCCGGGCTTTCTCGGCCCATTCCGGATTCCCGGTCACGATCATTCCGCCCTCACCGGTGGTGATGATCTTGTTGCCGTAAAAGCTGAAACAACCCAGGTGGCCCAGACTGCCCACCCGGCGGCCCCGGTATTCGGCCCCATGGGCCTCGGCGGCATCCTCCACCACCCACAACCGGTATTTTTCGGCTAAAGCCAGGATGGGATCCATGGGGGCCGGATGACCGTAGAGATGGACCGGGATGACGGCTTTCGTCCGTTCGCTAAGAGCCGGTTCTATCTGTTGCGGATCGATGGTCCAGGTGGCCTCTTCCACATCCACGAAAATGGGCTTGGCCCCGGCATGAATGACCACGTTGGCCGTGGCTGCGAAACTCAAGGTCGGGACGATCACCTCATCGCCCGGACCGATCCCCAGGGTTAACAGGGCCAGGTGCAGCGCGGTCGTACCGTTGGAGGTGGCGACTCCGGACCAGGTCCCGCAGAACTCGGCAAAGGCTTTTTCAAAGGCCGGTATATACTGCCCCTGAGAGGATATCCAGCCGCTGTGCAGGCAATCTAGAACCCGATCGATCTCTGCGGCATCGATCAGGGGACCCATGACGGGGATCATAAGGCAACCTCGAGGTACATGAATGGAGTTAAAAATCTGAAAAGAATAGGCTTGGGGCGTCTCAAGAATCGTTGGGGGCCCGTGCTGTTTACCTTTACAAATAAAATTTGTATAATGTAACGGACCCCTTGAAACTTTTCAAGAAAATTAAATTCAGCGCGCCGAAGCGTTCAGCGGGTCAGGGAGGGGAGGACCGATGGGTGGGCGATTCGGAAAATACGGCGATTATAAGCGACGGGAAAATTTAAAAAAAAGCCGGAAGGGCGCGGAAGTCCTGAAAAAATTAAAGGAAAAATCCCGGAAGACGGTCCCCCCGCCGACCTTAAAAAGCAGTTGATTTATAAAAACATTTTTACCTGGAGTGTTGGAGTAATGGAGTTTTGGTGTTAAAAACATTACTCCACTACTCCAGCACTCCAATACTCCAGCACGCTTTTAACTTAAAAACTGATCACCTTTTCCGCCACCTGCATGCCGGTGACGATATCGAGCATGTTGGTGGTTTCCCCCACCTTTTTGCGCTCCAGCAGATTGAAGTGATTGAGGCAGGTCCCGCAGACCAGGACGGAAACGCCTGCGGCGGACAGTTCCTGGATCGCCGGCAGGGCTGGGGCCCCTTCAATGGTCAGTTTTACGCCGGAATTCAAAAAAACCAGACGCCAGAGGCTGTGCCCCATCTCCTTCAGGGTCTTTAAAAAATTGAGTAGGAGCAGGGCGCCGAGCTGGTCATCCCCTGTTCCCAGTTTGTCCTGGGTAATGACCACCATGGTTTTGGTTTCTCCGCCGATCAGACCCTGGACCACGGTTTCGCAGCCGGCACCCTCCGTCTTTCGGGCCTTGATCTGAAAATCCGAACCCTGGGGTTCCTCGGCGACCTCGAAGCCGCGGCTGGCCAGAAACTTTTGTACATTTTCGGCTGCCGCCGGATTGTCGACCAGGACTGTAAATTCGGACTCCAGGGGATGGGCCTCCACAAAATTCCGGGTTGTCATAACCGGCAGGGGGCAGGACTGACCCCGGCAGTTCAATGTTTCCATAAATGCGTTTCCCTTCTCCGGTCCCGGCGGTTGTGGTGCGGATCGTCGGGACGACCTTTTTTCAATACATTATATACGCTATAGAATTTATTTACGGGGAAGCCGGCAGAGAGTCAAATAGGAAATAATAGGATAAAAATGGAAATGCGATAGAAATTAACTATGAGGAAATCAGGGGGCGGCGGCCTCCTCCTTTTTTTTGGGCGGGGTCAGGCAGATTTTTCCGCGGGAGAGTTCTTCCATAATCGCGAAAGCAATATCCCGCGCGATTTCACTGATCTGCTGGTAACTGTTCAGCAACTCCAGGTGGAGGTTGCTGGTTTCCTCGCTTTCCTTGATCCCCTCGGTCAGTCGATGGATATGGTTCTGGCGGTATTCCCGAACCAGGGCGGCAATGCGGGGCTGGGCGGTCACCGCCTCCTCGGCCAGGTCGAAGTCATTTTGCACCAGCCCCTTGTGAGTCTGACGCAACTGATCCAGGACCCGATGGATCGTGGTTACCTGTTCGGCTTGCCCTTGGGGCGAAAAACTGGTCTTCATGGCCAGTTTGTTTTCTATCCGGTATTTTATGTCCCGTTCGACGATATCGCTGATCTTTTCCAGATGGTCCAGGACGTGAATCAATCCGCTGGCATATTGGTGCTCCTCACTGCTCAAGGGCTGCCGGAGGACTCGGGTCAGGTACTCCACGGCGGCCTTGAAGAGTACATCCATCACCCGCTCCTGGTGGGCGATGCGCTCCAGGAAATGCCTCTTCCCTTGGACGATCGTCCTTTCCGTATACCAGACCATCCGCAGGGTCCCGGCGGAGAGACGCACAGTTTCTTTATGGGCCAGGCCGATGGCCACGGCCGGCAGGTTGATGACCTCCTCCCTCAGGAATTTGGGCTCCAGTTCCGGGATCTTTTTGTCGGGGATCAGCCAGCCCAGGAATTGGCTGCCCCAATGGCTGAAAGGCAGGAAGACGGCCGCCAGGCCTACGTTGAAAACAGCATGGGCATTGGCCACCTGAAACGCCGGTTTGGCGGTCAAAAAATTCAGCAGGGCGGCAAACCAGGGGACCAGCAGGAAAAAAAGGAGCGTTCCGCCCAGCTTGGAAAAAAAATGGGCCAGGGCTACGCGCTGGGCCTCCCGCCGGGAACCGATGCTGGATAACAGCGCGGTAAACGATGTTCCCAGATTACATCCGAGAATAAGGTAAATAGACCCGGTAAGGTCGATCAGCCGGTAACTGGCCAGGGCCATGATGATACCCAGGACCGCCGCGCTGCTGTGGATCAGAAAGGTGATCACCGAGGCGGCCGCAATGGCCGTCAGCGGGTGATTGCTGACCGAAAGCAGGAGCCGGGTGAATTCCGGGACCTGTTGGAGCGGGTGGAGGCTGTCCCCGACGATCTTCAGACCCAGGAAAAGCAGTCCGAAGCCCATGATCGCCTGGCCGATCCGGCGGTAGCGGTCCCGCTTGGCGAAAAAGACGATGGGGGCGCCGAGGCCCACGATCAGCAGGGACAATTCCGTAAATTTCAAAGCGATCAATTGGGCGGTGACCACGGTCCCGATATCGGCCCCCAGGATGACCGGCATGGACTGCCGGAGGGTGATAACCGCCGCATTGGCCAGGCCCACCAGGATTACCGTGGTGGCGGTGCTGCTTTGGAAGAGGATCGTTATCAGCACCCCGGCCAGGACCCCCAGCAAAGGCCAGCGGGTCACCGATTCCAGCAAGCGGCGCAGTTGTTTTCCCAAAATTTTCTGGAGCCCGTCCCCCATGACCTGGATGCCGTAGAGGAGGACGCCGATACCGCCGAAAAGTCCCAATGCGATGGACAACCAGGGGATGGACACCGATCACCCAACCCCTTACTTGACGATCAACACCGGGGAGCGGGTGTTGTGCAGCACCTTCTGACTGACACTGCCGATAATGACCCCGCGCAGAGGCCCGACCCCCCGGCACCCTAAAATGACCAGATCGTACTGGCGCTTCTCCGTAAAATCGATAATCTGTTCCGCCGGATCACCAAAATGGACGACGGTCTCAACCTGGATCGGCTTGTCTTTAAGCAGATCGGAACAGACGCTGCGGGCATCTTTCATGACTTCCTGGCCCTTTTGGAAAGCCTGTTCCAGGGCGGATCTTTCCTCGGCGGCCACCTGGTCCAGGTCGCTTAAAGGACCCTGGAAATGAAACCAGTCGAGGTTGCCGGCGGCCTTGGCCACGTACATCAGGGTCAGGGTTGCCGGAATTTCCCGGTTCAGGATGTTGGCCGCCAGCAGGGCCGCCCGCAGGGAATAGGGAGAGCCGTCTACGGCTACCAGGACTCGAGATAACACATTTCCTCCTTGCTATGAAAAACCAACCAAAAGCACTGAATATTTAAATTCGAAGCCCAAAATCCGAAATCGACACGACTGAGCTCGTCGCAGGCCGAAACAAATCCAAATGGCCGAAATTCGAAATTCAAACCAACCCGGCCCCCGATCCACTTTGGTCTTACATTGAAAAGGGATCCGAGTAAAGATGTTTCGATCACACCGGATCCCCTTTCCTCGGCCTGGTACTGTTAAAAAAAAGATGAGCAATCCCTATGCCACCGCTCGGCCGGCCAGCATATAA
>JACRCK010000377.1 GCA_016219065.1 Deltaproteobacteria bacterium
GCTTTTGACTTTGCGGATTTCACCCCCACCCCGAAAAACAATCTCACCTTTTAGGGGTTGTTGTTTCGGCTGCCAATCCCCGTAAATCTTCCCGTTGCCCCGGCCATCAACCTGAACATTAATGGCTTGGCCCGGGGGCCTTGTCCCCGGGCCGCACCTGGTTTCCGAGAGGCGGGTGGGGGCTAACCCACCCCTACGAAAGACCTGAGGGTGCGGGTCATCATGGGGAAACCATAGCATGCCGTTTTGTCGACTCCGGTTTTGTCCTGAAATCAGGACCAGTCCTGATATCAGGACAACTTCAATCCGAGACCTTTTCAGCGTTCCCAGCTTTAACCGAAACAACCATTTGATTTTTTTTTATATATATTATAGACCCCTTCATGTAAACGGTTGTTCATTTTTTTGAGTTACTATTATTAAACGTCTTAAGTTCGGAAGTATATTGCTGGAACCGATAAATTCATTTTTCAAGGAAAGGACTGAAACCGACGGACCAAACCACCTGCACCAGGAACCAGGTCATTGCCGCCATTCGCAAACGGGAGTAGAAATATCTTACTTTCAGTCTGGGGTCTGAATTACCCTGGCCTGAACAAGGTAAGGAGCTGAAATGAAAAACTGGAAAATTGCTTCTAAACTGTATTTAAGTTTTGGTCTGCTGATGCTTCTCCTCCTGTTTGGAGGTATCGTTACCTGGAATAACAGTAACAATACTCAAAACCTGTTAACCGAATATGCTGACCAGGTAGGAGCCGGAATCCTCTTGTCTAATGCCGAAAGGGGGATGTGGGAGCTCAGATTTGGGGTAGCCAATTTTATAACAGCCGATGAAAAAGGCCAAGGGAAAATCAGGGCCGATGGGCCTAAATGGTATGCTCAGGTTGAAGATAATCTTAAGGCCTATGATTCCGATAAACGTACGCCCGAAGAAAAGGCGAGACTGAAAGAGTTTGAAGAGGTGTTTTCCAACTATAAAACGGCCCGGAATCATTGGTTTGAGATTTTCCAATCAGGAAAAAAGGAGGAAGCTGCTGAATATCGAGCCCAGAACACCAATCGTTTCGGAGCTGGTTCCGTGAAAACCCTGGCGCAAATGATCGAGATCCAAAAAAGCATTGGCCGGGCCCGAGAGAAAGCCGGAATGGATGAAGGCCGTAGAACCATTCATTTCGTAATCTGGCTAACCGGGTTCTCGTTAATTTCAGGGGTATTCCTAAGTATTTTCATCACCAGAATGATTACCAACCGCTTAAAGAAGGTCATTGCGGGTCTCCGTGAAGGTGCCGACCAGGTAGCCTCCGCGGCGGGTCAGGTATCCTCGGCCAGCCAGTCCCTGGCCGAGGGGGCCTCCGAGCAGGCCGCCGGGTTAGAGGAAACTTCTTCCTCCATGGAGGAAATGTCTTCCATGACCAAACAGAACGCCCACAACGCCGGCCAGGCCAACACCCTGATGGCCGAAACCGGCCAGGTGGTGGACGAGGCTAACCGATCCATAGACCGGTTGACCGGCTCCATGAACGAGATCTCTCAGGCCAGTGAGGAGACCGGCAAGATCATCAAGACCATCGATGAGATCGCCTTCCAGACCAACCTGCTGGCCTTAAACGCCGCTGTGGAGGCCGCCCGGGCCGGAGAGGCCGGGGCCGGCTTTGCCGTGGTGGCCGACGAAGTGCGCAACCTGGCCCTGCGGGCCGCCGAGGCGGCCAAAAATACGGCCGGATTAATCGAAGACACCGTCAAGAAAGTCAAGAAGGGTTCCGAGATCGTAATCCGGACCAACGAGGCCTTTCTGAAGGTAGCCGGCGGTTCCAAGAAAACCAGCGAACTGGTGGCCGAAATCGCTGCCGCCTCTCAGGAACAGGCCCAGGGGATCGAGCAGGTCAGCAAGGCCATCGCCGAGATGGATCGAGTGGTCCAGCAGAACGCCGCCGGCGCCGAGGAATCGGCCTCGGCCTCCGAGGAACTGAACGCCCAGGCCGAACAGATGAAGGACTTCGTCCAACAACTGGTAAACCTGGTCGGCGGGGCCGCCAATGAAAACGGGGCCGCCAAGACCAAGACACCGGGCCACCCTTTGAACCCCGGAACGGGGCGCAAGGCTTTGGCCGCTCCGCTGAAAAAGGTCAAAACTCCGGCTTGGACGACCCGGACCGTGAGCCCGCTGAAAGAGATCCGGCCGGAACGGGTGATCCCGCTGGAGGCCGGGGATTTTAAGGAATTTTAGTCAAGGACGATTGTCGCACACCCTCTCCTCCTCCCTCCAACGGGCGGGGTTCATCCCCGCCCCCTCCTTCAACCAGAGACGAAGGTTTTCACAAGGGGTTTTCCCCTGGTCCGGTCTCGACACTCCGGGCGGCCGGGAAAAACCGGAGTAACGGGTCGGCTTCACTCAAAATACAGGAAAACGAGGCTTATAATTACGGCTTCCTGCTATTTACCCTTTTATTGATTGAGTTAAAATATAAACTAGCCAAACATCGGAAACCCGGCAGGTTAGCTAATCAAGATACCGCGGAAAAAGGAGACGGACATGCATGAAAAGACGGGCTTAAAAAGGAATGCGGTGGTTTTTTTGATCATTTCAATCTGCCTTGGTTTTGGAACAGCCATTTCCCCGGCCCAAGCCGATGAAAAACGGGAGGCGGTCCAACTGCTGGAGAAAACTCGGCTCATGTTCGACGGCGTCATGGCCGACAAAAACTTCAAAGCCTTCCACGACCTCCTCAAAAAAGCAGAAGCCATCCTCCTGGTGCCTCAATTGCTCAAGGGGGCCTTCGTAGTCGGCGTTTCCGGAGGCAGCGGGGTATTGCTGGTCCGGGATAAGGAAACCGGTAAATGGAACGGCCCGGCTTTTTATACCATCGGCGAAGCCAGTTGGGGTCTGCAAATCGGAGGACTGGCTTCCGAGGTGGTCATGCTGGCCATGACTCAAAGGGGAGTGACCGCGCTGCTTTCCCACAGCCTCAAACTGGGCGGCGACGTGGGTGTGGCCGCCGGTCCGATCGGCGCCGGGGCTGAAGCGGCCACCGCCAATCTCAGCGTGGACATCCTCAGTTTTTCCAGGTCTAAAGGATTGTACGGCGGAATTTCTTTCGAGGGGGCCGCGGTAGCGGTCCGGGACGGGTTGAATGAATCCTTCTATGGGCAAAAGGTCTCGCCCACGGATATTTTCATCCGTCATAAGGCCGTCAAGGCGGAGGCCGCTCCTTTAGTGGAGGCGGTGACCAAGGCCGCGAAGAGATAACAGCTTACTAAAAAAGAGGGGGTTCTCTATCTTTTTACAGGGGAAGAAAATGGAAACTTTTGGCGCTGCGGTCTCGATCCTCCCTACCGAGGAATTTCTGGAGCGGCTCCGGTTTGAAAAACGGCGGACCGACCGCTCCAAGACGCCCCTGTCCCTGGCCTTATTTTCCCTAAAAGAAGACTCGGGGGGAGACGTCCGACTCCTGAGGGAGATTCTGATTTCCATCAAGCGGGACCTCCTGGAGACGGAGTTGATAGGCTGGGTGAACGGGAAAAGCTTCGGGATTCTGCTGCTGGACACCGCCGAACCCGAGGCCCGCCAACGGCTGGAACTGCTGGTCAAAGACCGGGACTGGAATAGCTGTGAGGTCCTGACCGGAACTTACCCCGATCGGCTCTTTGCCGAAATTCTCGGTAAGATCGGGGCCGAGCCCCGGATCTTCACCCTGGAATCATTGGAACCCTGGAGTGATTCCTCCGGACAGCAGCACCTGAAGCGCGGGCTGGATTTTATAGGGGCGCTCACGGGGTTGGTCCTCTTTTTCCCGGTCCTGCTCATTACGGCCCTGGCCATCAAGCTGACCTCTCCCGGTCCAATCATTGTCCGGCAGACCCGCCTGGGCCTTCAGGGGACTCCTTTCAACTTTTTAAAATTCCGTTCCGGCCAGTTGAAGAACGAAAGCTGCTTCACCCCGGTGGGCCGGATCATCCGGAGGTTGGGCCTCGACAGGCTGCCGCATTTTTTCAATGTCTTGAAAGGGGAGCTGAGCTTGGTCGGCCCCCGACCGCCCAGACCGGATGAGGTGGGAAAATACCAGTCCTGGCACCTGCGCCGGTTCCTGGAAGTCAAGCCGGGGCTGACCGGCATCTGGCAGGCCAAGGAAGGGGGCCGCTGGGCCTCCTTCGAGGAGCTGGTCCGGCAGGATATCCGTTACGGGCGGAACCGGTCCCTGTGGGTGGACTTCAAGATCCTGGCCGAAACGGTACGGGAAGCGCTGAGGCCCGCCCGCAGTTCTATGCCCCGGACGGGGTATTTGTTTTTTCGGGATTCGCGGACCGGCGGTAGTGGGAATAGTATTCCGTTATGAAGCGCTTGATGTCCTTGCGGCCCTTCAGGGACAAGCCCAGCTTTTCGATGGCCTGGATCACTCCTCGGGCCGGGGTTCCCAACAGGAAGAGTTGGGCCATGACCATCAGGCTCAGGCCCAGGGACTCGTCGTCGGTATTGATGATAAAGGGGTATTGATCGCTGGTATTGACGAACCGGGAGAATTTGACCACCCAGGGTTCGTCGATCCGGCAGGAAGAGAGATCGCAGGATTCCACCGGGATATGGGAGTATTTCATCCCCGCCGCCCGCACGCGGCGGGCCAGGCCTTTGTCCTTCAAGGCTTCGGGCATGATATCCAGGACCAGGCGGTAGCCCTGCCCGGCCAGACTGGCCAGGTCTTCCGCCTTGGGTCGGCCGATCAGTATGGCATCCTTGTCCAGCTTGATATGTTTGAGCAAATACATTTTTTTTCACCGCCAAGGCGCAAAGGACGCAAAGGATAATTTCTTTGCGCTTTGCGCCTCACGCCTTACGACTGTTTTTTAGTGGGCAATCATCTCCGTGGGAGCCTTGGGCAGTTGTTCCTCCAGGTAGAAGGGCAGGCATTCGCCCTCCGGGGCCGGCTTGAACAGCGTTTCCGGGTCTTCCAGGACCAAGGCCGCCTTGAGCACCTCGTCCATGTGTTCCACCGGGATGATTTCCATGGACTTCAGAACCTTAACCGGGATATCCTTCAGATCCTTCTCGTTGTCCTTGGGAATGATGACCCGCTCCACCTTCCCGCGCTGGGCGGCGATGAGCTTTTCCTTCAAGCCCCCGATGGGCAGCACCCGGCCGCGCAGGGTGATCTCCCCGGTCATGGCCACCTTGCGCTTCACCGCTTTCTTGATCAGGGCCGAGACGATGGAAGTGGCGATGGTAATCCCGGCCGAAGGCCCGTCCTTGGGGATGGCCCCTTCGGGGATGTGCATATGGATGTCCATTTTCTGGTAAAAATTGAGGGGCAGCCCCAGCCTTTCAGCCCGGGAGCGGACGTAGCTCAGGGCGGCCTGGGCCGATTCCTGCATGACGTCCCCCAGCTTGCCGGTAATGATCAGCTTGCCTTTGCCCGGCATGAGCACCACTTCGGTGAGCAGCAGCTCTCCGCCGAATTCGGTCCAGGCCAGGCCGGTGGTGATGCCCACCTCGTCCTTTTCCTCGGTTTCGCCGTAGCGGAACTTCGACACCCCCAGATACTTGGGAATGGAGGCAGCGTTGATCTCCACCCGCGTTTCCGGCCCTTTTTTGACCACTTCCTTGGCCACTTTGCGGCAGAGGGAGGCAATCTCCCGCTCCAGATTGCGGACCCCGGCCTCCCGGGTATACTGGCGAATGATGGCCAGCACCGCATTGTCTGAAATCTCGATATTCTCCGGTTTCAAACCGTTGGCTTCGGTCTGTTTCTTGACCAAAAACTGGCGGGCGATGGCCAGCTTTTCCGGCTCGGTATATCCGGCCAGCCGGATGATCTCCATCCGATCCTGCAGGGGAGCGGGGATGGAGTACAGGGTATTGGCCGTGGTGATGAAAAAAATCTCCGACAGGTCGTAATCCACGTCCAGGTAATGGTCGTTGAAGGCGAAATTCTGTTCCGGATCCAATACTTCCAAGAGGGCCGCCGAGGGGTCGCCCCGGAAATCCGTGCTCATCTTATCCACTTCATCCAGGCAGAACACGGGGTTGTTGGTTTTGGCCTTACGCAAGGATTGGATGATCTTGCCCGGCAGGGCCCCGATGTAGGTCCGCCGATGACCCCGGATCTCCGCTTCGTCCCGAACCCCGCCGAGCGAAAGACGGATGAAATTACGGCCGGTGGCCCGGGCGATGGACTTGGCCAGCGAAGTTTTGCCGACCCCGGGAGGCCCCACGAAACAGAGGATCGGACCACGGATCTTTTTATTGAGGCTCTGGACCGCCAAGTACTCCAAAATCCTTTCCTTGGGCTTTTCCAGGCCGTAATGGTCTTCATTTAAGATCTTTTCCGCGGCGTCGATATCCAGTTTCACCCGGCTTTTGTTGAACCAGGGGATGGAGATCAACCAGTCCACATAGTTGCGCACCACCGTGGCCTCGGCCGACATGGGCGACATCATCTTCAGTTTCTTCAGTTCATGACGGACCTTGGTCATGGCCTCCTTGGACATCCGTTTGCGCTTGATCTGCTTTTCCAGTTCCTGGATTTCATTCTTGAAATCGTCCTGCTCGCCCATCTCTTTCTGGATGGCCCGCATCTGCTCGTTCAGGTAGTAATCGCGCTGGGTCTTTTCCATCTGCTTCTTGACCCGGCCTTTGATCCGCTGTTCGATTTCCAGGATCTCGATCTCCCCGCGCATGACCTCGTAGAGTTTCTCCATCCGCCGGGTGACCTGGATCAGTTCCAGCAATTCCTGCTTCTGATCCAGCTTGATGCCCAAGTGGGGGACCAGGGCGTCCACCAGCCGGGTGGGATCGTCCAGACCGTTGATGGTGTGGACCAGCTCTTGAGGGATCTTCTTATTGAATTTCTGGTAATTTTCAAAGGTCGCTTTGATGGTCCGGACCAGGGCCTCCTTTTCGGATTCCGAGGCCGGGATGTCGGCCACTTCCTCGACTTCAACGAGGAAGAAGGTCTTGTTGGGCAAATAGCGCTGCGCCCGGGCCCGATAGCGCCCCTCGATCAGGACCTTCACCGTTCCATCGGGCAGACGCAGCATCTGCAGGATGGTTCCTACCGTCCCCACCTGGTAGAGGTCCCGTTCCCCCGGATCGTCCACTTTGGCCTGACGCTGGGCCAGGAGAAAAATATCTTTTTCCAGTGACATGCTGTATTCCAGGGCCTGGATGGATTTTTCCCGCCCTACGAACAGCGGGGCCACCATACCCGGGAAAACCACGATGTCCCGGAGCGGAAGAACCGGAATGATTTGCTTGAGTCCCCAGTCCCGGCTCTGATCTTTGGCAGTAATTTCCGTCATACGACTTTCCTTTTGAGTAAACTACTAGCGGCTGAAGCCGCTAGCTTTAAGATTCGAGGGTTCAAGGGGTCAAGAATTCAAGTGCATAATAAGCGGAGAGCATGTTTAGCACTCGACCCCTCGAACCCTGGAATCCTGTTAGGCGGATACCGCCTGGTTCTCCAACAGGAGAATGGGCAGATCCTTTTTCAAGACCACTTCCTCGCTGACGATGCACTCCCGCACATTGTCCATGGAAGGGATTTCATACATGATGTCCAGCATGGAGTTTTCCAGAATAGAGCGCAGCCCCCGGGCCCCGGACTTCCGCTTCAGCGCCTCCTGGGCCACCGCCTTGATGGCCCCCTCGGTGAACTTCAGGTCCACGCCCTGAAGCTGAAAGAGTTTCTGGTACTGGCGGACAATGGCGTTCTTCGGTTCGGTCAGGATCCGGACCAGGGCCTCTTCGGTCAATTCATCCAGGGTGGCGATCACGGGCAGGCGGCCGATGAATTCCGGGATCAATCCGAATTTCAGCAGATCTTCGGGTTGGACGTCGCTCAGGACCTCCCCCAGGCGCTTTTTTTCCGCCTTTTTCTGGATATTGGCGCCGAAGCCCATGGCCTTGGCCCCGTGACGGCCCTGAATGATCCGATCCAGCCCGTTGAAGGCCCCGCCGCAGATGAACAGGATATTGGAGGTATCCACCTTGACGAATTCCTGTTGGGGATGTTTGCGCCCCCCTTTGGGCGGCACGCTGGCCATGGTCCCTTCAATGATTTTCAGCAGGGCCTGCTGGACGCCTTCACCCGAAACGTCCCGGGTGATGGAGGGGTTTTCCGATTTCCGGGCGATCTTGTCGATTTCATCGATATAAACAATCCCGCGGCAGGCCCGCTCCACGTCATAATCGGCGGCCTGCAACAGGTTCAGGATGATGTTCTCCACATCTTCGCCCACGTAGCCGGCTTCCGTCAGGGCCGTGGCGTCGGCGATGGTGAAAGGGACTTTTAAGATCCTGGCCAGGGTCTGGGCCAGGAGGGTCTTGCCTGACCCGGTGGGGCCGATCAGCAGAATGTTGCTTTTTTGCAGTTCCACTCCGTCCATGTCGATTTTGGTATCGATGCGCTGGTAATGGTTATGGACGGCCACGGAAAGGATCTTTTTGGCCTTTTCCTGTTCGATCACGTATTCGTCCAGGATGGACTTGATGTCAATCGGTTTGGGAACCCGGTCGCCGCCCTGGGTTTCTTCCTTTTCGTACTCCTCGGCAATGATCTCGTTGCACAAACCGATGCATTCGTCACAGATGTAGACCGAGGGCCCGGCGATCAGTTTCTTGACTTCTTCCTGGGTCTTGCCGCAGAACGAACAGACCAGATCGTTTCCCTTCCCTTTGTCGTTGCCTTTTTTGTTCATTTTGTACCTCTGTTAAAACTAACCAATTGGATCAATTAGTTGGGATTCACCCACCCCCCAACCCCCGGAGCCTGTCCCGCGGCAGCGCGGGATCAAGGGAGGGGGGGCTGAAGGAAATTTAACTTCCCGTCGCCGGGGCGATCAATTCCCGCTGGGAGATCACTTTGTCCACGATCCCATATTCCCGGGCCTGCTCTCCGGTCATAAAAAAATCCCGGTCCGTGTCTTTTTCAATCTTTTCATAGGACTGCCCGGTATGCCGGACCAGGATATTGTTCAATTCCTCCCGCATGCGCAGGATCTCCCGGGCCTGGATGTCCACGTCGGTGGCCTGGCCCTGGAATCCACCCAGGGGTTGATGGATCAAGATCCGGGAGTGGGGCAGCGCATAGCGCAGGCCCTTCGTGCCGGCCGTCAACAACAGGGCCCCCATGCTGGAGGCCTGCCCCAGACACAATGTGGAAATGTTCGGTTTGATGTACTGCATGGTATCATAGATGGCCAGACCGGAGGTAACGATCCCGCCCGGTGAATTGATATACATGTGGATGTCTTTGTCCGGATCATCGGCTTCCAGGAATAGAAGCTGGGCGATGACCAAGTTAGCCACATGATCCTCGATAGCCGAACCCAGAAAGATGATGCGGTCCCGAAGCAGGCGGGAGTAAATATCATAAGCCCGTTCTCCACGGCTGTCCTGCTCGACGACAATGGGTACTAATGTCATAAGATTTCCTCTTTCACTTTAACTTTTACTTAAAGATAAGTTATCCACCGGACCGGATCAAGCGATTTGGGCCTGGTCTTTCAGAAAATTCAAGGTTTTTTCCTGCAACATCTGGGCCTCCAAGCCGCCCATTAGATTGTTTTTATTGTATACCTCCCGAACCAGGCCCACGGATTGATTGACCCCCGCGGCAATCTTATTTAGTTCCGCCTCGATCTCCTCCGGGGCGACCGTAATGTTTTCCAGTTCGGCGATCTTTTCCAGGATCAAATCCCGCCGGACCCTCTTTTCAGCCGTCGGCCTGATGTTTTCCCGCACCCGGTCCCGTTCCGCCTCGTTCGAAGGCCAGGAAACGCCCCGCCGGGTCATATCCTGTTCCAGCCGGCTGATCGTCCCTTCGATTTCCGCCTGGACCAGTCCCTCCGGCAGCTCGAAGTCCGTCTTGGCCGCCAACTGATCGAGCAGGTCTTCGTTTAATTTCTGATCGGTCCGCTGCTTCTCCATCCGTTCCAGGTCCTCACGGATCTTTTTCCTCAGGTCCTCCAGGGAAGTGAACCCTCCTCCCTGCAGCCCCTGCGCAAATTCATCATTCAATTCGGGAAGGTTCTTTTCCTTGATCTCCTGCAGAACAACCCGGTATTTCACCGTTTTTCCGGCCAGAGCCGGATTCCCGTACCCTTCCGGGAAAGGAATTTCGAATTCCCTTTCCGCCCCTTTTTTCATTCCGATTAATTCTTTTTCGAATTCGGGGTTGAACCGGCCGGCGCCCACCTCCAGGTCGAAGTGCTCGGCCGACCCGCCTTCGACCGGCCGATCATCCATCCAGGACCGGTAGTCGATTACCGCGTAATCACCTTCCCGGACCGGCCGTTCTTCGCTGACCGTCACCAGCTCCCCGTGAGATTCCCGGATCATATCCAGCCGTTTGTTAACCAGCTCTTCATCCACGGTGGCTTCCTCCCGGGTCAGGGAAAGGCCCCGGTAGTCGCTGATGGCTACCTCGGGTTTCAATTCCAGGGTCGCCTGAAAGGTGAACGGGCCTTGCCGATCAAAATCCGGCGGCCCAAATTCGGGAAAAGCCACCGGAATCAGCTTGGTTTCCTTCAGCGCCTCCGGGTACATCTCGTTGATCAGATGTCGGACCACCTCGTCGTCGATCTGGGGCCCGTAATATTTTTCTACCAGGCTGCGGGGCACCTTACCGGGCCTAAAACCTTTTAACTTAACGGTTTTATTTACTTTTTTAAAAACCGTTTCCCATTCCTGCTTCACCTTTTCCGGCTCTACTTCCACAATCAGCTTTTTTTTGATCGCGCTCAGATCCTCCACTTGAACTTTCATGCCATTTTTCCCCTCAGCCTTCATTTTGGTGCGAGAGGGGGGATTTGAACCCCCACCCTGTCTCCAGGGCTGGATCCTAAGTCCAGTGCGTCTACCAACTCCGCCACTCTCGCTTTTTTATCGCCTTTTATCTTAAGCTTCTTTAACCTTTTAATATACCTATTACATTTTTAAAAGTCAAGCTTCCTGCCATTGTCCAGCAGCGCCGTCAATTCGGCCAACTCCTTGATTATCCAGGAAGGATCAGCTTGGTCGATTTCAGGAAGCCGGTCCTGCCCCCCCTGGATGACCGCCACCGGGACCCCGGCCTCCTTGGCGGCCCGTATATCGTCCAGGCTGTCGCCGACGTACAAAACCCCGTTCAAGGAACAGTGGAGACGCTCACAGACCATAATTATCCCCGCCGGGTCGGGTTTCAGTCGGCCGGCTTCGTTGCGGCTGACGGTCTCGTCGAGCCAGGATATCAGGCCCACCCGTTCCAGGGCGGCGTCCAGAACGGCCCGGCCCACGTTGCTGACCAGGCCGGTCTTCAGCCCCCGGGCCTTTAGCTGTTCCAGGGCCTCCAGGGCGCCCGGTCGGATCCGCCAGCGACCGAGGGCCTCGGCATCGTAGCGGTCATAGATTTCGGAGAGCAGGGCTAAACCTGCCGGCTGAACCGGATTCTCGTCTTCCGAGAGGACCCGGTTCATCATCTCCGCGTAGCTCAACTTTTCCCCCGGTTCCAGCATCTGTAATCGGACCAGAACTTCGGTGGCTTCGGCTTCGGCCTCGGCCAGGCGCCACTGAAAATCGACTAGGGTGCCCTCAAAATCGAAGATAACGGCTTGGGGGATGGTTAGGATTCTTCCGGTGGGATCGGCCATGCGTTAAAAGACGAACATCCAACATCCAACATTCAACATCCAACATTGAATATGGACGTAAAAACTTTCAATAGCTGTCATCGATAGATTATCCATGATGGATTTATATAGATAAGAATTCCGACATTGGACGTTGAATGTTGAATGTTCGATGTTCATTTTTTTATTATGTTCTATTGTTATTATTCTTGAAAAGGATTCCCCATGGTCAGGGTTTCCTCGCGGCCCGGCCCGACGGAGATGATGCCCACGGGGACTTGAACCAGTTCCTCGATACGCCGGACGTATTTTTGGGCGGCCGGTGGGAGGTCTTCAAACCGCCGGATCCCCTGAAGCGAGTCCGTCCAGCCCTCCATTTCCTCGTAAACAGGGCGGCATCTTTCCAGGTCTTTCAACAGGGCCGGCATTTGGTGTAAGTCTCTCGCCGCACAGGCATAAGAGGTGCAGATCTTGATGGTCTTCAACCCGGACAAGACGTCCAATTTGGTCAGGGCCAGGTGGGTCAACCCGTTCAGGCGGGCCGAATCCCGCAGCACGACCGTATCCAGCCAGCCGCAACGACGGGGACGTCCGGTGGTAGCCCCGTATTCTCCCCCCTTCTCCCGGAGGAGCAGGCCGGTATCGTCGGTCAGCTCGGCGGTAAAAGGTCCGCCCCCGACCCGGGTGGTATAGGCCTTGACCAGGCCCACCACCGCTTGGATCTTGTTGGGACCCAGGCCCGCCCCGGCGCAAACGCTGCCGGCCACCGGATTGGACGAAGTGACGTAGGGGTAGGTGCCATGGTCCACATCCAGGTGCGTCCCCTGGGCGCCTTCGAACAAAACGTTTTTTCCGTCCCGGATGGCCTCATCGATCAGCAGGGAGACGTTGGCCACATAAGGCCTGAAAAAGTCCGCCAGGGGCAGAAAGGTCTGGAAAATCGCCTCCGGGTCGATGGGGGCCACTTTGAAAAATTGTTCAAAAATAAAATTTTTTTCTTTTAAATTTTCCCTGACCTTTTCCTGAAATACTTCCCGGTCGAGAAGATCGACCATCCGCACTCCCACCCGGGAGACCTTGTCTTCATAGCAGGGGCCGATACCCCGTCCCGTGGTCCCGATGGAATTTTTCCCTTTGGCCGCCTCCCGGGAAAGATCCAGGTGCTTGTGGTAAGGCAGGATCAAATGGGCCCTTTCGCTGATGGCCAGATTGGCGGGCGAGAGGGAAACCCCCCTTTCCCGGAGAGCAGTGACCTCCTGCAACAGGACCTCGAGGTCCACCACGACCCCGTTCCCGATCAGGCATTTTTTTTCCGAGTGCAGGATGCCGGAAGGGATCAAATGGAAGATAAACTGCTCCCGGTTCACCACCAGCGTATGGCCGGCGTTGTTCCCCCCCTGAAACCGGACCACCACCTCGGCGTGTTCGGTCAACAGGTCTACAATCTTGCCCTTCCCCTCGTCCCCCCACTGGCTGCCCACTACGATGACACAAGACATATAAAACTCCTTCGTTTTTGCTGAAATATCCTTGACGGTGCGTGATGATCAGTCGGTCTTCGGATTTTTATTCCAATAGGAAGGAAAAGTCAACTTGGATGTGGGCAGGAGGGTATAACGACGACGAACATCCAACATCGAACATTCAACATCCAACATTCAATGATGGTTATCGCATGGGAGATCTATCAAGAAATAGTTCGTTTTTACATCCACATTCGATGTTGGACGTTGGATGTTCGATGTTCATCTTTTTTTACGGCCGCATGGCCCGCAGCCGGGCGATCCGCTCCTCGATGGGGGGATGGGTGCTGAAGAGGCTCATCAGGCTTCGCCCGGAAAGGGGATTGACGATGAACATATGAGCCGTAGCCGGTTTGGCATCGGCCATGGGGATCTGCTGGGAGGCCTGCTGCAATTTACCCAGAGCCGAGGCCAGACTCAGGGGGTTATGGGAAAATTGGGCTCCGGAGGCGTCGGCCAGGTATTCCCGGGATCGGGAGATGGCCATCTGGATCAGCATGGCCGCAATCGGCGCCACGATGGTCATAACCAGCATCCCGATGAGACCTCCCCCGCCGCCTTCTTCATCATTGCCGCGATTTCCCCCGAAGATAGCCGCCCAGCGGGCCATATTGGCCAGGATCATGATCGCCCCGGCCATCGTGGCCGCTATGGACCCGATCAGGATATCCCGGTTTTTAACATGGCCGAGTTCATGGGCCAGAACCCCCCGCAGCTCATCCCGGGACAGGATGCGCAAAATCCCGGTGGTCACCGCCACCACGGCATGCTGCGGGTCCCGGCCGGTGGCAAAAGCGTTGGGCGAATCGTCCTCGATCATATAGACCCGGGGGTTGGGAATCCCGGCGTTTTGAGCCAACTCGGCCACCATTTGATGAATCCCGGGGTGTTCCTGAGGGGAAACTTCCTGGGCCCGATACATGGCCAGGACGATCCTGTCCGAAAACCAGTAGCTGCCCAGATTCATGGCTCCGGCCAGGACAAAAGCCAGGACCATCCCCTGCTGTCCGCCGACCGCCCGGCCGATGAGGATGATCAGGACGGTCATCAGGGCCAGTAGAAAAGTGGTTTTCATGGTATTGGAAAACATGTTCTTACTCCGCCATTGGTTGGGTTAAACTATATAACTTTTTAGAATAATTAATAATTGATAATTAATTGTTAATTATTAATTATTGTTTTTTTTCTGTCAAGGAAAACCGGATCAGGCTAGCCCTTCCTAAACTCCACCTCATCCTTGGAATTGGCATCCACCTCAATGGTATCGCCCTCGGCAAATTCCCCTTCCAGGAGCTTCATGGCCAGGGAGTCCTGGAGGCGGTGCTGGATGACCCGTTTCAAGGGACGGGCGCCGTACACCGGGTCGAAACCCTCCCGGGACAGCAACTCCCGGGTAGCGTCGGTCAATTCCAGGATCAGGTGGCGTTCCGCCAAACGTTTTTGCAGCAGACGGACCTGAATATCGATGATGGACTTGATCTGTTCCCGGTTCAAGCTGTGGAAGATGACGATATCGTCGATCCGGTTGAGGAACTCCGGTTTGAAATGGGCCCGCAGGGCCTCCATGACCCGCCGGATCATCTCATCCCGCTCCCGTTCGGTCAGGTCCATGATAAACTGGCTGCCGATGTTGGAGGTCATGATGACCAGGGTATTCTTGAAATCCACGGTCCGGCCCTGGCCGTCGGTCATCCGCCCGTCGTCCAGGATCTGTAGCAGGGCGTTGAAGACCTCGGGATGGGCCTTCTCGATTTCGTCGAAGAGGACCACCGAATAAGTGTGTCGGCGGACGGCCTCGGTCAGATACCCGCCCTCCTCGTAGCCGACATACCCCGGCGGGGCCCCGATCAACCGGGAAACGGAATGTTTCTCCATGTACTCGGACATATCCACCCGGACCATGGCCTGCTCGTTGTCGAACAGGAACTCGGCCAGGGCCTTGGCCAGTTCCGTCTTCCCCACCCCGGTGGGGCCCATGAAGATGAAGGAGCCGATGGGCCGGTTGGGATCCTGCAATCCCGAACGGGCCCGCCGCACCGCATTGGACACGGCCCGGATGGCCTCGTCCTGGCCGATGACCCGCTCGCGGATCCGCTCTTCCATGCGGATCAATTTCTGCTTTTCCCCTTCCATCATCCGGGACACGGGAATGCCGGTCCACTTGGCCACCACTTCGGCCACGTCTTCGTCATCCACTTCTTCCTTGAGCATCTTCTGCTCAGCCTGGAGCTCCTCCAGTTTCCGGTTCTCTTCCTCCAGTTCCCGGTTCAATTCCAGTTGCTTTCCGTAGCGCAGTTCGGCCGCGCGGGTCAGATCGCCCTGGCGTTCGGCGTTCTGGGTCTCCACTTTCAACTGTTCGATCCGCTCCTTGGTCCCCCGGATCTTCTGAATGGCTTCCTTTTCCAGGCGCCAGTGGACCTTCATGGCCTCGCTCTTTTCTTTCAGGCCGGCCAGGTCCTTTTCAATCTTGGCCAAGCGCTCCTGGGAAGCCGGGTCCACCTCTTTTTTCAGGGCCTCTCTCTCGATCTCTTCCTGCACGATCCGCCGTTCCAGCTCGTCGATCTCCTGGGGCAGGCTGTCGATCTCGATACGCAGCTTGGAGGCCGCTTCGTCGATCAGGTCGATGGCCTTGTCCGGCAGAAACCGGTCGGTAATGTAGCGGCTGGACAAGGTGGCCGCGGCCACGATGCCCGAATCTTTGATCCGCACCCCGTGATGGACCTCGTATTTCTCCTTGAGTCCCCGCAGAATGGCGATGGTATCCTCTACCGTCGGTTCGGCCACCAGCACCGGCTGGAAGCGCCGTTCCAGAGCGGCGTCCTTTTCCACGTACTTCCGGAATTCATTGATGGTGGTGGCGCCCACGCAGCGCAGCTCTCCCCGGGCCAGGGCCGGTTTGAGCATGTTGGACGCGTCCA
>JACRCK010000382.1 GCA_016219065.1 Deltaproteobacteria bacterium
ACCCTGATAGAGAGGGAGTAGGTGAAATTCTGGCTTTAGGACCAAATGTAATGTTAGGATACTATGAGAATCCGAAAGCTACTCGAGAGACTCTTAAAGACGGCTGGCTCTATACCGGAGACATCGCCGTTTTTGACGAGGACGACTACCTCTACATCGTGGACCGCAAAAAGGACATGATCATCGCGGGCGGGTTCAACATCTATCCCCGGGAGATCGACGAGGTGCTCTTTCAGCATCCCAAGATCCAGGAGGCCGTCTGCGTGGGTCTCAGGGACGAATACCGCGGGGAAACGGTCAAAGCCTATGTGGTCCTGAAAGAGGGCGCCGAGATTACGGCCGAGGAGGTCGTCAATTTCTGCAAGGAACGCCTGGCCGCCTACAAGGTGCCCAAACAGGTGGAATTCCGGGAGACCCTGCCCAAGTCGGCAGTAGGCAAGATCCTGCGCAAGGTGCTGCGGGACGAGGAAGAAGCGAAGAAACAGCCTTAAAAAGACGAACGTCCAACATCGAACATCCAACATCGAACATCGAATGTAGGGATGTCGAAGCGAGATAACAAAAAAATAACAGTCGGAGTAAATGCTTATGAAAACAGACTACCAAACTGTAAAAGTGACTTTAACGGAAGACGGGGTCGCGCTGTTGACCCTGGACAGCCCTCCGGTGAATCAGATGTCCCCCCAATTGATGCAGGATTTCGGGGCGGCCATCCGCGAGGCCATGCAGGATGGGGCGGTCAAGGCTATTGTTCTGACCGGCACCGGAAAAAATTTCATCGCTGGGGCGGATATCACCCGGCTGCAACTGGTTAAAAAGAAGGAAGATATCTTTGGCCCGGCCCTGGAGGCGGCGCGTTTTCTGAACGGGATCGAGATGGCCCCCAAGCCGGTCATCGCCGCCATCAACGGAAACTGCCTGGGCGGCGGATTGGAGACGGCCATGGCCTGCCATTACCGGGTGGCGGCACCGGGAATCAACCTGGGGCAGCCCGAGGTCCAGATCGGCCTGATCCCCGGCGCCGGCGGCACCCAACGGCTGCCCCGTCTGATCGGCCTGCCCAATGCCATCGAGATGATCACCACCGGGGCCCCGATCAAATCCGAAAAGGCCCTGCAGCGGGGCCTGGTGGATGAAGTGGTCCCGCTGGAAAAGCTCATCGAAGCCGCGTTGGCCGCGGCCAAGCGGTTCCTCACCGGGCGGCCCCGGCTGGAGCTGCGCCGGACCCGTAACAAGATCGACCGGCTGCCCAGCGCCGCGGAGAAAAAACCCTTCCTCAACTACGTCAAGATGATGACCCTAAACAAGGCCAAGGGGTATATCGCTCCCTTCAAGGCCATCGAGGCCGTGGAAAAAGGATTGGGCTTCGATATCGAGGCGGATATCGAACGGGAAGTGGAACTTTTCAGCGAGTGCGCCCTGACCGACGTCTGCAAGAACCTGATCGGCATCTTCCTGAACACCCGGGCGGCCGGACGGCTGCCCCGGATCAAGTTACTTACGCCGGCGAAAATAAAAAAGGTGGCTATGCTCGGCGGCGGGGTTATGGGTTCCGGGATCGTCAACCTCCTGCTGGCCAACGGCTTTGAGGCGGTCCTCTGGGACATTAACCAGGAAGCACTGCAAAAGGGAGTGGCCGCCATTCGGAAGACCTTCGACTTCCCGATCAAGAAAAAAAAGCTGACCTCGGCCGACCTGGAAAAAATGATCCAGACCCGGCTGACCACCACCACCGCCCTGGAGGATTTGCAGGAAGTGGACCTGGTGATCGAGGCGGTCCTGGAGAACATGAAGGTCAAACAGGACATCTGGTTGAAGCTGGAGGGGATCTGCCGTCCGGAAGTGATCTTCGGAACCAACACCAGCGCCCTGCCCATCACCGAGATGGCCTCGGTCCTGAAGGACCCGGGCCGGATGATCGGCCTGCACTTCTTCAACCCGGCCCACCGCATGCAACTGCTGGAGATCATCTGCGCCCAACAGACTGCGGATCAAACCCTGGCCAGCAGCGTAGCCTTCGGCCGGAATATCAAGAAAATTCCCATCGTGGTCAACGACGGTCCGGGCTTTTACGTCTCCCGGCAACTCGGCGGTCTGATGGGGGGTTCCGTGTTCCTGGTGGCTGACGGGGTGGAAGGCCGGATCATCGAAGAGGCGCTGGTCGATTTCGGCATGCCCATGGGACCGGCCACCCTGGCCGACCTGACCGGGATCGATATCAATTACCACGTCAACAAGACCTTCGAGCAGCGGCTGGGCGAACGGTACAAAATCCATCCCCTGACGGAGCGGATTTATCAGACCGGCTGTTACGGGCGTAAAACCGGGGCGGGGTATTTCCTCTACCAGGGGAAAAACGTGGTTCCCAATCCGAAGATCGCCGAAGTGGTCGAGCAGTACCTTAAGGAAAACCAGGTCACCCCCAAGAAAATGAGCTACCAGGAGGTGGTGGACGCCATGCTGGCCCTGGCCATCAACGAGGCGGCCCTGATGATCGAAGAGGGCATCTGCGACCGGCCCTGGGACATGGATCTGGCCATGATCTACGGCACCGGCTTTCCCCCCTATCGGGGCGGGATCCTGCGTTATGCCGACAAATGGGGGGTCAAAAACGTTTATGAAAAGCTGCTGGCCCTGGAGCAGCAATACGGTCTGCGCTTCCAGCCGGCCAAACTCCTGCAGGAGATGGCCGCAGGAAACAAAACTTTTTATCAGGATTAAAAAACAAATTGCACCGCAAAGTCGCAAAGGACGCCAAGGGACTTTTTTAGTTGCCGGTAAAACCGGCAATTAAAAATTTCTTTTTCTTCTTTGCGCTCTTGGCGTCTTTGCGGTGAAAAAAGGGAGGAAACGTTATGAAAGAAGTAGTGATTGCCGGATATTTAAGAACTGCCCAGTCCCGTTCCCGGCCCAACGACCCGGCCCGGGACGTGTTCTGCAAGATGCGGGGAGACGAACTCCTGGCCAAACTGCTCCCGGAGGTGGTGCAACGGACCGGGATCGATCCCCAGGAACTGGACGATTTCATCGTCGGCTGCGCCACGGCTGTGGGCGAGCAATGGGCCTACGGCGGACGCAATCCCATTTTCCTGGCCAATTTCCCGGAGACCGTTCCGGCCAAGTTTGTGGACCAGCAATGCGGATCTTCCATGGCGGCCATCCATATCGGTTTTATGGAAATCGCCCAGGGTTTCTGCGATATCGTCCTGACCGGAGGCTATGAGAATATGACCCGGGTTCCCATGGGCCTGGCCACGACCGACCGGGGGCATATCGTCCCGAACATGGCCCTTTATACGGACCCGGCCTACCTGCACTGGGACATGATGACTTCCACCAACATGGGATTTACCGCAGAAAAACTCTTTGCCCAAACGGGTTACACCAAGGAAGATCTGGATAAATGGGGTGTCCGCTCCCATCAGCGGGCCGCCCAATCCCAGGCCGACGGCTTCCTGGCCGGGGAGATCCTGCCCGTCGAAGCCGAACAGGCCGACGGCACGATTCTGAAAGTGGAAACCGACCAGGCCGTCCGGGGCGACACCACCCTGGAGGGCTTGGCCGGGTTGAAGCCGGCCTTCAGGAAGGACGGGGTGATCACGGCCGGCAATTCCTCGCCCCTGAACGCCGCGGCCAGCAGCATGGTGCTCATGTCCAAGGAAACGGCTAAAAAGAAAGGGATCAAGCCCCTGGCCACCATCCGCTCCCTGGGCATCGCCGGGGTGGACCCGACCATCATGGGCGCCGGCCCGGTGCCGGCCAGCCGGATGGCCCTGGAGAAGGCCGGCCTGAAGGCTTCCGATATCGATTTCTGGGAAATCAACGAGGCCTTCTGCATCGTGGTCCTGAACTGCATCAAGGAACTGGGCCTCGACCCGGAGAAGGTGAACGTCATGGGCGGCGGCACGGCCATCGGCCACGCGTTGGGCGCCACCGGCATTCGTCTGGTCGGCACCCTGGCCCGGACCCTGAACGTCAAGGGCGGCCGCTACGGCCTGGCCAATGCCTGTGTGGGCGGCGGACAAGGCGTGGCTACCGTGATCGAGAAAGAGGACTATAACTGGTAAAAGGCCTTAAAGACTAATAATCAATAATCAATTATTAATTATCAATTATAAAGACAACCAAGACGCCCTCTCCCCCCGCCGGGGGAGAGGGATGACCATTGCCGTACAAATCATCCCTCCCAATATGGGGGGTGGATGTTTCGGTCATTGGAATTTTGGACATTCGGATTTGTTTCGGATTTCGGATTTCGAATTTAAAATGCTGTTGATTTCCCGGACAAGATAAATTTTCAGAATTCATTTTTAGGAAAGAAGTTTCATGCCCCAATCCCTGGTTTCTATCGTCCGCTACGAAAAACCCCTGGAATCGGTCCGGCAGGCCGTGGAGCTCTGCCGCGGTCTGGACAACCTCCCGGCCCGGGCCCGGGTGTTCATCAAACCGAATATCGTTTTCTGGACCCGTTTCACCCCCTTTCCCAAATGGGGGGTGATCACCACCTCCCGGGTGGTGGAAGACCTGGTTCTCCTGCTGAAAGAAAGAGGGATCGAGGATATCGTCATCGGGGAGGGCATGGTGACCCGTAAAGTCAAGGACCCGGAAACCCCGGCTCATGCCTTTGAAACCCTGGGGTATAACCTCCTGAAAAAACGGTATGGGGTCCGGGTGGTCAATGTCCTGGAACGGCCCTTCAAAAAGGTGGATCTCGGCGACGGCGTGAACCTCCACTATAACGTCGATTTCCTGGAAAGCGATTTCCTGGTCGATTTGCCGGTGCTGAAAACCCACGCCCAGGCCGTAGTCTCCCTGGGAATCAAAAACCTCAAGGGCCTGATCAACATCAACTCCCGAAAAAAATGCCACGGCGCCGATCCCCAAAAAGATCTGCATTACATGGTCGGCCGGTTGGGCCGGATAGTTCCTCCCGCGCTGACCGTATTGGACGGGATCTATACCAACGAGCGGGGCCCCGGATTCGACGGGACGATTCGGCGCAGCAACCTGCTGATCGCCTCGGCCGATATGCTGGCGGCCGATTTTGTGGGCGCCAAGGTCCTCGGTTATGAACCGGCCGAGGTCCCCCACCTGGTACACGCCGCCGGGATCCAGGGCCGCCAACCGGACCTGTCCGGGATTCAGGTGGTCGGGGAAAAAATCGCAGCGGTGGCGGCCCATCATGAATATTATTTCCCTTACAACGAAGCCGGCACTCTGCCCCGGCCCATGGCTGATATGGGCATCCAGGGCCTGTCCTATAAAAAATACGATCTGACCATGTGCACCTATTGTTCGGGTCTGACCCGGGTGATCCTCATGGCCATTGCCAAAGCCTGGAAGGGCAGTCCCTGGGACGAAGTGGAGATCCTCACCGGCAAGGCTATGAAGCCCAACCCCGGCATGAAGAAGACCATCCTCCTGGGAAAATGCATGGTTCAGGCCAATAAGGACCATCCCGCTATCCGGGAAATGATCCCGGTCAAGGGTTGTCCGCCGTCCCATGAGGAACTGGTCCGGGCCCTGCAAGGGGCCGGGATCGAGGTCAATGAGAAATTTTTCGAGAATATCGATCTGGCCCCGGGTTTCTACTTGAAGCGCTACGCAGGGCGGGCCGAGTTTGAGGAAGCCTTGTTTCAGGTATCCCCTTTGGAGTAATGGAGCAGTAGGGGCGGTTCGCGAACCGCCCTTACAAGAACCGCACAGTATGAAAAATCAGTGGTGATCTGATTGGGCGAACTTTACGTCATCCGTCATGCCCAGGCCTCTTTCGGCCGGGACGACTACGATCAACTTTCGGAACTTGGGTTCCGGCAGGCCCGCCTCCTCGAGGACTTTTTCAACCGGGTCGGGACCCGTTTCCAGGCCCTCTATTCCGGATCGCTGAAACGGCAGGTGGCTACGGCCGAACCGCTCCGCTCCTGCCTCCAGCCTGATGCCCCTCAAAGGGAATTGTCCATCCTGCCGGAGTTCAACGAGTACGATTCCACGGCCGTGATCAACGCCCAGCTTCCCCATTTGATCCGGGAAGACCCGGCCCTGGAACAGGACCTCCCCCGCCTGCAGACCGATCGCCGGGCACTCCAACGAATACTCGACCGTTCCCTTTCCCGCTGGATGTCTGTCCCGGAAACGGTGGCAGGGCTGGAAACCTGGTCGGCCTTTAACCGGCGGGTTCGGGAAGGAATCGTCCGCATCCTGTCGGCCAGCGGCTCGGGAAAGACCGTAGCCCTGGTCACTTCGGGAGGCCCTTTGTCGGCCATTTTAAAAATGGCCCTGTCCCTGTCGGACCTCGAGACGATTCAATTATCCTGGCAAGTGCGCAACGCCTCCGTCTCCATCTTCAAATATAACCGGGAGCGCCTGACCCTGTCTTCTTTCAACAACGTGGCTCACCTGGAGATCATCCGGGAACCGGAGCTGCTCACCTACCGCTAATAAAACAGAGGTCAGAGATCAGAGGTCGGAGGTCAGAGATCAGAGGACAGAGATCGGAAGACAGAGAGCAGAAGAGATTGATAAAACCATAACAAAAAAATAGGAGCAGAACATGGACTTTGCTATAGCGGACAAAATGCAGGCCATACTGGAGATGATGAACGAGTTTGTGGATAAGGAACTCATCCCCCTGGAACCGGAATATTTGAAACGAAATTTTGTGGAACTCCTTCCGGAGTTGGAGGAAAAACGCAAGCTGGTGAAGCAGATGGAGCTGTGGGCCCCCCAGCATCCCAAGGAATACGGCGGGATGGGGCTGAACCTGGTGGAATTCGGCCTGGTATCGGAGGCCCTGGGACGGTCGCCCCTCGGACACTTTGTCTTCGGGGCCCAGGCGCCGGACGCCGGCAATATCGAAATCCTCCACCTCCATGGCACCGCCGAGCAGAAGGAGAAATATCTGCAGCCCCTGGTGGAAGGAAAGATCCGGAGCTGCTTTTCCATGACCGAGGTGGACCAGGCGGGTTCTAATCCCGTCCTGCTGGATGCGACGGCGGTGAAAGACGGGGACGATTACATCATCAACGGCCACAAATGGTACACCTCCAGCGCCGACGGGTCGAATTTCGCCATCGTCATGGCCGTAACCAGTCCGGAGGCCTCTCCTTATCTGAGGGCCAGCATGATCATCGTTCCCACCGACACCCCCGGGTTCAACCTGGTCCGCAACATACCGGTCATGGGTCACGAGGGGTCCGGCTGGGCCAGCCACGGCGAGATCCTCTATCAGTCCTGCCGGGTGCCCCAAAAGAACCTGCTCGGTGCCGAGGGGGCCGGTTTCGTCATCGCCCAGGAAAGACTGGGACCAGGGCGAATCCACCATTGCATGCGCTGGATCGGGATCTGTAACCGGGTCCTGGCCCTGATGTGCTCCCGGGCACTGAAGCGGGAGATCGCCCCCGGGAAGACTCTGGCCACCCGGCAGATCATCCAGGCCTGGATCGCCGAGTCCGCGGCCGAAATCCAGGCGGCCCGGCTGATGGTTCTGCACGCCGCCTGGAAGATGGACAATCTGGGACAGAAAGAGGCCCGGGAGGAAATTTCCCTGATCAAATTTTACGTGGCCGGTGTGATGCAAAGGGTCGTGGACCGGGCCCTGCAGGTGCATGGCGGGTTGGGCATGACCGACGACACCATCATCGCCTTTTACTTTCGCCACGAACGGGCCGCCCGGATCTATGACGGGGTGGATGAAGTGCACAAGGTCACCGTGGCCCGACGTATCCTGCGGGAGTATGAAGGGAAGGTTGTCAAGTAAACAAGTTAACGGCCTGCGTTAAATCCGAAATTCGAAACTCGAAATTCGAAACAAATCCGAATGCACAAAATTCGAAAGACCAAAAAGTCTCCCCCTCCCTCGACGGGAGGGGGTTGGGGGGTGGGTGAATCCCGCATCCTCGACTCAACCGATTTCCCTCTTCGGATTTGATCCATTTGGAGGTACTGGAATGACCATAACCGATCAACCCACGGAGATCCGGCAAGGTGAGGAACTGGATCCGGACCGGGTGGAGGCCTTTCTGCAGGCCGAGCTGCCGGGGCTGGAAGGACCCTTGTCCGTCCGGCAGTTTCCCCGCGGGTTTTCCAATCTGACCTACCTGCTTTCCTTTAAAAACCGGGATCTGGTGCTGCGCCGGCCGCCCTTCGGGACCAAGGCCAAGACCGCCCATGATATGGGCCGTGAATATCGGATTCTCAAGGCCTTGCGGCCGGTCTTTCCCTATTGTCCGGAACCGCTGGTTTATACCGAAGACGAATCGGTGATCGGCAGCCCCTTTTACGTCATGTCCCGCATCGAAGGGCTGATCCTGCGCCGGGATCTGCCGCCGGGGCTGGAGTTGTCGCCAGAGCAGGCTCGGGATCTTTTTGGAAAATTTCTGGACGTGCTGGTCGAGCTGCACTCCCTCGATTACCGGAAAATCGGCTTGGATAATTTCGGCAAACCGGAAGGTTTTGTCCGCCGCCAGGTGGAGGGCTGGAGTAAACGCTACCGGGCGGCCCGGACCCCGGATGCCCCTGATTTTGAAGAGATCATGGGCTGGCTGGCCGAACGGATGCCGGCGGATACGGACCGGCCGACCCTGGTCCACAATGATTACCGGCTCGACAACCTGGTGATCGAACCCGTGGCCCCTTTCCGGATCATCGGGGTGCTGGATTGGGAAATGGCCACCATCGGGGACCCCCTCATGGACCTGGGCAACACCCTGGCCTACTGGGTGCAAAAAGACGATCCCCTGGAAGCCCATCTCTTGCGGAACATGCCCACCCACCTGGACGGGGCCCCGACCCGGGAAGAGCTGATCCACCGCTACGGTGAAAAAACCGGGCGGGACACTTCCCGTTTCGATTTCTATTACTGCTTCGGCGTCTTCCGGCTGGCGGTGATCGCCCAGCAGATCTATTACCGCTACTACCACGGTCAGACCAAAGATGAGCGTTTCGCGGCGCTGATCCACGGTGTGCGGGTGCTGGAGAAGACGGCGCAAGGGATCGTCGGAAAAAAATAATAATTAATAATCAATTGTTAATTATTAATTATTGATGAAAAAAACACGAGGAGAACTTATGGCCAAGAGAACATTAAGAACCAAATTGTGTGATATGTTGGGAATTGAATACCCTATTCTCAGCGCCGGTATGGGACCCACGCTGATCGGGGAAAAGACCGGGGCTCCGGTGGAATTGGTGGTGGCCGTTTCGGAGGCCGGGGGGCTGGGAGTCCTGGGCGGCAGCGGCTACACGGTGGATGAATTGCGGGAGGCCATCCGGCAGATCAAGTCCCAAACCGACAAACCCTTTGGGGTGGATTTACTCCTGCCCCAGAAGCTGGATATGGGCGGGGGGCTCGGCCAGGCGGGGGTGGATAAGGTACCCCTCGGCCTGGTCCTGAAATCCATTCCGCAGGCCCATCGGGACTGGGTCGAAAAGATCCGGCGGGAGATGGTCCTGCCCGAGGCCGAGATCATGGTCCGGATGAATACCACTACCATGCGTCCTCTGGAGGCGGTGAAGGTTTGCCTCGAGGAGAAAGTCCCCCTGTTCTGCGCCGGTTTGGGGAACCCGGGATTTATGGTGGAGGAGGCCCATGCCCTAGGCATCAAGGTGTTGGGGATCACGGGCAACTCTAAAAACGCTAAACGAATGGCCCAGTCCGGCATCGACCTCCTGGTGGCCCAGGGACACGAGGGCGGAGGACACACCGGTCGCATCGGGACCATGGCTCTGCTGCCCCAGGCCATCGATGCCGCTTTCCCGGTTCCCGTGCTGGGCGCGGGGGGCATCGGCGACGGCCGGGGGGTGGCGGCGGCCCTAGCCATGGGCTGCATCGGGGTCTGGGTAGGAACCCGGTTCCTGGCCACCAACGAGGGCGGTGCTCTGGAAGTGAACAAGCGCCGGATCATCGAATCCACCGATGAGGACACCCGGGTCAGCCGGGCCTACACGGGCAAGACCCTGCGGGCCAGTTACAATCGTTTCCATGACCTCTGGGATCAATCCGGATTGGATCCGTTGCCGTTCCCCACGCAGGTGCTGATTTCTTCGGCCCTGCTGGCGGCCTTTGTGGAAGCCCATCAGGACGAATACGTGGGAGGCCTGGCCGGCCAGATCTCCGGTTTGATCAAGGAGATCAAGCCGGCCCGCCAGGTGCTGGAGGAGATGGTGGAGGAGACGGTGGATATACTGACCCGGCGGTTGCCGGAAAGCGTCATGGCGAAATAGCAAAGGCTTTTTTGCCACAGACAAAGGCGGACAACTACAGACATTTTTTAGGCCGTCGGTCCCGCCGAGTGCGAGACCGACAGGTAAAAAAAAGAAGCTATCGGGATTTAGCCTAAACGTTTAGCACAGAAATTGCCTCATCATGGGGGTTTAACGCCCGAAGGGCTGATGAGTAGGGTGGCGGCAGGTCGCTGCCACCCTGTCCAGTCTTGTCGGTGGCAAAAAAGTCATTCAGCTTATATGGTGTAGGAGGTACAAAACGCATGGAAATCAAGAAAGTGTTCATAGCCGGGGCGGGGTTGATGGGTTCGGGGATCGCCCAGGTCTGCGCCCAGGCCGGACTGGAAGTGATCCTCTGCGATGTCGGCCCGGAGGTGCTGGAAAAGGCCTCCAAAAATATCGCCTGGAGCGCCGGGAAGCTGATTGAGAAAGGAAAGACGGCCGGGCCGCTGGAAGCCGTCATGGGCCGCATTGCCACGACCACCGATTACGGCCGGGCCTCCGAGGCCGACCTTTGCCTGGAGGCCGCGTTCGAAAAACTGGAAGTCAAAAAGGACATCTTCGCCCGCTTGGATGCGGTAGCCCGTCCGGAGGCCCTGCTGGCTTCCAACACCAGCGCCATCAGCATCAGCACCCTGGCGGCCGGGACCAAACGGCCTGAAATGGTTTTGGGCCTGCATTTTTTCAGCCCCGCGCCCATGATGGAAGCCGTGGAGGTCGTGCGCGGCCAATTTACCGGGGACGAAGTCTTTGAGGCCGGACGGAGGTTTGTCCTGCAGATCGGCAAGGAGCCGATCCTGGTGCACAAGGACGTTCCGGGGTTCCTGATTAACCGCATCAATTTCCCGGCCGCGCTGGAGGCCATGCGCCTGGTGGAGATGGGCGTGGCCGGCATCGAGGACGTGGACAAGGGGCTGCGGCTGGCCTCCGGGCGCAAAATGGGTATTTTCGAAACCGGCGACCTGGTGGGTCTGGATGTAACCCATGGGGCCCTGCTGGCGATTTACGAAGAGACCAAAGATCCCCGCTGGTATCCGCCGGCGGTGCTGCGGCGCCGGGTCCAGGCCGGTTGGCTGGGCCGCAAGACCGGCCGGGGTTGGTACGAATACGGTCCGGACGGGACCCGGTTGGGGCCGACGAAAGCGTAACAACACCGCAAAAGTGGAAAGGCATTTTTGCCACAGACACTACAGACGAAGACGGGACGTATTTTTTGTTTTTTCGAAAAGGACCGAAAAAGCAAAAAGACTCCATCGCTGCGCGAACGAAAAACGATTTAAAATAACGATCAAATCCATAAAGGGAAAAAGTCATGAATGAACCCGTAATCGTCAGCGCCGTGCGAACGGCGGTAGGAAAATTTGGCGGGAGCCTGAAAAGCGTCACCGACCGGGCCCTGGGAGCCCTGGTGATCAAAGCCGCCCTGGAGCGGGCCGGCCTGCAGCCGGACCAGGTGGAGGAAGTCGTCTTTTCCCAACAGTATCGAACCGGTGAATTGCCGGCCAACATGGCCCGGCCCATTTCGGTGGATGCCGGTATTCCCCTTCCGGTACCCAATTTTACCGTGGCCAAGGCCTGCGGCGGATCGCTGAAAGCGGTCTTCCTGGCCGCCCAGGCCATCAAGGCCGGCGATGCCCAGGTGCTGGTGGCCGGGGGTCTGGAACACATGACCAATGCCGGTTATCTGCTGACCAAGGCCCGCTGGGGGTATCGGCTGGGACACGGACAGCTCATGGACCAGTTGGTCCTGTTCGATCCCATCAGCGGCAACACGATGGGCGAAACGGCCGAAAACGTGGCGGAGAAATACCGGATCAACCGGGCCGACCAGGACGCCTTTGCCCTGGAAAGTCAGCGGAAAGCGGCCCGGGCCCTGGAGCAGGGGCTGTTCGCGGAGCAGATCGTGCCCGTTCCCGTGCCCCAATCCAAGGGCCAGGTCCTCCTTTTCAAACAGGACGAGCATCCGCGGCCGCAGACTACCCTGGAGGAATTGGCCAAGCTGAGGCCCGTATTCCGTCCCGGCGGGTCGGTCACGGCGGGCAACTCCAGCGGTATGAACGACGGGGCTTCGGCCCTGGTGGTGTCCTCCCGGGAGAAGGCCCGCGACCTGGGTTTGAAACCGCTGGCGTCCATTGTGGGTTATGCCTCGGTCGGAGTGGAACCCTCCCTGATGGGCATCGGACCGATCGAAGCCACCCGGCTGGTCCTGAAAAAGACGGGTTTGCCCCTGGCGGCTATCGACCTGGTGGAGCTGAACGAGGCCTTTGCCTCCCAGTCATTGGCCTGCGTCCGGGAGCTGGGGCTGGACCTGGAAAAGGTCAACGTCAACGGTGGGGCCATTGCCCTGGGCCATCCCATCAGCGGAACGGGCGGGATCATCCTGACCAAGCTTATTTACGAATTGCGTCGTTCGGGCAAGCAACTGGGCCTGGCCACCATGTGCCTGGGTGGAGGGCAGGGAGTGGCGCTGATCGTGCGCAACGAAGGGTAAAGGCGTTTTCACCGCAAAGGCGCGAAGGACGTCCAGAAAAACAAAAAGGAAAAATTTATGGCGGGACTTTTTGCCCTGATGCTCCATTGCCACATCCCCTTCTG
>JACRCK010000383.1 GCA_016219065.1 Deltaproteobacteria bacterium
GAGGTCGGTGGCGCGGGTGAGGAGCACCGCGAGCGAGGTGTCGAGGACGTCCGACGAGGTCATCCCCATGTGGATGTAGCGCGCCTCCGGGCCGACGTGCTCGGCCACGTTGGTCAGGAAGGCGATCACGTCGTGCTTGGTGATCTGTTCCAGTTCGTCGACGCGCTCCACCGAAAAACGGGCCTTTTTCTTGATAACGGCCAAATCCCTGGCCGGGATATGGCCCAGCTTCGACAGGGCTTCACAAGCGGCGATTTCCACGTCCAGCCATTTCTGATAGCGGTTCTGCGGACTCCAGAGTTCGGCCATCACCGGCCGGGTATAACGGGGGATCATGGTAACTCCTTATGCTGTTAATTAAGAATTAAGAATTGACAATTGATTATTGATAATTGTGATAATTGGCGTTGACTGAGTTTGCCGATTCCACTCATTAACTCCCACAAAAAAGCCGGGTGTGTCAACCCGAAAAATGCGTCCGGTTTGATTTGACAGGCCCTCCAATCCAAGCTATGATTCGGGCCAGGTATTTTTATCTATTTCATTTACTCGGAGAGCATCCATGGCTGCCAGAAGACGTTCGGTGTATATTATTGTTGCCCTGCTGATTTTCCTTTTTATTTTCGGCTCCAGCCTGCTGGGGTTTTACACCGAATGGCTCTGGTTCACCTCCCTGGGCTACGCCCCGGTTTTCCTCCGCCTGCTGAATTACAAATTCATGCTGGCCCTGGTCATGGGCCTGGCCTCCGGAATCATTTTTTATGTCAACGGTCGGATCCTCTTCCGCCTGGCCCATCAAACCGCGCCGACCGGTCGGGTCCAGTTTCCCTTCAACATCCCCGTCTGGCTGGAGGGGCAGGCCCAGCGTTTGGTCAAACCGGCGGCCATCGTCATCGGGATCCTCTTCGGGTTGGGGGCCGCCGGCCAGTGGGAAAATTTTCAGCTCTTCCGCAACGCCCTGCCGGTGGGGACGGTCGATCCCGTGTTTCAGAAAGACCTCTCCTTCTACCTGTTCCGGCTGCCTTTCCTGGATTATTTGAGCGGCTGGTTCGGCGGTTTATGGTTCCTGGGCCTCCTTACCGCCGCCGCCGTCATTCTCATCCGCTTTCAGTTTTATTATTCCGACCGGGGTTTCGGCGTTCAGCCCTGGGTTAAAAAGTATCTGGCGGCCCTGCTGGGCGTGCTTTTCGTCTACCTGGCCTTTTATTTCTATCTCTCCCGCTTCGACCTGCTGTTCACCGGCCGGGGCGTGGTTTTCGGACCCGGGTACGTGGACCAGAACTTCGTTTTACCGGCCCTGGGCCTGATGGCCATCATATCGGCCGTCACCGGCCTGGTCTTCTTTGCCTTGATCTTCAAACCCGGAGGAAAAATCCTGCTCGGCCTGCTGGGCGCCTTCGTCGGGATTTACCTGATCGGCATTTACGTCCTGCCGGCGGGGGTCCAGCGCTTCGTAGTCACGCCCAACGAAATCCACAAGGAAACCCCCTTCCTGGCCCGCTACATTCAGGGCACCCTGCAAGGTTACGGCCTGCACCGGGTGGAAGAGCGCCAGCTCTCGGCGGCCACTTCGCTGACCCCGGAGATGATCGACCGCAACCGTCTGACCGTCAAAAACATCCGCCTCTGGGACCATCACCCCCTACTGGAGACCTTCGGCCAGATACAGGAAATCAGAACCTATTACAAATTCCTGGCCGTGGATAACGATCGTTACCTGATCAACAACGAATACCGCCAGGTCATGCTTTCACCGCGCGAACTTTCTTATGCCGATCTGCCCAGCAAGGGCTGGATCAACGAGCATCTGATCTACACCCACGGCTACGGCCTGACGCTGGGTGTGGTCAATCAGGTCACCCGGGAAGGCCTCCCGGATCTGCTGATCCAGGACATCCCGCCGGTTTCCAAGACCAACCTGCAGGTGACCCGGCCGGAGATTTATTTCGGGGAGATCGAAAACGATTACATCATCGTCAATACCCGTCAGAAGGAATTCAATTACCCCTCCGGGGACCAGAATGTCTTTGCCAGCTACCAGGGCAAGGGCGGAATCCCCCTCGGGGGATTTTTCAACAAGGCCCTCTGGGCCCTGCGGTTCAATTCATTTAAAATAATACTCTCCTCGGATATCGCCCCCGGGAGCCGCATCCTCTTTGCCCGGTCCGTCACCAACCGGGTCCGGAAGGTGGCTCCTTTCCTGATGGTGGATCAGGATCCCTATATGGTAGTCACCCCCCAGGGGAGGCTGGTCTGGATCGTAGACGCCTATACCCTTTCCTCCAACTATCCCTATTCCCGGCCTATCAAAAGGCTGGGTAATTATATCCGTAATTCGGTTGTGGCGGTGGTGGATGCCTATGAAGGGGACGTGCAATTTTATATCAAGGACGAAAAAGATCCCCTGATCCGGGTCTATGCCCGGGCCTTCCCGGGGCTCTTCCAGCCCCTGACGGCCCTGGATCCGGCCTTGAAAAGCCACCTGCGCTATCCCCATTATCTGTTCAATATCCAGGCTCATCTCTACTCGACCTATCACATGACCAATCCCCAGACTTTCTACAACAAGGAAGACCTCTGGGAAATTCCGACCAACCTGCGTTCGGCCAAGAAAGACATGGAGCCCTATTACACCATCATGCGCCTGCCGGGGGAGCAGAAGGAGGAGTTCCTTCTGATGATCCCCTTTACACCCCAGAAAAAGGACAATCTGGCGGCCTGGATGTCGGTCAAATGCGACTTCCCCGATTACGGGAAGTTCGTGGTTTACCGCTTCCCCAAACAAAGGCTGGTCTACGGGCCCAAACAGATCGAATCCCGAATCAACCAGGACCCGGAAATCTCCCGACAGTTGTCCCTGTGGGACCAGCGGGGTTCCAAAGTTACCCTGGGGACGTTGCTGGTCATCCCGATGGAGGAGTCCCTGATTTACGTGCAGCCCATGTATCTCAAGGCCGAATCCGGCCAGATCCCGGAGCTGAAACGGGTCATCGTGGCCTACGAGAACCAGATTGCCATGGAAGAAACCCTGGATAAGGCCATCGCTAGAATCTTCGGCCAGGAAATCAAAAAAACAAAGGAAGAAATGATGCCGGCGGTCGGCGAGGCCAAGGCGGAAGCCCTTAAACCCCTTTCCGACCTGGCCTGGCAGCACCTCCAAAAGGCCCGCCAGTCGCTGCGGGAAGAAAATTGGACCGCTTTCGGCCAGTCCCTGCGGGACCTGGAACTGACCCTGAAGCAGATGCGGGAAGGGAAGAAGTAGGCAGAAGCTGGAATGAAATCTGTTGCTGGTTGCTGGTTACTGATTGCTGGTTAAAAAAGGAATGATGGAATAATGGGTAAAAGACCTTTTCCCAGGGAAGGGGCTGAGGTTAGCCCAGGAAGGGCTCCGGCGGTAATTCCGCCATTTTTTCGATGCGCAGGCGGCGGACCCGGCGGTTGTCGCCATCCAGCACGGTGATTTCCAGATCCCGGTAATAGATCTTTTCTCCCACCTTGGGGACCCGCCCCAGGAGGTGGATTATAAGCCCGCCCACCGATTCGTAATCCCGCTCCGCGATTTCCAGGTCGAAGTGACGCTCCAGTTCCTCGATCTCCAGGCGGGCATCCACCTCCACCTTCCCTTCTTCCAGGAGGATCAACCGGGGTTCCCGGCGGTCGTATTCATCTTCGATCTCGCCGATGATTTCCTCGATGATATCCTCCATGGTCACCAGGCCCGATGTGCCGCCGTACTCGTCCAGGACTACCGCCATATGGAACCGCTGCCCCCGCAATTCTTTCAACAACTGGACTATCTTTTTGGTTTCGGGAACGAAGATCGGCTGGCGAATTACCTCCAGGGGCAGGGATTGGGAGGTCGGCGTCCCCCAGTAGGGCAGCAGGTCTTTCACGTGCAGCAGCCCGGTAACATTATCCAGATTGTCTTTATAGATGGGGATCCGGGAGTGGCCGTGTTTCACCATGAGGTCGATGATCGCCTGAATCGGGACTTCCTCGGCTACGGCGATGATTTCCGTTCGGGGGATCATGATCTCCCGAACGATCGTATCTTTGAATTCGAAGATGCTCTGGATCATGTCCCCCTGTTCGGGGGTCAGCAGGCCCTGCTCTTCGCCTTGATCGATCAATTCCTGGAAATCTTTCTCCAGCAGGGATTCCGGGGTGGGTTCGGTTCTTTTTTTGAACAAGGAACGCACCTGGTCGATGAAACTGGGGGGTCGGTCTTCGGGGTTGTCTGCCATAGTTACCTGAAAATTATACTGAAATCCTTCGATAAGTCAAACGATAATCCAGAGGGCGGCCGGAGGTCGGAACGGGTCCGGGGGATTAATGCTTGCTTTAAGGCCGGGTTAATTGATACATTTACGTCCGGATAGGTAAGCCCCCAGGTCCTTGCGGGCCCCGGAGAAACCTGAAAATAATCAGGTAGTGGAAAAAGTAATCGGGGCCGGTCCGCCCGCTCTCCTTCAGATTCTGTTGCTATTCATTATTATCGGCCTAAAGGATATAACGACCCTTGTCTGATATAAACGATCTGGAAAGCCTGTTTTGCCCCAGAAGCGTGGCCGTGGTGGGCGCCTCCAACCGCTTCGGCAAGTGGGGGTTCAACCTGGCCAGCACTCTGCTGGTTTCACCCTACCGGGGACCGGTTTACCTGGTCAACCCCCGGGAGCGACGGGTCCTCGGCCGGAGGGCCTATGCCTCCCTGGCCGAATTGCCTGAAAAAGTGGACCTGGTCGTTCTGGCCACGCCGGCCGATCGCTCCATCTCCCTGATCGGGGAGTGCGGCCGAAACGGCATAACCAATGCGCTGGTGGTGGCCTCCAATTTCAGGGAGGTCGGGGAGGCCGGGGCGCAACTGGAAGCCCGACTGGTCGAGGCGGCCCGGGAGCACGGCGTGCGGCTCATCGGACCCAATACCATGGGCATGGTTTCCACGCCCGTGGGGCTGGAAATCCTATTCATGCCCTTGGGGGTTAAACCGGGCTGGGTGGACGTGGTCTCCCAGTCCGGAAATATCGGCCTTCAGATCATGGAATTGAGCATGAAGGAAGGCATCGGCATCTGCCGCTTCGTGGGATCGGGCAACGAAGCGGTTTTGTCCCTGGCGGATTACATTACTTATATGGGGAGTGACTCCCGGTCCCGGGTGGTGGTCCTGTATATCGAGGGGATCCGCCTGGGGGAGAAATTCCTGGAAGCGGCCGCCCGGGTCAGCCGCAGTAAACCGATACTGGTCCTGAAGGCCGGGAAGACCACCCGCGGCGCCCAGGCGGCCCGTTCCCATTCCGGGGCGGTGGCCCAATCCCCGCAAATGGTCTCCGACCTCCTGCGCCAGGCCGGGATGGTGGAAGCTCAATCCACCGAGGAACTGATCGATCTGGTCAAGACCTTCACCCTGCTGAAGCCGCCGGAGGGCAATCGCCTGGGGGTGGTAACGCTCGGCGGGGGCTGGGGGGTGGCGACGACCGACGCCGCCGCCTTAAAGGGCGTGCCGCTGGCCACGCTTTCCCCGCCTTTGATCGAAAAGCTGGACGCGGTTTTGCCTCCCTTCTGGAGCCGGGCCAATCCGCTGGACCTGGCCGGAACCACCAACCGGCGGGCTCATCTGGAGGTATTAAAGCTCCTTTCCGCCAGCGGAGAAGTGGATGCCCTGGTGGTGCTGGGCATGCTGGCCGGCATGCAGAAATTCCTGGGACAACTGGCCCGCTGGAAATGGATCTTTTTGAAACATTATCTGTTCGAGTTCCTGGGGCTTCCCTTCCGGCTGTTTTCCGGGGGGCCAGACCGTCCTCAGGAGTCGACCCCCAAAGCCCGGGAAAAAAGCACCTCCGGGGGCTTCCAATTGAATGAATTCCGGATCTGGGCCGACGGACCTTTCATGAAGGAAATAAAAAAGATCATGAAGCGGGATGAAAAACCCATTCTCCTGGTCACCTACCTGCCCGGCACCGCCGTCCAGATGACCCGGCGCTTTCGCCAGCCCATTTTCGGCAACCCGGAACGGGCTGTCGGGGCTATGAGCGGCCTGATGGAATACGGAAGGTTTCGGACCCAGGCCGGACAGGGCCTGCTGGATCCCCCGCCGCCGGCCCCCCTGAAACGGGGGCTGGAGGATGAGGTTGGGAGTTTCAAAAATCTGGACGAACAACAGGGTAAACAGGTCCTGGCCCGTTACGGCCTGCCCCTTCCCCGGTTTCAGGAAATCCGGCTGGAAGCGGAGGCGCTGCCGGCGGCGGAACGGATCGGCTACCCGGCGGTCCTGAAAATCCTTTCCCCCCACCTGCATCACAAGACCGAAGCCGGCGGCGTGATCCTTTCGTTGCCCGATGCCGACGGGATCCGGGAAGGGGTCGGCAGACTGAAAGGCCGTTTCCCGGACCTTTTCCAGCCCGGCGGGGCGACCCTGCTGGTGGAGGAAATGATCGGGGAAGGGATCGAGGTGCTGCTGGGCATGACCCGCGATCCCCACTTCGGGCCTTTGCTGGTGGTCGGACTGGGGGGGATTCTGGTCGAGGTCCTGAAAGACGTAGCGTTTGCCCGGCCCCCGGTGTCGTCTTTTCAGGCCGAAGCCCTGTGGCGGTCTTTGAGAGGGTTCCCCCTGCTGGAAGGGGTTCGGGGGAAACCGGCCGGGGATTTCCCGGCTCTGATCCAGGCCACCGTGGATTTCTCCCGGATGGTCCAGGACCTGGGAGACGATTTTGAAGCCATCGAAATCAATCCCTTGCTGGTGTTGCCCAAAGGCCGGGGGGTAAAGGCTGTGGACGCCCTTTTTATCGCCGTAGAAAAAACGCGGGGCGCGGAGCGCGGGGCGTCCGATTGATGAACTTTTTTTGAAACATTAAGGTTGATGACTCGCAAAAAGTCGTCATTGCGAGATCCGCCTTATGCGGATCGAAGCAATCCCCTCGCGTAACTAACTGGTTCCTGGGGATTGCTTCGTCGCTTTCCTCCTCGCAATGACTCCCTTGGGGACTTTTTGCGGACATATCAAGGTTGAGATGATCAGCAAAAAAAACATTATACGAATTTTTATCGCTGCCCTGCTGCTGTGTTGGGCGAACTCCGGTTGGGCGCAAGATGCCAAACGCCTGCGGATCCTGTACCTGAACGATTTCCACGGCTATGCCGAGCCCCAGCAACCGGCCGGCAGTCCGCGACCGGTCGGGGGGATCGCCTTTCTGGCGGAAGAGGTCAGGCGGCTGCGGGAAGGGCAGCCCACCCTCCTGCTGGCCGCCGGGGACATGATTCAGGGGAATCAGTGGGCCAATTTTTTTCAAGGGGCATCATCCATTCGCCTGATGAACGCCCTGGGCTTCGACGCCCTGGTCCTGGGCAATCATGAATTTGATTATGGCCAAGAGGTGTTAAAGCAGCGCCTAGCCGAAGCCGCTTTCCCCGTGCTGGGCGCCAACGTGGAAGGTCTGCCCGGGATCCGGCCCTATATGCTGAAAGAAATCGGCGGCTGGAAAGTACTGATCATCGGGGTGGTAACGGAAGACACACCGGTGATGACCCATCCGCGGAATGTGGCCGGACTGGCCTTCCTCCCGCCGGAAGAGGCAATCCGCCGGATCAAACCGGAAACCCTGGCCCAGGCCGACCTGGTCATCGTCCTTTCCCATCTGGGCCTGCCCGCGGACCGCAGGTTGGCCCGGCAGGTCCAGGGGATCCACCTGATCGTGGGCGGGCATACGCACACCCGGATCGAACAGCCTCTGCGGGTCAACGATACCTGGATCGTCCAGGCTTGGGAACACGGGAAAGCCCTGGGTTGTCTGGATCTGGTCCAGACGGAGGGGAAGGTTACCCTGGCCGCGGGACGGCTGATCGATATCGATCCCCAAAAAGGATCGGCGCCGGAGGTAGCCACCCTGGTGGAAACATACAGCAGCCGGGTCCAGGCCGCCCTGGATGAAGTGATCGGGGAGGCCCTGACGGAC
>JACRCK010000392.1 GCA_016219065.1 Deltaproteobacteria bacterium
CAAGGAAGGAGCTGGAACATGCTTGACCAGCAGCGGCAGAACAGTCTCACGGTATTGCTCGAACGCCCGCTGGACTTCTGAAAGGGTGAAACCGCCATGGAGCCTTTTATGGGCGATGAAATTGATGAACTCCACCAGATCGCCCCATTGGTCGTCCACCAGGGCCAGACGAAAACAGTTGGCCGCCCGATCAATCAACCTGGTCAATTCTTCAGCCGGTTCATCCGCGTACCGGGAAGATTTATCGCTGAGCATGCGATAAGCCCAGGTCACGACGATGTGTTCGTGAAATCGTTTAAGGACTTCAGCCAGATCCATAAAACATCCCCCACGGAAACTGTGGATGGTTTCGGTTGTTAAAGGGTCCAGGAATTGAAAACCATACTATCAATTTTCAATAATTTTGAAAATATATTTCAATAAAATGAGCCGTTTTTACCCCGGTTCAAGCTTTCCAAGAATGCCACAGAGATCCCAAGCATAGAAAATGAATTGAAAATCTGATGGGTTGCCGTATCAATGGTCGCCAGCAAATTTTGAAAAATCGAAAAAAAATTAATGGCACGCAACTTGCCATTCCAAAAGTTTGAATTTAAAAAACCCGGTTGATCGGGGAATTCATTGATCCCGGATCCAAGCAGGTCTCACGTCCTTTTTGCAGGAGAAAAAAGATGTCCGAAGGCAATTTTTCCCACATTTTCAATAAAGGCCGTATCGGGAAATTTGAAGTTCCGAATCGCATCAAGTATGCCGCCTGCTGCGTTAGCAATTTCAACACCAGGGACGGCTTTCTGACCGAGCGGGAATTCGCCCGCGATCAGGTCATCGCGCAGACGGGCGCCTCGATTATGACCAATCAGGGTGCTTATCCGGATCCCCTGGGTGAAGGGAAGGCTTATCACAGTCAACTCTGCATCAATGACGACAAGTATATCCTGGGCCTGAAGAGAATTGCGGATCTGTTTCACGACCATCAGGCCCTGGCCGTTCAACAGATCCTGCATGGAGGCCGGTACGGCGGCATCGACCTGGGGTATTGCGTGCAGCCCTCGGACACTCCCCAAACGCTGAAGCATTTTAGACCTCCCCGGGCCATGAGCCGGGAGGAAATCGAGAAAGCGATCTTCGATCATGCCCGGGCCGCCGAGCGGGCCGTCAAGGCCGGTTACGACGGCGTGGAGGTGACCAGCTTCCTCGGGTACCTGATGAGCTGCTTTCTGTCCCCTTTTACCAACAAACGGACGGACGCCTACGGCGGCTCGGTGGAAAAACGGGCCCGCTTTATGGTGGAGATCATTCAGGCCCTGCGCCAAGCCGTGGGCCCGGAGCGGCTCGTGATCATCCGCCTTAACGGCACCGAGCTCATGGACGAGTACGGGGGAAATACGGAAGAAGAATGCCTGGAGATTATGCGCATCGCATCGGTTTCAGGGGTGGATATGATCAGCATGGTGATCGGCTGGCATGAATCCCGGCAGGGCGCCCTGGGGCGGGATGTGAGCCGCACCGAATGGTTGTATCTGGCTGAAAAAGCCAAGAAATACATCGGCGACGTTCCGCTGGCCTTTGGGCCGCGCCTTTCCGACCCCTGGGAGGCGGAGCGGGCGATCGCGAGCGGCGTATTCGACTACTGGGAGATCTGCCGGCCCCTGCTGAGCGATCCCGAAATGATCCACAAGATCAGAAACGGCACCCCCGAGCGGATTAAACCCTGCATCGGCTGCATGCTCTGCCTGGCCAAGATGTTCTATAACCAACCTTACATCTGTTCGGTAAACCCCAGACTCGGCCATGAGGTCGAACCGGAATATTCCGTAACCCCGGCCGCCGTCCGGAAAAAAGTCATGGTGGTGGGAGCAGGGCCCGGCGGTTTGGAAGCGGCCATCGCCGCCGCCCAGCGGGGCCATGAGGTAACCGTTTTTGAGGCCACGGAGGCCCTCGGCGGCGGGCTCCTTCCTTCCTCGAAAGATATCAGCGGCGGCGAGGTCCTGCTGGAACTGCTCCAGTATTACAAATACCGCCTGGAGGATCTGGGCATCGCCGTCCGACTGAACACGCCGGTGAACACCCGCATCGCCGCCCAATTCGATCCAGACGTGGTCATCGTGGCCACCGGGGCCGCCATCAAAAAGCCCGATATCCCGGGCATAGATTCCGAGATCGTCCGGGACGCCTGGAAAGTTTTGACTGCCGATAAAGATCAGGACGGCGGACCCCATGTGGTGATCCTGGGCGGCGGCAAGATCGGGCTGACGGTGGCGGAAGTGCTGGCCCGGCAGGGGAAGAAACCGGTCATCGTCGAAGCGGACAAACGGGTCGACCACGATGTGTCCATGACTTTCAAGTGGCGCCATAGCGCCCTGGTTAAAAAACTGAATATCCAGGTGTTCACCGAAGCCAGCCCACTGAGCATCGCCAACGGATCGGTCAAGATCCGGGACAAAGACGGGAAAGAGCAGGACTTGCCCGCGGATATGGTGATCCTCGCCGGCCCCGTCCAACCCCGGCAGGAGCTGGTAAAGGATCTCGAGTATTTCTGTGACGAGCTGTACGTCCTGGGCGACGCCATGGTGCCGCGGAGCTTGTACAACGCGATCCACGACGGCTTCAAGACCGGGGCGCGTATTTAAAAACCTCCATTCACGACGGTATTTTTGTATTGATTCGATGTTCGATGTTCGTATTTTCGTATTTAAGGAGGCTATAACACCATGGAAGGCTTTACCCCGTGGCCGCAGGAATTCGCGGACCGCTATCGCCAGGCCGGGTATTGGCTGGACAGGACCATCAGCGAGGTCATGGACGAAAGTTTCGTCCGCTTTGGCGGCCGCCCGGCACTGATTGCTTCCGGAGGGCGGGTATTCACCTATCAGGAGCTGGGCCGACTCGTCACCCGGATGGCCCTTCATCTGGTGCGGTTGGGCCTGCGCCCCTACGACCGCCTGATCCTGCAGATGCCGAATATCCCCGAGGTGGTCATTACCTACCTGGCCACGCTGAAGGCCGGAGGGATCCCCATCATGGCGCTTTTCGCGCACCGGGAGGCCGAGATCAGCTATTTTGCCGAGTTGGCCGAGGCCCGCGCCATTGCTGTCAGCGCGTCCTGGCGGGGGTTCGACTATCAGGAAATGGCCGCGCAAGTTCAGGCCAAAAACCCCCACTTGGAGCTGGTCCTGGTGGCCGGACCAGACCCGAAGCACGGCAGCCATTCCATCGATGCCCTGCTAAAGGATCCCCTTGAGCAGCGGGTGGACCCAGGCCACCTTCCCCATCAGGACCCGAATCTTCCGGCGGTGCTGCTGCTTTCGGGTGGAACCACCGGCATTCCCAAGTTGATTCCCCGAACGCACAATGATTACGTATATAACTTCCTTTGTAACGCGGAGGTTTGCCGGCTGGACGAACATACCGTTTCCCTCATCGCCATTCCCCAGGAACATAATTTTGCCATCGCCTGCCCCGGCCTGAAAGGGGTGCTCTCGAAAGGGGGCTGCGAAGTACTTTCGGAAAACCCCGGCCCGGGCGACATGCTGGAGCTGATCGACCGCCACCGGGTCACCCATTGCATCGCCGTTCCCACCATGATCGTAGGCCTGCTGAATCACCCTAAACGTCAGGAATACAATCTGGATTCCCTGGAAGTCATTTTAACCGGGGGCTCCAAGTTAAACCCGGAAATAGCCCTGCGGATCGCCCCGGAACTGGGGTGCGACGTTCAGCAGGTCCTGGGCATGGCGGAGGGGCCCCTGTACTGGGTCCGCCGCGATGATCCACCGGAAGTAAAACTTTATACGCAGGGCCGCCCCCAGTCCCCGGGAGATGAATTCAAGATCGTCGATCCCGCCACCGGAACCGAGGTCCCCCCCGGGGAGGTGGGTGAACTCTGGTGCCGGGGGCCCCACATCATCCGCGGCTATTACCGCGCACCCGAACACAACGCCAAGGCCTTCAGCGCCGACGGCTATTATCAATCCGGCGACCTCGTGCGCCTTCATCCCAGCGGCAATGTCATCGTGGAAGGGAGGATCAAGGATTGCATCAACCGCGGCGGGGAAAAAATCAGCGCGGAAGAGGTCGAAAATCATATTCTGGCCCATCCGGCCGTGGCCAACTGTGCCTATATCGCCATGCCGGATCCCCTGTTGGGCGAGCGGGCCTGCGTCTATGTCATTCCGCGTCCGGGCTCGTTAATCACGCTGAAGGCGCTAAACGATTTCCTGCTCCAGGAGAGGAAAATTGCTAAATTCAAGCTGCCGGAGCGCCTGGAGCTGGTCGACTCCTTTCCGCTCACCGCGGTCGGTAAGATCAACAAGAAGGCGCTACGGCAGCTGATCGCCGAAAAAGTCGCCCAGGGACAACCGTAAAGAGGCGAACGCCGTCATGGATTTCTGGATCATTCAATCCCTCAACGCCCTTTCCTTTGGTATGCTCCTGTTTCTGCTCTGTGCAGGATTGTCCCTCATCTTCGGATTGATGAACATCCTTAATCTTGCTCACGGTTCCTGCTATTTGATCGGGGCGTACGTAGCCTTCAGTGTGGACAACTGGAGCGGCAATTTTTTCCTGGGCTTCCTGTCGGGCGCGGCCGCGGCAGGCGCCGTGGGCTTCCTGCTCCAACGGTTTCTGCTGCGGCGGATATATGGGCGCCGGCTGCTCCAGGTGCTCCTCACCTTCGGCTGCATGTTTATTATAGGTGACCTGGCTATCATCATCTGGGGAGCCGATCCCACCACCTTACGGAAACCGGAATTGCTGGAAGGTTCCCTCAACCTTAATGGAATCGTTTTCCCTAAGTATCGTTTATTCGTGATTGCCGTGGGCCTGTTCATTGGGATCAGCCTCTGGCTTTTCCAGGAAAAAACGAAATGGGGGGCCATCTTGCGGGCCAGCGTAGACGACGAGCAGATGGCCCGGGCCGTGGGGATCAACGTGCCGGTCCTCTTTACGACCGTTTTCGTTCTGGGTGTAGCCCTCACCGGCCTGAGCGGAGTGCTGGGAGGCCCTTTTGTCGGCGTCTACCCCGGGGTCGATCTGGATGTCCTGCTCCTGGCCGTGGTGGTGATTATCGTGGGCGGCCTGGGGAGCATGAAGGGGGCCTTCTTCGGCAGCATCATCGTGGCCGCCCTGGACAACTTCGGAAAAGCCCTGTTTCCGGAACTGGCCATGTTTACCATCTTCGCGCCCATGGCCATTATTCTGGCTTTGAAACCCACGGGGCTCTGGGGCCGGGTTCTATGAGCAACCGCAGCAAAAAAGTGTTCTCTTTTATCATTCTCGTGGCCGTTTTTTCCCTATTGCCTTTCGTGCTTTCCACGTATCGTCTCGGTCTGGTCACCAGCGCCTTAATTCTCGCCATTATGGCCATGTCGGCGAATCTGCTGCTGGGTTACCTGGGCCTGGCCTCGGTAGGCCAGGCGACTTTTTTTGGGGTGGCCGCCTATGCGGTGGCCATCTTTACCCGCCAGGCGGGCGGCGCCTCCGGATCGGCCGTCGGCGTCGGGTTGCTGGCCGCGCTGGCGGCGGGGCTGGTAATCGGACCGCTGGCGATCCGGACCCGGGACATATTCTTCCTGGTCATCATGCTGGCCTTCTGCCAGATTTTATATGGCGTCACCTACCGCTGGCGTTCGGTGACGGGCGGGGACGACGGTCTGCCGGGCTTGGCCCGGCCGGAGCTGATCCCGGGCCTCAACCTGAACAGCCCCGTCGGCTACTATGTCCTGGTCGTACTGGTCTTCCTGGCGGTTGTCGGCGCCTTTTGGCTGTTGGTCAACTCCCCTTTCGGGCTGGCGCTGAAAGGGATCAAGGACAGCGAAACCCGCATGCGCATTTTAGGCTACAACGTGTGGCTGTATAAATATCTGACTTTTGCGATTTCCGCCTTGATTGGCGGCATTTCCGGGGTGTTGCACGCCTATTTTTACGGCTGCCCCAATCCGGCCGACTTCAGCCTGATCCATGCATCATCGGCCCTGCTCATGGTTATCCTGGGCGGCCCGGGCACCTTGTTCGGGCCGCTGGTGGGCTCCCTGATCATCGTTTTTGTGCGGGACGTCGTCAGCAGTTTTACCGATCGCTGGCTGATATTTCTGGGGCTGGCCTACGTCTGCACCGTTCTATTTTTCCCCGCCGGTCTGTTGGTGACGCTGCGTAAATGGAGGAAAGAGGACCGCTGAAGTTTAATAGGAAAAGACGAACATCCAACATCGAACATCCAACGTTCAACATCGAATTTAAAAAGGAGGAGCATTATGAAACGAGTTTTCTTTTTGTCTGGATGGTTAACCCTGCTAGCCTTATTGAACCTATCCGGACCCGCCCTTCAACCTGCCGTCCAGGCCGCCGAACCGGTAAAAATAGGCTATATGATCTCCTTGTCCGGAGTATACACCGCGCTGGGGGTCGATCTGCGGGACGGCTTCAACCTCTATATGGATGAGATCGGCAACAAGGCCGGTGGTCGGGAGATCAAGGTCTTTGTGGAGGACAAGGGCAGCAACGATGTGAGCCGCGCCCTGGACATCGCCAAAAAACTGGTGGAAAAAAACCAGGTCAACATCCTGGCCGGCATTGTGGGCACCGGGTCCGCTTACGCCCTGGCCGAATTCGTCCAAAAACACCAGCTTCCCTTTGTAATTTCCAATGCCGGCGCCGATGACCTGACGCAGCGAAAGAGCAACCCTTTCATCGTGCGGCCGGCTTTTGTCAACAGCGGCGGCTCTCATCCCCTGGGGGAATGGGTTTACGATAAAGGATACCGCAAAGCCGTCCTGATGGGGGCGGACTATGCCGCCGGTTATGAACATGTGGGCGGCATCGCCAGAACCTTCACGAAAAAGGGCGGCAAGGTGATCCAGGAGATCTGGGCCCCGCTGGGGACCAAGGATTATGCACCCTATCTGGCTAAAATAGACCGCAATGCCGACGTGGTGCTGGTTTTCTTTGCCGGGGCCGACGCGCTGCGTTTTGTCAAGGAGTATGCCGATTTCGGCCTGAAGGGGAAAATCGCCCTCGTCGGAAAAGGATACCTGGTTGATGACAACATCCTCGATAAACAGGCAGGCGCCGCGGAAGGTATCATCAGCGAATCCCATTATTGCCTGCTGCTGGACACCCCGGAAAACAATAAATTCAAACAGGCCTATACCAAGAAATACGGACATCCTCCGACCCTTTACTCCGAGCAGGGCTATCTGACCGCCAAACTGATCGCCGAGGCCCTGAACCAGACCAAAGGCGCCGTGGAGGGCGCCAAATTTGTTCAGGTCATGCGTTCCCAAGAACTGAAAGCCCCCCGGGGAACGGTGAAGTTCGACAAGTACGGCGCACCCATCCAGAATTCATATATTCGTGAAGTCAAGAAAGTCGGGGCCTCGTGGGAAAACGTCCCCATCAAGACCTACAACATGGTCAACCAGTTTTGGTCCTGGAGCCCGGAAGAGTACATGAAGATGCCCACCTACTCGGACATGAAGGGGAAGTGGATGAAATAAACCGGTGTCGGCTCGTCATGCCGGTAAAAACCCTTCGAGGCATGAAAAAGTCAAAAGGTTAAAGCCAAGTTTAGACCGACTCGGTTTGGCAAACCGGGTCGGTCTAAGCCCGGGGGAGTCCCTGGCGCGCTGTTTTCGGACTAAAGCAAGGAAAAACCCGATGGTTGCCCTGGAAATAGACAATGTGTACGTCCAATTCGGAGGCCTGCAGGTCTTGAGCTCCTGTTCCCTGTCCATCGAGGCCGGTGAGAAGCGCGCCCTCATCGGCCCGAACGGGGCCGGCAAAACTACCCTTTTCAATGTCATCAGCGGAATGATCAAGCCCACCGCCGGGCGCGTTTTAGCGTTTCAACGGGAGATAACGGCCAGTCCTGCCCACGTGCGGGCTTCGCTGGGGCTGGCCCGGACCTTTCAGATTACCAATCTCTTTATAAACTTGTCGGTGCTGGATAACATATTCCTGGGCCTGCAGGCCCTTACACCGACCAAATATGTTTTCTACAAGACAACCACATCCTTTTCCGGACTGATCGATCAGGCGGTGGCCTTGCTCAAAAAATGGGGCCTGGAAAATAAAAAAGATCACCTGCTGGGAAGCCTTTCCCACGGGGAACAACGCCAGCTTGAAATCATCCTGGCCCTGGCCTCGCAGCCGAAGATTCTGCTGCTGGACGAACCGACCCAAGGATTGTCGACGGCTGAAACCGCCATGGTGGTCCCCATGGTCCGATCCCTGGATCCGTCCACCACGGTGCTGTTCATTGAACACGACATGGACGTCGCTTTTCAGATGGCCGACCGGATAACCGTTCTGAACTACGGAACCGTATTGGCCGAAGGCACCGAGGAGGAAATTCGAAGCAATCCCAAGGTTTCCGAGGTCTATCTCGGGCTGGACGGCAACGAGGAGTAAGGAACCACCATGCTGGAGGTCAAAGAAATCCATACGCATTATGGTCAAAGCCACATACTCCAGGGGATTTCCCTGACCGTGAAACCGGGGCAGGTCTTAGCCGTGCTGGGACGCAACGGAGTGGGCAAGACGACGCTGGTCCATTCCCTGGTCTCCTTTGTGAAACCCACCGGAGGGCGAATCCATTTTAGAGGGGGAGACATTACCGGACGGCCCACCCATCAAATTATCCGGCAGGGATTGACCCTGGTCCCCCAGGGTCGACGGGTATTTCGCTCCTTGAGTGTCCTGGAGAACCTGACCGTTCCTTACCGCTGCCTCAGTCCGGCCCCCAACAAATCCTGGGACATTGGAACGGCTTTTCAGGTGTTCCCCCACCTGGAGATCAGAAAAAACCAGCGGGCTGGAAATCTCAGCGGCGGCGAGCAGCAAATGCTGGCCATGGCCAGGGCCCTAGTCAGCCGGCCGCAAATGGTGCTCTTCGATGAGCCGTCCGAGGGTCTGGCCCCGATGGTAGTGAAAGAAATATCAAAAGTTATCAAGGGATTGGCAGACCAAGGCCTGGCCGTTCTGTTGATCGAACAAAACTTCAACATGGCTCTAAACACTGCTCATGAGGTTTTAGTTATGAGCAGGGGCCAAATAGTCCATCGGTCATCTCCGCAAGATCTCGCCAAGAATAACGATATCAAATCCCGCTATCTGGGCATGTAGCTTGGCTTCCAGCTCCTCCTCGATCAGCGCACCAGGGGAACTTTGTAGCCTTTTTAAGACAGGGGTAACTTTTCAAAATAAATGGGCGCAGCCGTCCTGGGCTTCGGCGCCTTCAACACCAAGAAGATCACCGGCATGGACATGGTGGATTTCATCAAATACCGCCAGTTGATCGACGAGGGCGCCCTCATGGACGGAAAGGCCTTGTCCGAGACTTTGGCCAAACCGCAGGCCAAGTAGTTAACTGCATTAAAAATGTATCCCAAAACCCCGGGGGCGACCCCTGGTTTTTTTTTATCCTATGGGTTTCTTTTATTAAACCGCCCTGCTCGCGGCGAGCACCCGCGCGGTATGAAAAAACCGGAGGGTAAGCCCCAAGCTTAAGACCGGCTCGGTCTGGCAGACCGAGCCGGTCTGAGCCCAGGGAGCACCCGGCAAGCTATTTTCGCATTTTAGGCCAAAATTTTTGGCTTAAGCCGCTGTCTTGAGCGTCACGTGTATCCCAGCCTTTGTCGCAAGAGTAATCAACATTTCGAGACTGAATTTTTCCCACTTGCCTCTTGTAAGGTCGGAAACTCTAGACTGGGTTATACCCAGTATCTCGGCAGCTTTGGCCTGTGTAAGCTTCTTGGCTTTGACGAATTTCCGTATATCCGCCATAAGATCGGCACGCATTTGAAGAATTGCCGCTTCATCAGGTGAATACCCGAGGTCGAGAAATACGTTACCAGATGAATTCGTTATTGGCTCACTCATGTAGCACCTCCAATTTGTCTGAGCCGCTGGCGGGCCAACTCGATCTCTTTCTTGTTCGTTTTCTGGCCTTTCTTTTGAAAAGCATGGAGAACATAGATGGCATCGGTCAGTTTTGCGACGTAGAGTACTCGCCACTCGCCAAGTACATGTATTCGGATTTCGTTCACTCCGGGGCCTACCGACTGCATAGCTTTCCAGTCCCTTGGTTCAAGCCCGTTCTGGACTGCCCGAAGCTCAAAACCTGCGACACGGCGGGCTTCTTCAGGAAAACCCCGGAGTTCGTCGAGACTTGATCCGACAAACCTTAGCGGCTTTGTGCTCATGGAAGTATTATATAAGTTTTTATATATTTGGCAAGTTTATTCATCATCGTAAAAATCCTGGACCCCGGCTAATCCCGCTCTAATAGCGGGACCGGGGTGACGATTCGGGCGTAGTCCCAGCCCCATTGAGGGGTCAATATATTTCAAGACTTAGGTTTTGCCGATGGTACAGAGCACCGCAGGCCGGCAGGCATCGAGAAATCGGAATCCCGATTTCTCGATGAATCCATGGGCCTTTTTCCATGAAATTCCGTGTTATCCCGTGTATTCCGTGTCAAAATCCTCCCCGGGCCTTTCGACATGGTCGGGTCCACCGTAACGCCCGCAACCGGAACATCACGGCCGGATCGCTTCCAGCTCCTCCTCGATCACGGCGCGCACCAGCGGCACCTTGTAGCCGTTTTGGGACAGGGGTTCGGCGTCGCGGACGGCGGCGGCGGCGGCCCCCGCGATGGTTTCCGCTGTCAGCTCCCGGCCCGTTAGCGCTTCTTCCACCTCCCTGGCCCGCCAGGGAATCGGGGCCACTCCGCTCAAAAAGACCCGCGCCCTGGCCACCCGGCGGCCGTCGAAGTGCAAGGCCAGGGCGGCGCCGGCCAGGGCGAAATCCCAGGCACCGCGAGCGCGGACTTTCCGGTAGGAGCTTTTAAGGCCGGGCGGCGGGGCCGGTATCAGGATCTCGGTTACCAGCTCTTCCGGTCCGGCCACCGTCTCCTGGGTCGGGTCGACGGCCGGGGGCATAAAAAACTCCTCCACTTTGACCACCCGCGTCCCTTTCGGGCCGGTCAGCGCCACCCGGGCCTCGAGGGCCGCCAGGACCGGCGCCGTATCCGAAGGGTGGACGATGTAGCAGTCGACGCCGCCGAAAAGGCAATGGTACTGATTTTCCCCCTTAAAAGCGAAGCAGGTCTCCCCTCCTTTCCGGAGGCAATGGAATTCGCCGCGGTAATACCAGCAGCGGGGCTTCTGGCAAAGGTTCCCACCGAGGGTACCCTGATGGCGCAACTGGGGGCTGGCCACCTCGGCCGCCGCCCGGGCCAAGCCGGGAAACCGCTTCCTGACCAGCGGATTTTCGGCCACTTCCGTAATCGTGGTCAAGGCCCCGATCCTTAAGTCCCCGCCCTGCTCGCCGATGCCCTGCAAGTCCCGGATGGCGTTGATGCTCACCACTTTTTCCACGGGAAAAATCCCGTCCCGGAGGCACCCGAGCAGGTCCGTTCCCCCGGCCTGTATTTTCGCCCCCGCAGTTTTGGGCGATTTCCCGGCGCGCCTTTTCCCAACCGAAGGCTTTGGCCCCTTCTTCGAGACACTCTCTTAAGCCCGTGGTCGTGTAAGGCGGATTCCCATTCCTGGTCTGCCTGAAGGTCGGTATGTTCTTGAGGCGCAGCTCCACCGGGTCCATCCCGATGGCCTCGGCCAGGGCATCCAGCATCTGTTCCAGGGCCCAGGCCCCCTGGGGATGGCCGGGCGCCCGAAAGGGCCGGGACAGGCCGGCATTGATATAAACGTCCGCCAGTTCGGTCCGGACATTCGGGCAGAGATACAACTCCTTGATGAGCCAGTCCACCAGGCCTGTTCCGCCCGCCGCAAAGGCGCCCCCCGTGCCGGTACAGGTAAAATGCATAGCCGTGAGGGTGCCGTCTTTCTTCATGCCCGCCTTCAGCTTCATATTGGAAGGGGGCCTGTTGCCCACGGCCAGGTAGGTCTCCTCCCTGGTCAGAAAGAGCTTCACCGGCCGGCCCGTCTTTTTGGCCAGGAGGGCGGCGATAATCGTATACTTATCGGCCTGGAGCTTGCTGCCGAACCCACCGCCCATGTAATGGCCGATGACCCGCACCTTCGAGAGGGGCAGACCGAGGACCTCGGCCACCCGGGCCTGCACCGGGTAAACGCCCTGGGTCGACTCCCAGATGGTCAGGAGGTTCCGCTCCCAGCGGGCCACGCAGCCGTGGAGCTCCATGGGGGTGTGGAGTTCGCACTCCGTCCGATAAGTCTGCTCCAGGACCAAGTCGGCCTGGGCAAAACCTTTGGCCAGGTCTCCCCGTTCGTATATTTCGACCGGCCTCACCCGGTTCCCTTCCGGTTGGACCGGCGGCGCCTGGGGATCGAGCGCTTTCCGCTCATCGACCACGAAGGGCAGGACTTCGTAGTCCACCTTGATGGCCCGCACGGCATCCCAGGCCTGGTAAGGCGTTTCCGCGGCTACGGCGGCGACCGTCTCGCCCTCGTACAGGCACTCGGGGTCGAAGAGCTTGACCTTCTTCTCTTTGGTGTAAGGCCAGGTCAC
>JACRCK010000387.1 GCA_016219065.1 Deltaproteobacteria bacterium
CCGGAGACTTGTGGGCCGGTGAAAAAACCAGGGGTTTCATCTCCAGCAGCTCCACCGCCACTCCCCGGCGGACCGCCTGCCAGGCCGCCTCGCAGCCCGCCAGCCCGCCGCCGATGATGGTGAGTCCGGGAGAGGGATTCAAGACAGGGGGTAGGGGATGGGGTGTAGGGGGTAGGGTCTTTTCTTCCATCTTCCCTCTTCCCTCTTCCATCTGCCTTCCGCCCTCTGTTCTCCGTCCTCTGTCTTCTGTCCCCTACTCCGCCTTCGTCTCCTTGTACCCGCATTCCTTCTTGATACAGGCCAGAAAGGTCCCTTCTTTCTTGCTGGTCTTTTCCACCATCAGGGGTGACTGGCATTGAGGACAGGTCTGTTTCACCGGTTTTCCCCACAACAGGAAGCTGCATTCCGGATAGCGGCTGCAGCCGTAAAAACGCAGCCCTTTTTTAGTAACCCGGGAAACCAGGTTTCCGGTGCATCCGGTCTGGGGGCAGGGCATGTCCGTTTCCAGGGCCCGGGCGGTTTTGCATTTCGGGTATTTTTCGCAGGCTAGGAATTGGCCGCCGAAACGGTTCTTTTTCAGTATCATGGCGCTGCCGCACGTGGGACAGACCTGGCCGGTGGGCGCGGCGGACGGCGGTTCAGCCTCGGCCCCCCCCGGAGCATAAGGCAGGGTTTCGGTGCATTGCGGATAGCCCGAGCAGGCCCAGAAGGAACCGAATTTCCCTCGGCGGACCACCATGGGCTTCCCGCATTGGGCGCAGATCTTTTCCGCCTCCCCCTCGGCCTCGGAAGCCGTTTCCGGTTGAATACGGCCTTTCTCGTCGCGGGTGAAATTCATCGTTTGCCGACACTGGGGATAACCGGAACAAGCCAGGAAAGGCCCGTTTCGGCCCAGGCGGATGGTCATCGCCTTTTGACATTTCGGGCAGACGATATCCGTCGGGATCCCTTGACCTTTGATCTGTTCCATCTCGCTTCGGGCCCGAACCAGGGTCTGGGCAAAGGGCTGGTAAAAATTTTCCAGCACCTCCACCCAATTCAACTTGCCTTCCTCGATCAAGTCCAGGTTGTTTTCCATGTTGGCCGTAAACTGGACATCGAGGATATCCGGAAAATTCTTCACCAGCAGGTCGGTAACCAGAAAGCCCAGTTCGGTGGGATGGAAAAGCTGCTTTTCCTTCTTGACGTATTCCTTGTCCTGGATCGTGGAGATGATGGCGGCATAGGTGCTCGGCCGGCCGATACCCTTTTCTTCCAGCTCCTTGACCAGGGTGGCCTCGGTGTAGCGGGGCGGCGGCTGAGTAAAGTGCTGTTTAGGCAGGAGCTTCTCCAGGCCCAGGACCTGATCCGTCTGCAGCAGCGGCAGCCGGCCCCCCTTCTCGCCGTTCTCCTCTTCCTCCGTATCCTTGCCTACCACGTACAGGCTGGTAAAACCGGGGAACTTCAGGACCGAACCGGTGGCCCGAAACAAGGTCTTTCCGGCGGCGATGTCCACCGAGGTCTGGTCGATCCTGGCCGGCTTCATCTGGCTGGCTACGAAGCGATTCCAGATCAGCCGGTAGAGGGCCAGCAGATCCTTCTCCAGAAAAGAAGCGATTGCCTCCGGAGGATAATCCATGGCGGTCGGACGAATGGCCTCGTGGGCGTCCTGGGCCCCTTTTTTGTTGGGGTAGGTCAAAGGCCGGGCCGGCAGGTAATCCGGGCCGAACCGCTGCTGAATATGCTCGCGGACGGCTTCGACGGCCTCCTTGGAAACCCGGGTGGAATCCGTCCGCATGTAGGTGATCAACCCCACCAGGCCGTCGGACCCCACTTCCACCCCCTCATAGAGCCGCTGAGCCAGAAACATGGTCTTCTTGGCCGGAAACCGGAGTTTGCGGAAGGCTTCCTGCTGGAGCTGGCTGGTGGTAAAGGGCGCCGTCGGATGGCGCAGCCGTTCCTTGCGGTCTAATTTGACCACCCGAAAGGTTTCTTGGGCCAGGCCGGCCACCAGGTTTTCCGCCTGTTCCTGGTTGGTGACCTTGGCCGCCTTGCCCTCGATCTTAACCAGTTTGGCTTCAAAGATCGCCGGGGCCCCCCGGTCCGGATCCGTTTCTCCCGGAGTAAGCAGGGCGGTGATGGACCAGTATTCCCGGCTGACAAAGACCTGGATCTCCCGCTCCCGGTCGCAGATCAGCCGCACGGCCACGGATTGCACTCGCCCGGCACTGAGCCCCTTTTTGACTTTCTGCCAGAGCAGGGGGGAAATCTGGTAGCCCACCAGCCGGTCCAGGATGCGGCGGGCCAACTGGGATTGAAAGCGCGGCTCATTGAGCGGTTCCGGTTTTTGCAGGGCTTCCAGGATCGCCCTTTTGGAAAGTTCATGGAAAAGGACCCGGTGAAAGGACTTGTCTTTATCGGACAGCTCTTCGGCGATGTGCCAGGCGATAGCCTCCCCTTCCCGGTCGGGGTCGGGCGCCAGGTAGATGTGACTGGCCTTCCGGGCCGCCTGTTTCAATTCCTTCAAAACCTTGTTTTTTCCGGATATGATTTGAAATTCCGGCTTGAAGGCCTGTTCGATATCCACACCCAGCAGGTTCGGCGGCAGGTCCTTGATATGTCCCAGGGAAGCCTTCACCTCAAACTCCGGCCCCAGGTACTTTTTAATGGTCCGCACCTTGGTCGGGGACTCTACGATCAATAACGATTTTTCCATTATTTCCTTTCGAAAAACTTTCCCGGCAACTGTTTGACAACCCCTTTTAATTCCAGCTCCAACAATTGGGACAACAGCAATCCTACGGCCAATCCGGTTTCCCGGGCGACCTCATCGATCTGCCGCGGTCCGTCCGCCAGCAGATCCCAGATGCGGCGCTGGTCTTCGGAAAGCCGGACCGGGGCCGGCGTCGCCTCCCCGGGGTGGGGCGGAGAAAAATCCCTGGGAATTTCATCCAGGATGTCCTGAGCGTGTTCCACCAGTTTGGCCCCCTGTTTGATCAGGCCGTGGGTTCCGGAACTTTTGAAAGACTCCACGCTCCCGGGCACGGCAAAGACTTCCCGCCCCTGCTCCAGGGCCAAACGGGCCGTTATCAGGGAGCCGCTGTGCTGGGTGGCCTCGACAATGACCACCCCCAGGGACAGGCCGCTGATGATCCGATTGCGGACGGGGAAATGGGGCCGCTCCGGCAGCGCGCCCAAAGGGAACTCCGAACAGACCAGCCCCGCTTCGGCGATCTGCTCCACTAGCCGGTGGTTTTCCGGAGGATAGATCACATCCAGACCGGAACCCAGGACCGCCACCGTACAGCCCTTGGCGATCAGCGCCCCCTGGTGGGCTGCCGTATCGATGCCCCGGGCCAGACCGCTGACGACGGTCACCCCCGCCTGGGCCAGGCTGTAGGCCAAGCGCTCCGTAATCTTGCGGCCGTAGTCACTGGCATTCCGGGAGCCGACCATGGCGATCAGGTGCCGGTCCCGGAAGGAGCCCTGCCCCAGGCAATAGAGCACGGGGGGCGGATCGTATATCCCGGCCAGCAACGGCGGATAATCCGGATCCTGCAGGGTGAGCAACCGGGCTCCCAGCCGGTCCAGGGCTTCGATCTCCTGCTCGACCGACTCGTCCCTTTTGGCCCGGGCAATGGCCCGGGCGGTCTTTTCCCCCAGTCCGGGTGCGGACAGCAGGGCCGGCAGGCCGGCCTGAAACACTTGTTCCGGCGACTGGAATCTTTCGATCAGCCGCCGGTAGAGGACCGGGCCCACTCCGGCGATCCGGCTCAGGGCCAGCCAGGCGTAGCGGGGGTCTTCAGCCATGAATGCAATATCCGAAGGATTTTTTCTGCCGCAGACTCGCGCGGACAAAGACGGACATTTATTTTTCGCCGCAGATCGCGGCGATAAAAAATATTGTCCCTAGTTGTCGGTGTGGGTCTGCGGCTAATAATTCGTCTTCCTCGCCGATCCGGTTATTTCGACGGCGGCGGAGGGGGTTCCTGGCCGGTTCCACCCACGGAGTGGATAAAGCCTTTGGCCAGCCTGATCTGGATCTTTTCCTTCTCGCCGACCTCCAGGATGATGCCGGTATCCTTGATTTCCGCGATGCGTCCGTAGATACCGCCCGTGGTGACCACCGAATCCCCGCGTTTTAAATTATTCAGCATCTCCCGGTGCATTTTGGCCTTTTTCTGCTGGGGCCGGATCAGGAGAAAATAAAAAATAGCGAACATGAGCACCAGGGGCAGCAGCCCCACCAAACCGCCTCCCGATCCCGAACCTCCGGACCCTCCTAACCCTCCCATGGCCTCTGCGGCCGGAACCAACCAATCCATCATCATGACTCCTTTCTCTGCAGATAAAATGTTGTTTTAAAATCCTCAAAGCGATCGTTCGCGACAGCTTGCCTGATTTCCTGCATAAGTTCCATAAAATAATAAAGGTTATGCCAGGTGTGCAGGCGATAGGATAAGAGTTCTTTCGCCAGGTAGAGATGCCGCAGATAGGCCCGGGAATAATTGCGGCAAGTATAGCAGCCGCATTCCGGGTCGATCGGCCCGGGGTCCTCGGCATAGGCCGCGTTTTTAATGGAAATTTCCCCCCGCCGGGTAAAAAGCATCCCGTTACGGGCGTTGCGGGTCGGCAGCACGCAGTCAAACATATCAGCCCCTCGTTCCACCCCCTCAACCAGGTCTTCCGGAGTACCCAGGCCCATGAGGTAGCGCGGCCGATCGGCCGGTAAAAGCGGCAGGGTCCGGGCGATCGTCTCCAGCCGCTCTTCGGGGGGTTCGCCCACACTCAGCCCCCCCAGGGCATAACCGTCAAAGCCGATCTCCCTGAGCGCTGCCGCACTTTCGCGCCGCAGATCCGGGAAAACGCCGCCCTGGACGATGCCGAACAGGGCCTGCCCTTCCCCGGCCCGGGCCTGCCGGCAGCGTCTGGCCCAGTTAAGCGTCAATTCCAGGGAGGAACAGGCGTATTCGTACGTTGCCGGATAGGGCGGGCATTCATCCAGACACATGGCGATGTCCGAGCCCAGGGCCGCCTGGATCTCCATGGCCAGTTCCGGGGTCAAAAAATGGCTGGAGCCATCCAGATGGGAACGAAAAGAAACACCTTCCGGGGTTATCTTACGCAGGGCCCCCAGGCTGAAGACCTGGTAACCGCCGCTGTCGGTCAGGAGCGGACGATCCCAGTGCATGAAACGGTGCAGTCCCCCCAGTCTCCTGATCCGGTCGTGGCCGGGACGAAGATAGAGATGATACGTATTGGCCAGAATGATCGGCACCTCCAGGGACACCAGATCTTCCGGGGTCAGCGCTTTGACCGTCCCTTGAGTGCCCACGGGCATGAACACCGGGGTCCGGATCTCGCCGTGGGCGGTGCGGATAAGGCCCAGACGAGCCTGGGAATTTTTTTCCTGATGTTCTAAAGAAAACGAAAACAAAACGGCTTCACCAAATTAAACTCGAAATTCAAAACATGAAATCCGAAACAAATTCAAAAGAACTTGATATTAATTATCAATAATCAATTCTTAACTCTTAATTCTTAATTAATTTCAAACGGCTTTTAACCAGTAACCAGCAACGAGCAACCAGCAACAGTTTTTATTTTCGTATTAAATAATCAGCATGGCATCGCCATAACTGTAGAATCGATACCCCCGCTCGATGGCTTCCCCATAGGCCCGCAGGATGTTTTCCCGGCCGGCGAAGGCCGATACCAGCAGGATCAAGGTGGTTTTCGGCAGGTGGAAATTGGTGATCATCCTGTCCACCACCTTGAATTCAAACCCGGGCCGGATAAACAGATCACATTCCCCGGCGGAGGGCTGCAGTTCCCCAAACCTTCCGGCCACGTATTCCAGGACCCGCACACTGGTGGTGCCGACGGCCCAGATCCGTTTCCCGGCCTGCTGCTGCTCCCGGATAATCCGGACAGTCTCCTCCGGCAGGTGGTAGGTTTCCGGGTGCATCCGGTGTTGCGTCGGATCCTCGCTCTTTACCGGTGCGAAAGTGCCGTAACCGACATGGAGTGTGACCGGCGCCAGCAAAACGCCCCGGTCTTTGATCCGGGCCAGGAGCGGGGACGTAAAATGCAACCCCGCCGTCGGCGCGGCCACGGCCCCCGGATGGGCGGCGTAAACGGTCTGATAGCGCTCCCGGTCCCGTCGCTGCTGCTCGAGTGATGGTTCCTGCCGCCGGATGTAAGGGGGCAGCGGCACCTGCCCGCAGGCCTCCAGACGCTCTTGAAAAGTCCCGCTGAAACAAAAACGCACCCGCCGGTTCCCGCCCACCCGGGCGGGCAGAATCTCGCCCTCGATCCCTGCCCCGAAATCGAGGCGATCGCCGGGGTTGAATTTTCTGCCTCCCCGGAGCAGACAGGAACCTTCCCAGGACCCTTGCGGGTCCTCGGTCGGATAGTTTAAAATCAGGCATTCCACCCGGGCGCCGGTTTTTTTTCTCCCGACCAGGTTGACGGGGAAGACCCGCGTATCATTGACGACCAGGACGTCGCCGGGTTGGAAATACCTTTCGATATCCTGAAAAAAAAGGTGTTCGCACCCTCCCGATCGGCGGTTCAGCACCAGCAGCCTGGACCGGTCCCGTTCCGGGCTGGGTTCCTGGGCGATCGACCCCGGTGGAAGTTCGAAGGCGTAATCCGCTAAGGAACCGGACATGTTAACCAAACCAGCCCGTCCGCCGAGCCAGGAAAACCAACAGCAGACCGATCAGCATGGATACCAGGCCATAAACCCGCAATTGACTTTCCGTCATTTCCAGGACTTTCCCGATCCATTGTTTAAAACGATTGGGGAAAGCGAAGTAGGGCAGCCCTTCCAACACCAGGATTAAACCGATTACGGTCAGCAGTTCGCTCATGAGACTACCGGATATCCGCCCTCGATACGAAAAATAAAAAAGGGTTCCAGGGATGGATATAGGGCCTTTTTCCTTTCACCAGAATCCTCGACCCCTTGACCACTTGAATCCTGAGCTATTAAACTAATTATCGGGACTTGTCAAGGGAGCCGAACCCGAGGATCAACGGTAGATATTCGAAACGTCAGGGGAAGAGAAGGTCGAGCCGTTATTTGGATGGTCCCGGAATATCAATCGTGGTGCAGTTTCCGCCGGCGCAATTCCTGGAATTTACCTGAGGCATGGCGAGCGAGTCTTTGGGCGAGCCCCCCAGGTTGACCCGCGACAGGGCCCGGCTGATTTCCGGCGATTGGCAATGGGGGCAGACCGTGGGCACCGGATCATCCGTGCGGACAGCCAGCAGTTCAAAGGTTTTATGACAATGATCACAAATAAATTCATAAATGGGCATGACGGAACTCCGGATAAAATTACTTAAAATACTAACCAAAAAAATTTGAAATTTTTTTGGTTGAAAAAAACCGCTGAACAAGGATCCAAGAGAACGTAGTTTTTTATTTAGATTCTTACAGCCATTGTTAGAGACAAATTCTCAGAACAATGGCTGTTAAGAATCTATTATACTCCAAAAATATTTTTTTGCCAAGGTCCCTGTTTGGGGGGGAACAACGTCCCGGAAGTTCAAGATGGACGGTCGGGGGGATCTTAATGATTTAGCTGGGGATTCAGGATGCCTTTGTCCAAAAAAATCTGCCGGTGGGCGGTCTGGGCGGCCCGGGGGTCATGGGTGACCATGATGATGGTTTTTTGAAATTCCTCGTTGAGTCCTTCCATGAGGGTCAGGATCTCCCGGGCTGAAACCTTGTCCAGATCGCCGGTGGGCTCGTCGGCTACGATAATGGTCGGATCGGTGATGATGGCCCGGGCGATGGCCACCCGTTGCTGCTGGCCGCCTGAAAGCTGCCGGGGATAATGGTCCAGCCGGTCTTCCAGTCCCACCACCTTTAGTGCGGTTTCCACGTGTTGCCTCCGCTGCCGCCGCCGGAGATCGCTCAGCAGGAGCGGCAGTTCCACATTTTCATAGGCGGTCAGCACCGGCAGCAGGTTATAGAACTGAAACACAAACCCGATGTGCCGGGACCGCCAGGTCGCCAGGTCGGTTTCTCCCAAGCGGGTGATGTCGGTCCCGGCCACGACGATGGTCCCCCCATCGGCCTGGTCGATACCGGCGATCAGGTTGAGCAGGGTGGTCTTGCCCGAGCCCGACGGTCCCATCAGGGCGATGAACTCCCCTTCGGGGACGGTAAGATTGAGGTCCTCCAACACCGGGATCCGCTGATTCCCCCGCCAGTAGGACTTGTAAAGCCCGGCAATCTCCACCACCGGCTTATCGTTTTCGGCCTTATTCATCTTTCCTTTTTTTCCTGCTTTCTCCTAGGCGGCGCGCTCGGCGATCGCGCCCTACCGTTTTCCTCTGATCTCTGTCCTCTGTCCTCCGACCTCTGATTTATCCTCCAGAGCCCGCTCCTAGGCGGCCCGAGCGCCGCCCGCGCCCAACCCTTGTCTCTGATCTCTCGCCGCAGTCCTCATTCCTCCGATCTCTGCTTGCGCCGTCCCATAATCACAGGCCGGGCGCAACGGACACACCGGGCATTGGGGGGACCGGGCC
>JACRCK010000399.1 GCA_016219065.1 Deltaproteobacteria bacterium
CCTTACCTGCTGACCCACAATACCGTCCGGATCAAGAAAAAACTGGAAGGAATGGGTTTTACTTTTATCAATCCCCTGGATTGGTACCTGGAATCCCGGCCGACCCAATAAGCCCGCAATCCCTACCAGGGAGCGGGCCGGCACAGGGGCCTGCCCCTACCCGTTTTTCTCCCTTTAGTGATCTCGATTGGGGCTCAGGAACGGTTCAACACCCGGGTTTCCCGGCATTGCCCCCGCCGGTTTCCCGGCCCCCGCAGGGCACCAGATTTTCATCCCGCAGATTACCGGCCCCTTGCAAGTCACTTTCCCAAATCTTATATTTTATAAATTCTTAATAAGGTTAGACTTTCCCAGGTCCGTCGATCGGCCTGGAAGTGGGGAATCATGTTCAAGGGTCAATTATTAACTAAAATCGTTTATCTCCTGGCAATAACGCTGGCCTTCGTCATCGGCTGTCAAGGCCCGAAGGGAGATCCGGTCAACCCTAAGGAGAATCCCGTGACCGAACAGAAAAATACCAATTTAAAAATCGCCACCCTGGCCGGTGGCTGCTTCTGGTGTATCGAGGCCGATCTGGAAAAACTGGCCGGGGTGGCCAAGGTGATTTCCGGCTATACGGGCGGATCCCAGGAAAACCCGACCTATGAGGAGGTTTCAGCCGGGGGAACCGGCCACGTGGAGGCCGTCCAGGTTTATTACGATCCGGACCGGATATCCTATGAGCAACTCCTGGATGTTTTCTGGCGCCATATCGACCCCACCGATCCGGGGGGCCAGTTTGTGGACCGCGGATCCCAGTATCGGAGCGTCATTTTTTACCATGACGAAGAACAAAAGCGGAACGCCGAAAACTCCAAAGAGTCCTTGAACAAATCCGGACGGTTTTCCAAGCCGGTGGCAACTGAGATCAAGGCCTTTTCCCGTTTCTTTCCGGCCGAAGACTATCACCAGGATTACTACAAAAAAAATCCCCTGCGCTATCAATATTACCGGCACGGGTCCGGCCGGGATCAGTTCTTGAAGAAGGCCTGGGAAAAAGAACCGGCCGCACCCGAAAAGGCCGGGAAATACCAAAAATCGGCACCGGCGGAATTGAGAAAAAAGCTGACCCCCCTGCAATATAAGGTGACCCAGGAAGAGGGGACCGAACCACCCTTTAACAATGAATACTGGAACAACAAAAAAGAGGGGATCTACGTGGATATCGTTTCTGGGGAACCCCTGTTCAGTTCCTTGGATAAATATGATTCCGGAACGGGCTGGCCCAGTTTTTCCCGGCCCCTGGAACCGAAAAACATTGTGGAACGGGAAGACCGGAAGTTGTTTTCCCGGCGGACCGAAGTGCGGAGCAAGCACGGCGACTCCCATCTGGGCCACGTCTTCCCCGATGGGCCGCCGCCCACCGGCCTGCGCTACTGCCTGAATTCGGCGGCCCTGCGTTTCATTTCCAAAGAAGAACTGGAAACAGCGGGCTACGGCGATTACCGGAAGCTTTTTCCCCCGAAGTAATCCCCTGCAGGCGGCTTAGTCCCGGAAAACATGAAATATAGGATCGGGGGAAGCCGGTCCGCCCAAAATTCTCCCTTATTAATAGCGTGGCCTGTTGAAGTTGGAAAGAAAACGATCCCATGTTACAATAATCGGAGAATCCAAGTGGAGAAAGTTCGATGATCGATGAAAAAAGCAAGGATCTTCTGTCCTATTTCGAGGCCTTCGTAGAACTTTATGCCATCGATGAGGACTTTGTCGTGGAATATATGTGCGCCTCCATGATCAAGCGCTTCGGGTACGGCCTGGGCAAGAAGTGCCATGAAGTGCTGCATCAATCCGACGAGATCTGTCCCTGGTGCCGGGCCAAGGATATCTTTTCGGGGCAGTGCGCCCGCTGGGAGCACCACATACCCAGGATAGACCGGACCTTTGACCTGGTTGAGCTTCCGCTCCTGAATTCGGATGGGACCCGCACGAAAATCGCTTTGTTCAAGGACATCACGGAACAGATCCGGACCGCGGAAAGAATCCGGGTTTCCGAAGAGGATTATCAAAGTCTGTTCGAACATGTGGGGTGCGGCGTTTTCATCAGCACCAAGGACGGAAGGTTTCTGGATGCCAATCCGGCCCTGCTCGACATGTTGGGTTACGGCAGTAAGGAAGAATTTCTTCAGATCGACATTGCCACGGACCTGTACCTGCATCCCGAAGATCGGCGGCGGTTCCAGCAACTGATCGAAAGAGACGGCCGCGTGATTGATTATGAATTGGAATTTAAAAGAAAAGATGGGACCCCGATCCCGATCCTGCTTACAGGTCATGTCCGTTATGACTCGGACGGCCATATCGTCGGCTACGAGGGGATCAACGTGGACCTCTCCCCCAGGAAACAGATGGAGGCCCAACTGAGAAACACCCAGGAGCAACTCCTGCAGTCAGAAAAGCTGGCCGCCATGGGCCGACTGACCTCACAGATTGCCCATGAACTGAACAATCCCCTGTACGGAATCATGAATACCCTGGAACTGCTCAAGACGGAGATCCCTCCTCAGAACAAGAGGAGGAAGATTCTGGAGATGGCCCTATCGGAGACGGTTCGCCTCAGCGATTTACTCCACAAGATGCTCAGTTTCTCGAAACCGGATGAGGAACAGCGGCAGCCGGTCGACATCAACGTGATCCTCGATGAAATTCTTCTCCTGGTGAGCAAACAACTGCAGGAACACGGCATCAAGATCTCCACCCACCTGGAAGAGGATCTGGCCCGGGTCTACGCTTCCAAGAATCAACTCCGTCAGGTTTTTCTGAACTTGATTTCGAATGCCCGCGATGCCATGCCGGAAGGCGGCGTCCTGACTATAAAGACTAAGTCCAACCGGGAACATATTTATGTCGAGGTGATCGACACCGGTTTGGGCATCCGGGAAGAGCATCTGGACAAGATATTCGACGCCTTCTTTACGACCAAGGAGGGGGTCAAGGGGGTCGGCCTCGGCCTGTCGGTCTGCTATGGCTTCATCAAAGAGCACGGAGGGGATATCCAGGTCTCGAGCAAGAGCAAGGAAGGCGCCGCTTTCACCATCATCCTCCCCAAGCACATCCCGGAAGGCGCTAACCCCTAAGCCTGGACCATGCTCGATATTTATTAATTTTATAGTTATTATAATTATTATTTTTTACTTGACAAACTATAATAATTATAATAACTATAAAATTAACTTAATAAGCTACTATTGAGGATAGCGGTTATGGAAAATATATTTACCGTCTTTGGGGCCAGCAAATATTGCCAGGTTTCTCCAAAAACCATCATCAACTGGATCGACGCCGGGCATATCGAGGCCTACCGGACGGTAGGCGGCCATCGCCGTATCAAGCGGGATGACTTGGAAGCCTTCATGAGAAAGCAGGGCATTCCCCTGCCGGAGGAAGAACCCGTTATGGAAAGAAAACGAATCCTCATAGTGGATGATGACCCCATCATTGTGGAGACACTGGTCCAGGCCCTGGAAGAAGACGAACATGACTACGAGATCATCTCTGCCTCGGACGGCTTTGAAGCGGGCCTCCAGGTGAATCACTTCAAACCCCACCTACTTATTTTGGATATCATGATGCCGGACATCAAAGGGTTTGAGGTATGCAAACGGATCAAGTCGGAAGAGAGCACCAGAGCCACCAAGATCATCGTCCTTTCCGCCTACCTGGACGAAGGGAAGTTCAAGAAGATGAAAGAAAACGGCGCTGATTTATGTTTTTCCAAGCCTTTTCCCCTGCCCCAGCTCAAGCAGGAAGTCGCCCGGCTGTTGGAGCCGGTCTGAAGAAAAGGCCGGAACCCGCTTGGAGAAAAGGCTCCACGACTACCGGGGCCGGGAGCCGGAGCGGTGGCGCCTGACCGGTAAGGGAGGTTAGTATGAAACTGAAGGATGCCCTGGCCCAGGGAAGGTTCGTAGTCACCTCGGAGGTCCAGACCCCCAGCGACGGAGACCCGGATGAGCTTATCCAGAGCTTGAAACGGATCCGGGGCCGGGTGAACGGGGTTACGGTGTCGGAGCTGGATATTGCGGGTATGGTGGGCGATACGATCAAGACCTGCCAGCTCCTCAAACAGAACCGCTTTGAATCCATCTACCAGACCACCACCCGGGACAAGAACCGCCCCCAACTGCAAAAAGACCTCATCAGTGCCCATGAAGCGGGTGTCGAGAACCTTCTGGTTTTCACGGAGGATTACCGAATAACGGGTGACAGCCTGCAGGAGATGATGTTTTTCCATGTGGATTCGGGAAAACTCCATTCGGTTTTGGAGCACCTGAGCGGAGGGCAGACGATCGAGGGGAAGGAACTGCCTTTCCAGGCCCAATTTACTCTGGGCTCCGGGATCGAATCCAAGTGGGGCCGGGAGGTTCCTGACCTGGAGATGAAGGAACTGGAGGCGCTGACCGGAATCGGGGCCGGTTATTTCCTGACCACGCCGATTTTCGATGTGGCCCTTTTTGAGAAATTCATGCACCGGGTCCAAACCTTCGGGGTCCCGGTCATCGCCGAGATCATGATCCTGCGGACCGCCGGCATGGCCCAATTTCTCAATCGTCACTTGAAAGCAGGTCTGGTGCCTGACTGGATTATCAAGAAATTGGCCCAGAGCAAAGACCGGCAGGCGACCAGTATCGAGATCTTCGCCGACCTGGTCAAGGGCTTGAAGGATCTCTGCCGGGGTGTCCATATCATCACCATCGGCGCCGAAGACAAGTTGCGGCTCTACCTGGACGCCGCCGACTTGCGCTAACACCAGGTTCTTCGCTCTTTTGGGCAGGTGGCTACGACCAGGGACACCTGCCTTGGAAGGGAAGCCCTGCAAAATATAGGGGTTGCCCGCCCCAAAGGGCGAAGCGGCTAACACTGACTCGAGTGAGGCGGCATGGAACCAATCAGCCTGACCATTAACGGAAGGCCGGTCATCACTGAATCCGGAACCAGTATTCTCCAGGCGGCAAGGGCTAACGGCATCCGGATACCGACCCTGTGCGATCATCCCCATTTAAAACCGGCAGGGGCCTGCCGGCTCTGTATCGTGGAGGATGAGCAGAGCGGCCGCATCATGGCCTCCTGTGTCACCCCCGCGGTGTCCGGCCAGTCCGTGCAGACCGACTCCGAAACCCTTAAAAGGCACCGCACGAACATTGTCCGCCTGCTTATGGCCAATCATCCCGAATCCTGCATCGTCTGCAATAAGGGCAATCGCTGCGAGTTAAGGCTCCTGGCCGCGGAGTTGGGAATCGGCGTGACCGGCCTGCGCCGTATGCCCCATTATCTGCCGCTGGAGGAAGCAAATCCCTTCATTATCCGGGACCTGACCAAATGCATCGTCTGCGGCAAGTGTATCCGGGCGGACCACGAACTGGTCGCGGTGGGCGCCATCGACTACAACCTTCGGGGCCTGCGCTCCCGGCCGGCCACGGCCCTGGAACAGCCCCTGGAAAATTCCAGTTGCACCTTTTGCGGGACCTGCGTGTCCCTGTGTCCAACCGGCGCCCTGATGGCCAAAAATGTCCACTATGCCGGGTCCCCTCAAAAGGAAGACCCCACGATCTGCGGCTTCTGCGGTGTCGGGTGTGCGCTCGTGATTGGATCTGCGGACGGGCGGATCGTCGAGGTCAATCCCGCTCACCGCGACGGCACGGTAAATCGTTCCACGCTCTGCGTGCGGGGCCATTTCGCCCACGATTTCCTGGACGGGCCGGAAAGATTGACCGTCCCCCTGATCCGGAAAGAA
>JACRCK010000385.1 GCA_016219065.1 Deltaproteobacteria bacterium
CTTCTGGTCCGTGGCGGTGGTGTCCCCGGAAACGGAAGTGACCGGTCTCCTGCAGGCGGTCAGCAGGCAGCAATGGTCGATCGCCGGCCTGCTCACGCTGACCATTGTTTTATCGGCGGTGGTGGCGATCATCATCGCCCTGCGCTGGACCTCCATGCTGCAGCAGGAAGTGGCCCGGAAAGCAACGGAACTGGAATCGGCCCAGAAGAAGCTGCTCCATGCGGAGCGGTTGACCGCCGTCGGCCAGGGGGTGGTCCGCGTGGCCCACGAAATCAAAAATCCGCTCATGATCATCGGCGGCTTCGCCCGCCAGGTGGCCCGGAAAATCCCGGGTGATGAACCCTCGGTCAATAAACTGAATCTGATCGTGGAAGAGGTCGGGCGGCTGGAAAAATTGCTGACCGAGGTGCGTGATTTTACCCGGGTCCGGGAACCGGCCCTGCAGGACGCGGATATCAACCAGGTAGTCGGCCAGGTCGTGGAACTTATGGATTCCGCCGCGACGGCCGCCGGAGTCCGACTCGACCTGGAACTGTCTCCGGAACCGGGGACCTGCCGGTTTGATCCGGATCAAATCAAGCAGGTGCTGATCAACCTGATCAAAAATGCGGTCGAAGCCATGCCGCAGGGGGGGCGGGTCATCCTCCGCACCCGGGGGAACTCCCAGGGGGTTTTCGTGGATGTCGAGGATACGGGTCCGGGCATTCCCCAGGAACATTTAAACGAAATATTCAACGCCTTCTTTACCACCAAGGAAAAAGGAACCGGCTTGGGTCTGGCCGTATCCCTGAAAATTCTGAACGATCACAATGGGGAACTGTTGGTTTCCAGCCACGTGGGGGAGGGGTCGGTTTTTTCGGTGCGCCTGCCTCGGTGTCCCGCCTAAGGATGATCCGGATCTTTCAAGGCTCGTTTCAATCGGCGGACATAGACCGAAACCCGACGGATCAGATCTTCCCGCTGGCGGAGTTCGTGAATCCTTTGGACCAGGGCGCTGCCGACCACTACCCCGTCGGTCGAGGCGGCGGCGGCCCGCACCTGTTCCGGGTTGGAAAGGCCGAAACCGACCACCAGGGGCAGACCGGTGATCTTGCGGATCCGCGCTACTGCGGATCGGAGGGAGGCCAATTCGGGACCGGCCGTGCCGGTGATACCCACGATGGAGATATAGTAGAGAAACCCCCGGGCACGGGCGGCAATCTCGCCCAGACGCTCGGCGCCGGTCGTGGGGGCTACAAGAGAAATAAAGTCCAGTCCCGCCGGATCGGTATAACGCCTCAATTCGCCGGCCTCTTCCAGGGGCAGGTCCACTACCAGGACCCCGTCCACTCCGGCGGCTTTGGCATCCTGGGTAAACCGCTCGGGCCCGTAAATCCAGATGGGGTTGTAATAGCTGAACAGAACCAGCGGGATTTCGGTCCGCGGGCGCAGCCGGGCGATCAGATCCAGGATGGCCTTCAAGGTGGTCCCGTTGGCCAGGGCCCGCCGGGAGGCGGCCTGGATAATGGGGCCGTCGGCGGTCGGGTCCGAGAACGGGACCCCGATCTCTAACAGATCGGCTCCGGAGTCCTCCAGGGCCGGGATGATCTCTGCCGTTTTTCCCAGGGAGGGATCTCCGGCCGTGAGGTATAACACCAGCGCCTTGTCGCCCCTTTCCCGCAACGCCTGGAAGCGGCTGCCGATCCGATTCATTTTCGTCCTCTTTGCGGTACCGGCGCCAGCCGGCTGACGTCTTTGTCTCCCCGGCCCGACAGGTTGACTACCATAATTTTTTCCCTGGAAAGCGTCGGCGCCAGCTTCAGCACATAGGCCAGGGCGTGGGCGCTTTCCAGGGCCGGAATGATCCCTTCTTCCCGGGTGAGTACCCGGAAGGCCTGAACGGCTTCCCGGTCCGTGACGGTTACATAACGGGCCCTGCCGGTCTGGAAAAAGAAGGCATGTTCGGGCCCTACGCCCGGATAGTCCAGCCCGGCGGCTAGCGAATAGGCGTCCCGCACCTGCCCGTAAGCGTCCTGGAGGATATAGGTTTTGTTCCCGTGCAGCACCCCCACCGATCCGGCCGAGATGCTGGCCGCGTTTTGACCGGTCTGCACTCCGAGGCCGGCCGCCTCCACACCGACCATTTCCACTGCGGGGTGATTTTTAAAGGGATGGAAAAGTCCCAGGGCATTGCTTCCTCCCCCCACGCAGGCAATGAGGATATGGGGGAGCCGTCCTTCTTTTTGCAGGATCTGCCGTCGTACTTCCCGGCCGATAACACTTTGAAAATCCCGGACCAGCGTCGGATACGGGTGGGGTCCGGCCGTGGAGCCGATGATATAATAGGTATCCCGCACCCGGGTCACCCAGTGGCGGATGGCCTCGTTCATGGCGTCCTTCAGGGTGGCCGTTCCGGAACCGACCGGGAAAATCTCGGCCCCCAGGGCCTCCATCCGCTCCACGTTGGACATTTGTCGGCGGATGTCCTCCTCACCCATGAAGATCCGGCAGGGCAGGCCGAAAAGGGCGGCCACCGTGGCCGTGGCCACCCCGTGCTGGCCGGCCCCGGTTTCGGCGATTACCCGCCGCTTCCCCATACGCCGGGCCAACAGGGCCTGGCCCAGGGTGTTGTTGATTTTGTGGGAACCGGTATGGTTCAGGTCCTCCCGTTTCAAATAGATCTTCGGCCCTTTTAACCTGCGGGTCAGATTGGCCGCCAGGTACAAGGGCGTTTCCCGCCCGGCATAGTCTTTGAGGTATCCGCTCAATTCCCGCTGAAAAGCCGGGTCTTTTCGGGCCTGCCGGTAAGCGCTCTCCAGTTCCAGCAGCGCAGGCATCAGCGTCTCGGCCACATACCGGCCGCCGAAAGGGCCGAAATGGCCGCGGGACGCGGGGTTTTTGCGTTTTTTATCGGACTTCATGAGTATCATCCCTTTAATACGAAAATAAAGACGAACATCCAACATTCAACATTCAACGTCCAACATCGAATAACGGGGACGCTGAGCGTCCAGGACTTGCGTTCCCACGCAGAGCAGGGGAACGATAAAAACGAACATCGAATATGGATGAAATTTTCATCCTTGTGGGTGTTCGCCCCGAGTCTCCAGCTCGAGTTTTTCGTAGGGGCGGCGGCCCCGGCGCCCGCCCTGCGTTTTTAAATTCGATGTTGAACGTTCGGTTTTTTTTATATTAAACCGCCAGCGCGGAGGCAGCGCCCTTGGAACATGAAAATCCCCCCCAACCCCCCTTTTCCTAAGGGGGGAGCCCAAGCAAGTTTTTGTCATTGCGAGGAGTGAAACGACGAAGCAATCCCCATCCAATCTTGGATTTCCCCCCAAAGCTTATCTGGGTGATTGCTTCGATCCGCCTTAGGCGAATCTCGCAATCCCCAGACGTTTTTTAACCAGCAACCAGCAACATCTTTTGGGTTTTAAATCGCCTTCCTCAAAAAAGGCCGGCATTCCTGGGAAAACGCGATGAGCTGGTCGAGCTTCATTTGGGCTTTGCCGGAATCGATGGCTTCCGCCGCCCGCCGGATGCCGTCTGGAAAAGTATCATCCAGGCCGACCGCCCGGAAGGCCGCGGCGGTATTCAGCAGAACCATTTCCCGCTTCGGACCCGGCTCACCGGCCAGAATGGAACGGATGATCCGGGCGTTGGCGGCGGCGTCTCCACCCCGGATGGCCTCCAGCGGGGCCCGTTGAAACCCTACTTCCTCCGGAGTCAGTTCGAAGGTCCGCACCCGGTGGTCCCGAAGATGGGAGACCCGGGTCGGTCCGCAGATGCTGATCTCATCCAGGGCGCCCTCGCCGCAGACGACGAAGGCCTCCCGGGTCCCCAACCGGTCCAGAACCCGGGCCAGTTTTTCGGTCAACTCCGGCGCGTAAACCCCCATGACTTGGGCCGAGGCCCCGGCCGGGTTGGTTAGCGGTCCGAGCAGGTTGAAGATGGTCCGCAGGCCGATTTCCCGCCGGGGCCCGGCCGCGTGTTTCAGGGCGCTGTGAAAAAGCGGGGCGTACAGAAAACCGATCCCCAGTTCCCGCAGACAGCGCTCCACGTCGGACCGAGTGAGATCCAGATTGACCCCCAGGTGCTCCAGTACATCGGCGCTGCCGCAAAGACTGGAAACGGCCCGGTTCCCGTGCTTGGCCACCTTGACTCCGGCGCCGGCCGCTACCAAGGCGGTAGCCGTGGAGACGTTGAAAGTCCGGGTGCCGTCTCCCCCGGTGCCGCAGGTGTCGAGGATGGTTTCCTCCTCGATGTTGATCTCGTCCCGGTCCAGGTTGACCGAATGATTGTTCAGATTCAGGGCGTCAGCCCGGGCCCGCAGGGCCCGGGCGGCGCCGGTGATCTCTGCCACCGTCTCCCCCTTGATACGCAGGGCCGTGATCAAAGCCCCGATCTGGGCCGGTGTGGTTTGCCCGTCGATGATTTCCATCATGGTTTCTTCCATTTCCCTTTCGTCCAGATCCGCGCCCTGGACCACTTTGGCGATCGCGCTTTTAATCTTCATTTTCTCCTTCTCCTTTCTAACATGGGTTTTCCCGGGCCACAACCCGGAAAAAATTTTGGATTAATCGATTCCCCTCTGGGGTTAAAATGGATTCCGGGTGGAATTGCACCCCTTCCACCGGATAGTCCCGATGGCGAAGGCCCATGATCTCACCCTGATCGCTCCAGGCGCTGATTTCCAGGCACTCGGGCAGCGTGTCCCGTTCCACGATCAGGGAATGATAGCGGATGGCCTCGAAGGGGTTGGGCAACCCTTCGTAAATCGTTCGCCCGTCGTGAAATATCGGGCAGGTCTTACCGTGCATGATCCGGCCGGCCCGGATGACGCGGCCCCCCAAGGCGTAGGCGATGGTCTGGTGGCCCAGGCAGACTCCCAGCATGGGGACGGTCCCGTGGCATTGACGGATCACCTCCGGGGTTATCCCGGTCTCTTGCGGGGAGCAGGGGCCGGGGGAAAGGAAAATGGTTTCCCACCGGCCGGCTATAATTTCCTCCAGGGTTATCTGGTCGTTGCGCCGGACCAGGACCGGCCGGTTTTGACCGGCGATCACCTGAACGAGATTGAAGGTAAAGGAGTCATAATGATCGATCATTAAATTCATGAGTCCAATCCCCGGGAAGCCAGAACAACGGCTTCCAACAGCCCTCGGGCTTTGTTTAAGGTTTCCTGGTATTCGGCGGCCGGATCCGAATCAGCCACAATGCCCGCCCCGGCCTGAATGGACAGGGTCCGGCCGTCAATCACGATGGTCCGGATGGTGATGCAGAAATCCATGTTGCCGTCAAAGCTGAAATAGCCCACCGCCCCGCCGTAGGGGCCCCGCGGGCCCGGTTCCAGTTCATGGATGATCTCCATGGCCCGGATCTTGGGCGCCCCCGTCAAGGTTCCGGCCGGAAAGGCGGCCCGGAAGACGTCGAAACAGTCCAGCCCTGCGGCCACTTCGGCCCGGATGTGGGAAACCAGGTGCATCACATGGGAATATCTTTCCACGGTCATCAGTTCGCTGACCTCCACGGTGCCGGTGCGGGCGATCCGCCCCAGATCGTTTCGGCCCAGGTCCACCAGCATGATGTGTTCGGCCCGTTCCTTGGGATCGGCGGCCAGCTCCTGGGCCAGCTCCCGGTCCGACCTTTCGTTGCCCCCCCGTTTCCGCGTACCGGCGATGGGCCGCAATTCTGCTGCTTGCCCCACTTGCCGGACCAGGACTTCGGGGGAGGATCCGATGAGGACCAGCTCTTCCATTTTCAGGTAGAAGAGATAGGGGGAGGGATTGATGCTGCGCAGGGCCCGATACAACGTCCAGGGGTCGGCCGGCGCCCGGCTTTGAAAGCGCTGGGAAAGAACCACCTGGATGATGTCGCCAGCCATAATGTATTCCTTGGCGCGCCGGACCAAGTCTTGAAACTCCTCGGAAGACATCTGGGCCTCCAGGGCCGGGCACGGCCTTTCCTCCATCCGGTCGGTTTCCTGCACGGGGGCCCGCAGTTTTTGAATCAGGGCCTCGATCTTTCGGATTTGTTCCCGGTAGACCTCCTCCAGGTCCGTTTTCCCTTCCATAAAGGCGCAGGCAACGACCAAAAGCTTCTGGCGGAGATGGTCGAAAATCAACAGGGTGTCGGTGATCAGAAAAACGGCCTCATCCGGCAGCGGCCCCGGCTGTTTCCTGTGGGGCAGGCGCTCAAAAAAATTTACCGTTTCGTAGCCGAAGAACCCCACCGCTCCGCCGTAGAAACGGGGCAGCCCCGGTACCGCCACCGGCCGGTAACGGCCGAGCAGGTTCTTGAGCCAGCCCAGCGGATCCCCGCCGTGCGGTTCCCTGGTGGTCCCCCCCTTGGTCCGGACCAGGATTTCCTCTTCCCGGATTTTGATCACCATTTCCGGGTCGCCGGCCAGAAAAGAGTAGCGGCCCCATTTATCTCCGCCCTCCATACTTTCCAGGAGGAAATGGCAGGACGTGCCGGACAATTTTCGGAGCAGGGCCACCGGAGTTTCCAGGTCGGAGAGGATTTCCCGATAAACGGGAATCAAGTTGCCCTGCTGGGCCAGTTCTGTAAATTTATCAAAATCAGGTGTGTACATTGTTTATCCTTTTTTTGAGCCCGGGAACGACCCGGATTGTTTTTTCCTTCCGGGCTCGTTTCCGGGCTCAAAAAAAAGGCCGTGAAGATTTCACGGCCTTTTCCTGGAAATAAAAAAGCCGTGGAGAACCGGAGCGGCTCTCCACGGCTGATGTTTTAAAAGATTAGCTTAGCAGTGGATGAACCCCTCCCTCGAGTTCTGCCACCACCAGTTATTATTTAAAGCGAAAGGCATCGGATCTCTTTTCCTCTAAAATTATCTAAAAGGATAACAAGCCTGAATTCCCGTGTCAATCCTTTTTTCGCAGAAAAAATTGGCCAAGATAGGCCGGTACATTTCCATATTAAAATAACGGGTATAGGGGACACACTTGGACAGGAGTAAAAAAGAAATATCCGCCCCCAGATTCTTTTCCCCTTCCAGCGCGTCGAAATTTCCCCCACCTTTGGAAATGACCAGGTCGGTTTCCCGAATGGCCTCCCGCAGCTCGGAAGAGCAGCGGGATAAAATAGTACCCGGAACCGGAGCCGCCAGTCCATTGACCATGATGGAGGCCACCTGATCCAATCCCACCATTTCCGCTTCCAGGCGGGTGGCATCGTTGAGAGCTGGTTCGGTCCGGACTACAAAGGTTACCCGGGGAGAGTAAAGGTCGCGAATGGTTTCCAGCAACAATTTGTCGAAAACAATCTCGCCGGAGTTATCCCCCAAGTAGACCAGGGAGCGGGCCTGAACGAGTTTTTCCCGGAAGGCGGCAAAGGCCTCCTCCGGGAGGGGCTGCCCCAACTCCCGCCGGATAATTTTTTCCAGATCCGGGGCCCGATCCGTGACCATGAGGTCTATGGCATTCCCCACGATGGCCAGTTTGACGGCGGTCTGCAAGGGGTCTTCGGCTTCCCGGACCAGTTGCTTCAGGGCCGGGTAAAGGGCGAGGGTGATCCGGTTCTGTTCCTGTTTCAAGGCGTAAAAAGGATCCGGAGTGCCGAAGGCCCCGATGATTATTTTCATAACCTGTTCGATCACTTCCGGACTGGTGAGGTCCCATTGCCGTCCCTGCAGGGCGGGAATGGTCAGAACCCGGATGGTCAAATCCCGGATGACCTCTTCGTCGGACGTCAACGCCCGCACGGCCGTGATGGCCATTTTCAGGATGCAGGAAATGCAGTCGGGTTGGAGAAGCATATGAAAACCAAGCTGAAATCTCTGAAAGGGTTAGCCAGTTCGAGCGGAGAAACAGTTTCGCTGTCATTTGAAACTACCGTTAAAACTTTGGATCCGGCAGGATAATGTTTATGATTTATGATATAAGTAATTTTGAAAATTGATGTGTTCCTCTAAGTAAGGGGAGGCGTTTGTTAATCCAGGTTTTATGTACTGGATAATTGGCAAGGTAGGTACCCAGCTCGGCAAAGTCGGTATTATTAAAAAACCATTTTTGAATATGATGATCGAGTTTTGTAAACACTCCCATTCCTCTCATTTCCGGATCGATTGCACTTACAATGACCTCTCCCAGAATTTTGTTTAATTCCGGAATATGTTTCTTTTTAGCACTGTAATATCCCACGATCTTTCCCTTGATCTCAGCTACAAACATGATATCGGCGAAACCCTGTAAAATTGAATTGGATGCTGATGTGCAAAGCAGCTGCCCTGCTTTTTCATTATCCAAATAAGGGTCGAGATGGAAACGACTGTATCGGAATGATTGGGATGCAAGCCCAGACACTTCTGCCGCATCAGCGTTGTTTGCTATTCGGATACTTAATCCTGTTTCCGGATATAAATAAACAGGTTCAATGTCGGGTTCAACCAATCCAAAACTTAATAAGGTGTGGATATAATAAAATCCGCTTCTTACCAGTGAATTGAATATGCGGTCTGAGTTTAGAACATTATTATTTATACCGATTGCTATATGGACTTTATCGTTTGGTGCCGGTAATATTCTTTCCAGCTCTTCGATCAAGGCTTTGGAAAGAATTTGAATTTCATTTACATCTCCCGTATTAAAAACAAAATCGGTAATACGGTAACACGGCATTCCGAAAATTTCGGAATCGAACTCATCTTTCACCGCACTTAATAAAGCTACAGGTTTCCCATCTTGATAAGCCATCAGACTAATCCCACCTGACATCAACCTTTTACAATGGGCCATAAAAACATATTTCAGCGCTCCTCCCTCCAGAAACTTATGTTCATGATAGGGCAACTGATCACGCCTTAGACCAATAACAAATTCGGATAATGCTGATGGTTTACTTTCGGAAATATAAAGCATATTTAAACAAACGATTTTATTGTATCACAGATCATTCAAATCTGTAGTTGCGTTAATCGGGAATACATGGGCAACGTAATCAGATCCTTAAGGCGGCCACGATTTTCTCCGGTGTGGCCGGCAAATCCCGGATCCGGGCGCCGCAGGCGTGGGCCACGGCATTCATGATGGCCGGGGCCGTAGGGGCATCGGCGTATTCGGCCGTACCCGAAGCGCCGAAGGGCCCCTTCTTCCGCGGGATATCCAGGGTGATCACCACCATCTCCGGTGCATCCTTGGCCCGCGGCATCCGGAATTTGGCAAAATTGTCGGTGACGTTGTAAAGGAATTCCTCCGTCAGGGCATACCCCAGGCCCATCAGGATGGCCCCCTCGATCTGGCCCTCCACGATCTGGCGGTTGATGACCGTGCCCAGATCGTTCACCGCGGTCACCTTCAAGACCTTGATTTTGCCGGTCTCCAACGCTACCGCCACTTCAGCCATCTGAATCCCGAAAGAGTAAGTCTCCCAGGGAACGCCCCGGCCGTCGGCCGGGTCCAGCTTGGTGGTTTCCGGCCGATTGATCGCTTTGTAGAGGGTAGGCAACCCTTTAGCCTTCAGGTCATCATACCCGGCGGCCCGGTTCGCTGCCATGTTTTTTTTCAGTTCCTCCACCGCCATCTGGACGGCCCGGCCCGAGACATAGGTCTGGCGGCTGCCCGCGGAAAAATTGCCGTCGGGCGTGAAGCGGGTGTCGGTGGTGCAGACTAGGACCCGTTCGAGCGGGTAGCCCATGGTCTCGGCCGCCACCTGCCAGAAAAGGGTCTCCGCTCCCTGGCCCATGTCGGCCGCCCCGATCCAGATCTGGAGCCGGTCGTCCGGCAGCAGCTCGGCCCAGGCTTCCGATTGATCGGGTGCGCTGCGACCGGGGCCGAACCAGATGCCCGCCAGCCCGACGCCGCGTTTAACCGCCGCGGTTTCCCGGCTTTTGGCTTCTTCCAGGGCCCGCCGGTAATGGGGGCGCAGGGTCTCCAGACACTCCCGATAGCCGAAAGCGTCGGTGAGAATTTGTCCGCAGACGGTCGTATCCCCGGGAACGAAGGCGTTTTTTAGTCGCAACTCCAGGGGGTCGATCCCCATTTGCAGGGCCAGCTCATCTACCGCCGATTCGAGGGCGAATATGGTCTGGGGAACCCCGAAACCGCGCATGGCGCCCCGAACGGCCGTGTTCGTATACACCGCTCGGCCCAGGAGACGGGCCCGACGAAACCGGTAGGGGCCGCTGGCATGGACGACTCCTCGGGTGGTGACGCTGTTGGAAAATGACTTGTAGGCCCCGCCGTCGGCCAGCAGTTCGACCTCCAGGCCGGTGAAGGCGCCGTCCGGCGCCGCGTTGATCTTCATATCCATGAAAAAGGGATGCCGTTTGGTGGTGGCCTGAAAGACCTCCTCCCGGGTAAAGACCAGCTTCACCGGCCGCTGCAGATTCCAGGCGGCCAGGCCGAGGAGGCCGCCGACGGAGACGTCCAGATGTCCGCCAAAGGCGCCGCCCATGGGCGGCTGGATGATCCGGATCTGTTCCAGGGGCAGTCCGATAGCCCCGCCAATGGTTTTACGGTGGGCATGAATATTCTGGCTCCCGGAGATGATCACCAGTTGTCCGTTCTCGTGGATGAAGGCCACTCCGGAATCGGGTTCGAGGTAACCGTGATCGACCGTCTGGGTGGTGTAGCGGGCCTCGACGGTGATTTCGGTCTCCCCAGGGTCTTCCCCGGCTCCGCCGAAAATAATCGGCTGTTGAAAAAACAGGTTGTCCCGGTCGTCGTGCACCCGGGGGGCGCCTGCCCCCAACGCCTCCCAGGGGGTCAAGACCGGTTCGAGCGGTTTGTAGGTGACCTTGATCCGATTCAGGGCCTGCAGGGCCGCCTGCTCCGTCACCGCCGCCACGGCTGCCACGGGGTCGCCTATGAACCGGACTTTGTCCTGGCAGAGCAGCGGCTGATCGTCCCCCGCCATCTTCAGGATATTGGTTCCGTCCACATCCTCGGCGGTAAAGACCGCCAGGACTCCGGCGACCTGCTCGGCCGTGGTCTTGTCAATCTCCAGGATTTGGGCGTGGGGATAAGGGCTGCGCAAGACCTTCAGGTAACAACAGCCGTCCACCGCGATATCGTCGGCGTATAAAGCCGTGCCGGCGGCTTTTGGCAGGGCGTCGATGCGGGGCACCGGCCGGCCGATGAGGCCTCCTTCCGTCTGGAGGGAGATCGGACCGGTTTCACCACGCAGGACCGAGGCGGCCAGTTCGACGGCTTCGAAGACTTTCTGATAGCCGGTACAGCGGCAAAGGTGGGGTTGCAGGGCGGCTTTAATTTCTTCCCGGCCGGGATGGGGATTTTTATCGAGCAGGGCCTTGGAACGAAGGATCAGGCCCGGGGTGCAGAAGCCGCATTGAATGGCCCCGGCTTTGGCGAAGGCCAGTTGCAGGGGATGGGGCCGGTCGGCGCTGCCCAAGCCTTCGATGGTAGTGACCTCCCGACCGCGCACCTTGATGACCGGAATCTTGCAAGCCAAGACAGCCTGGCCATCCAGGAGGACGGTACAGGTGCCGCAATGCCCTTCTTTGCAGCCTTCCTTGGTCCCCGTCAACTTCAGATCTCTCCGAATGACCTCGACCAGCTTGCGCTGCGGATCGGTGATCACTTTCCGCGGGACGCCGTTCAGAACGAATTGTATGGCCTGCATAGTGCTCCCTAAAAAAAAGGAAAATGCCAAATGTTAAATTCGAAATCCGAAGCACGAAATCCGAAACAAACACCAAATGTCCGAAATTCAAATGACCGAAACATCCTTTCCTGCCTTATGAAGGTCTTTCTTGTCCCAGACGCTTTCGGCCGGAGGAAAACAATTTTGAATTTTTGGTCATTTGAATTTGTTTCGGATTTCGAATTTCGTGCTTCGAATTTAACCCAACGTTCGCCTGCTGTGGCCTAGTATTTAGGCATGGGCAGCTTAAGGTCCTCGGCGATCATCTTAAAGCAGTTGTAGCTCGATCCCCGGCCGATCCCCGGCCCGCCGTAGACGCCGGAGGAGCACATGTAGAGGTTGGGGATAAAGGTCCGGTACCCTCCGGGCACACCCCGGAAGCGGCCGTTCTGCACGCCGGCGACGTTGCCTTCACACCAGCCCCCCTCCCGCATGTCCAGGTGGGTGTCCTGGATGTCCGTCGGATTGGTGATCCGGTGGACGATCAGGTTGTCCTTGGTCATGTTGGGGGCGTATTCCGCCCAACGCTCGAAGAGCACGTCCACGAATTCCTGGGTCATCTGCTTCCATTCCTTCCGGGAGAACAGGCGGGCCGGGCAGGTGAACTCTTCCACGTGCAGGGAATATTTCCCTTCGGGCACCCGGCTGCGGTCCCAGATGCTGTCCGGGGCGGTTAGAATGAACATCTTGGAGGGCATGCCGAAAAGAAAGATCTCGTGCTGGTATTTGTCTTCCATGAAGCCGAGATCCTTGGGGGCGAAATAGGTGCGGGGTGTGGCGTTCACATCGGGGTTGTCTTTGGCCGCCGTGTACTGGGGCAGCTCATGGACCCCCACCGTGCCCCAGAACAGCTCGCCCCGGTCAAACTGATAGACCCGGGCCTTGCGTTTCATGTCCTCGGTGATCCGGTCTTCCCCGATGAGGCGCAGAAAGAGCTGGGGCGAAGCGTTGTCCGACACCACCAGTTGGCGCGCGGTCACCTCAGTCCCGTCCAGCAGCTTGAGGCCCTGGGCCCGGCCGTTGTCGAGGAGGACCTTCTGGACTTCGGAATTCAGGTGATAGTCCACCCCCAGTTTCCGGCCCACCGAAACCAGGGCGCTGGTAATGGCCCCGGTGCCCCCTTTGGCGATGGCGGCCGGTTCCCAGCCCAGGGTCAGGTGTATCGTGGCGATGGTGACCATCAGGCCGGGCACATCGTCCGGAAAACAGCCCCAGGAGGTCAGGTAACCCCGCAGGGTCAATATGCGCAGTTCGTCGCTTTCGAAGAAATAGCGGGCGATCTGTTTGCAGGTCATGAACTGCATGGGCACATCCAGACCGCTCTCGGGGTCGTTGCACAATGCTTCCAGGGCATCCGGCACGCCGTAAGGCGTAGGGGGCGAATAGCGGTAGCGGTGAAAGGCAGCCCGCCATTTGTTTTTATATTTTTCGGTCAGGTCCAGGTAGGTCTCGGCGTCCTTTTTGGAAAAGCGGGCGATCTGGTCAAAGGTTTTTTTGACGTTCGCCTCGTTGAAGCGGGTCTCGCCCGTCTGCGGATCGACCACGGTGAAGGCGGCATAGGCGACATAACTGGTCCCATCGTCGAAGATGATGGCTTCATTGGTATCGGGAAAGGTATATTCCAGGCCTTCGTCGCGGAGATTGAACTCCTTGTAGGCCGGGTGACCGTAGAAGCGGGTAAAATGGGCGCAGAAGTTGCCGCGAAATCCGGGGGAGGGGAGATCTTCCGTCACGGCCCCGCCTCCCAGGTGGTCCAGTCGCTCGAAGACCCCCACCTTCAAGCCGGCCTTGGCCAGATAAGGGGCCATGATGGTTCCATGATGGCCGCCCCCGATAATGAGCGCATCATACGTTTTGTCTGACATGGTAATACCTCCGTCTTTTATAGTTTTTTGATAGGCTTATCTTATTTCCATAATCACCGCTGCCAGCTTTTCCGCCTTTTCCGCCAGGGAAGCGCCCTCGATGATCAGGCATTCCCGCCTCATGTCCGGCGGCGGCGAAAGGGACAGCAATTGGATCGGCTTCAGCCGGGCGGGGTCTTCGACCAGGTCTTTGGCCCCCCAC
>JACRCK010000056.1 GCA_016219065.1 Deltaproteobacteria bacterium
AGTAGACCTGCGGTCGGAAAATCGTTGCCGCACCGGGAATGATCTTTACGATGGAGTCAACGCGCCCATGGATATTACCCCGGACCGGATCGAGCAGTTTAATCGCAATCTCCTTTATAAAACCGTCGGCATAGAGTTGGAATGGGTCGGGAACGGCCGCGCCGAATCCCGGCTGTCGCCTCCCCCCCAGGTTTGCTGGCCTTTTCCGGATCAGCCCCACGGCGGGATGTTGTTTACGATCATGGACACCACCATGGCCTGGGCCGTTCAGTCCCGCCTCGAAACCGGTGCCAGTTGCACCACCATCGATCTGACCATTCAATATCTCGCCCCGGCCAAGGAAGGCCCGTTCACTTGCCGGGCCGAGACCACCCACCAGACCCGCCACCTGGCCTTCGTCCGGGCCGACATCCTGGACGCCCGCAACCGTCCGCTGGCCTCCGGTCAAGGCACCTTCCGTATTATTAAATTTGATTTCAAATAAGAGACGAACTATGATCCGCTGGACCCGCAGGATCGGAATTTTTATAATTATCGGAATATTAACGCTGGGCAGGATGGCTTACGGCGATGAGCCGGCGATAAATCCCCAACCAAAAACCGGGAAGGGAAAGGTATTTACTTATTCAGCAACCAAGCTGGGCCTCCATGTTCTCAAGGCCACCATCAAAATTCTTGAGGAAAAATCAGATAAGGGAAAACTGTTCAAGGTCCAGGCCATCTTTCAATCCAACCCCTCTCTGGAATTCCTCTTTCGCATGAACACTCGATTCACCTCCACCCTGGAGGCCGAAACCTACACACCGCTGGTCACGGTGAAGGAGATCAGCCATGGCGGGCTGTTCATGAAAAATAAAAATCAGGTCCAGACCATCAACTTCAATCCTGCCCGTCAGAAGGCGGTGGTTGAACTGGTAGAGAAAAAAGAAAAAGAGAAAAAAGAGTATTCCCTGCCCCCCGGCACCTATGATCCGCTGAGCATGTTTGCCCGATTTTATTTGAGAGGGGAATTGACGCCGGGGCGGGATATCCCGATGTCCATCTTTGACGGGGCGAGGCTGCGCCAGATCGTCTTCCATTATCACAAGGACAGGATCAGGACCAAGCTCTACGGTGAAGTGGAGGCGGTCCGGCTGGAATCCAAGACCCATTTCGCCACCTTTGGAGACCAAGAAGGGGGGATACGCATCTGGTATATGACCGATGCCCGGAAAACCCCGGTCTTAGTCGAAACGGACCTTCCGGTAGGCACCATCAGGTTTGAATTGGAGAGCGTCGAAGAGAGTTGACCGTTACGGCGGTATTCTTGAGGTCCCGCACTGGATTGAACAACGTTTCGAACCCGTCGATCCGGCATTCCACCCGATCGCCATCCTGTATCGGCGCCGCCCCGGGCGTGCCGGTGGAGATGATATCCCCCGGCAGCAGGGTCATGACTGCGGAGTGAAAAGAGACCAGAAAATCGGGCGGAAAGGTCATGTTGTCCACCCGGTCATAGGCCCGGACTTGCCCGTTCAGAACCGTGGAGACGGTCAAATTCTGGACATCGTCGATTTCATCGGGGGTCACCAGGAGGGGACCGAAACTGAAGAAGGTGTCGAAACTCTTGGACCGGGTCAAGTAGCGGGGATTGCGGCGCAGGATGTCTTCGGCCGTCATGTCGAGGATAGTGGTGAATCCGGCCACCACCGACAGCCAGTCCTCCCGGGGGACATTTTTACACTCTTTTCCGATGACGATCCCCAGTTCGGCCTCGGCGGTGGTCCGTTCCGACTGGCGGGGGATGAGGATGGTATCCCCGGGACCGATGATCGTCGTGTCCGGTTTCATGAAGCTGGCCGGTTCGGTCTCCGGGGCCTTTTCCGACAGGTCCCGGGCATGGGCTTTATAGTTCAGCCCGATGCCCCAGATCTTGCGGGGACGGCGGTAGAGGGGGGCGAAGGAAACCGTCTCTGCAGGTAGCAGTTGGGTGTCGAGGTCCGAAAGCTCTTTTTCACCGGCGGCTCGAAACCAGTCGTTAAGGGAAACCAGGGAACCCGTTTCGAGCAAAGATAACAGATCGCCCGGATAGTTCCAGCCGAAGCGGGCATTCAGCCTGTCCAGGGGTAACAGGCCCCCGGGGAGAATCACCCCCGCCTGTTCCCTGCCAGCATAGTAAATGGAGGCCAGTCTCATCGGTGAGTCACCTGGATTTACTCAGCATACGGAACAAAAAACAGGTCAATCCGGCGACAATCCCGGCCGCCGCTCCAAAGATCAGGGATTCTTTAGGTCCGAAGGTGGCCTTGATGTCGCCCTGCACCTCCCGGGCGATCAGAAAGGTGGCCCCGGAATGTTCGGCCTTCACGGTCCTGGAAATCAGGACCACGGCCCCGCTTTGATCCATGGTCACGTCCCCCTTGGCTACCAGAACCTGGGCCCCGCTTTGATCCATATGGATCGGACCCTCGGCTATGACCAGCGTGGAGTAGGAGGCCTTCAGGTCGGCCTTTTGGGTCTTCGCGGCGACCAGGCCGCCCTGGGTCATTTCCAGGTGACCGGCCTCGACCTTGACGGCCCCGCCCTGGCGCAGGATCAGGTTTTCGGCATTGATGGTGTGGGCGCCGGCCTGGCGCAGGGTAACGTTGATACCCCTTACCGTATGGGCCTCTCCGCGGATCAGGTTGATCTCTTGGGCCGTGATATCCTGGTCGAGCGTTTCACTTTTTAGTTCCGGTTGCTCCCCCATTTCCGCTAGGTTGTCCGCTTGATCCATGACCGAATCCTCCCTCAAAAATTTTTCTCCGGATCGTTCACCGGTCTTAAATTATAGAAAATTCTTAAAATTATGCCAGAAATTATTTGTCCCGGGATCGTCCGCTGTTTTTTCGGTGATGTACCGGACATGACGGACCGTCAGCAGCCCATTAGAAATCCTTTAGCCCAACCTTCTTTATCCTCAGCCGCCCTCTTTTTTTCCTGAAAAATTAAAAAATTAAGTTCCCCGATAATCCTTCCGATTAGCAATGTACGAATAGCGACAGAAAAGGATTAAAAAAGAGGACTTTTGTTAAATAACGAATAAACCAAGGCGGCTAAAAAAAGATGGGCAAAAAGAAAAGCTGGCTCAAGGTAATCCTGCTCTTGGCCCTGATCCCGGCTACCACCGGGTTCTGGGAAAAAAAAGAATCTTATAAAATAGGCTTCTTAGGTCCCCTGACCGGGCGGCAGGCCGACCTGGGGGTGGCTGGGAGAAACGGCGCGATCCTGGCCGTGGAGGAAATCAACAAGGCGGGGGGGATCGGCGGCCGGCCCATCGAGTTGCTGGTGGAAGACGACCGCAACGATCCCCGGGAAGGGGAGCAGGCCGGAACAAGATTGATCAAGGCCGGCGTCTTGACGGTGGTGGGCCCCATGACCAGCGGTATCGCGGAAGCGGTCTTGCCCTTGATGAACCGGGAAGGCCTGCTGCTCATCAGTCCCACAGTCAGCGCCAATAGTTTTTCCGGCAAGGATGATTTCCTGATTCGGCTCACGCCTCCTAATTTTCGCAATGTCCAGGCCCTGGCCCGCCATGCCTTACAGGACCAAAAGACCAAGACCATGGCCGTTGTTTATGATCTGGCCAACCGGGCCTATGCGGAAGAATGGGCGAACAATTTTATCTCTTTATTCACAGGCCTGGGTGGGGAAATCATCCAGGTGCGGGAATACCGTTCCGAAGGCGTTTCCCTTTTCGAACCCCTGGCCCGGGAACTCACCGCCGCTCGGCCGGAAGGGATTCTGATTGTCGGCAACGCCCTGGACACGGCCCTCCTTTGTCAGAAACTTAAAGCGGCCGGAAACAAGGCCCTGATTTATTCCAGCGGCTGGGCCATGAGCCCGGTCTTTATCCAAAACAGCGGCCGGGCCGGGGAAGGGGTCATTTTTTTCTCCGCCTTTGATCCGGGGAGTACTGCCGAGCGCTACCTGAAGTTCCAAAAGGCCTACCAAGGGCGATTTGGGGCCCTACCCAGTTTCGGGGCCGCTACGGCCTACGAAGCCGTCCAACTGGTTCGGCAGGCCCTGTCTCAACTCCAGGAACCTAATCCGCGAAAAATAAAAAGCTATCTTTTAGCCCGGAAGCGATTTCCCGGCCTGCAGGGCGATTTTGAACTGGATACCAACGGGGAAGCCCGGCGTTCAGCCGTGGCCCTGATCGTTTCTCAAGGCCGTTTCCAGAGCCCGCCTTCGAAATGAAACCCCGCCGCAGTCTAAAAACCGTTTTGAATTTTTACCTGTTGCTGGCGGCCTGGCTGCCGCTGACCCTGATCTCGGGACTGATCATCTATTTCCTTTATGGGCACCTGAAAGAAAATCTGATCCAGAAAAATTTTTATATCGTCAAAGCCCTTTCCGGGGAAATGGAACGATTTATTAACGAACAGCGACAGGTTTTTTCTTCCTTGGTCCCGGTGGTGGAAGATCCGGACCGCAGCAAGGCCGGGATGATCCAGGCTTCTTTAACGGCTGCCGTCGTCAACTGGCCCTTATGGGAAAAAATTCAGGTCCTCGATGACCGGGGGCGGGTCCTTTTTCAAGCGCCGGCCGGTCCGGAATCCCTCGGCCTGGACCTGTCGCGAACCCCCGCTTTCCTGACCGTCCAGAAAATCAGGGAGCCCCACTGGTCCCCCAGTTTTATCTCCATGGAGACGGGGGAGCCGAATCTGACCTATGTCTTTCCTTGGAAAAAGTGGGTCCTGGTCGGTACGCTCAATCTTAAAAAAGTCCAGGAATTCATTTCGCGGATCCAGGGTCGGGGGCTTGAAATCGGGGTCCTGGATTCCAGGGGCGGTTTCATCGCCCATACCGATCAAAGGTTGGTTCGACAACAGGCCAACATCCGGGAGGAGGAAGGGGTCCGCCAGGGATTGGAAGGCGTGGAAGGCACTTATTTTATTGATCAAGGACAGGAGCAGAGCGTCAGGCAGGTGGCGGTGGTACCCGAGACGGGTTGGCCCATAGTGGTCCAGCAACCTCTACGGGAAGCCCTGGCTCCTATCAACCAGATCCGGGTCATTTTTATATCCGGTCTGGCGCTGGGGCTGCTGGTGGCCTTTTATCTGGCCCGGTGGAATGCCCAAAGGATTTATCGCCCCTTGGGCCAATTGACCCGGATGGCCCGCCGCATATCGGAAGGGGATTATCAGCTCGCCCCGCTGGAAGGAAGATACCGGGAATTTGATGAATTAGCCGAAGGTTTTCAGGCCATGTCCCGGGAAGTGGAAATCAGGGAAGCTGGAATCCGGGAGGCTTTGGCCCGGTTTCAAATTCTAGCGGACAACGTCACCGATTTCATCTGGACCATGGATAATGATTTCCGGTTTACCTTCGGCACCCCCTCGGTCGAATCCTTTTTGGGCTATACCCTCCGGGAGCTTCCGGCATTGAAACTGGAACAGATCCTCGCTCCGGAATCCTTGGAAATGATTCATAAGAATATAGAAGCCTTTCACCGGGCCAGGGAAAAAGCCGAGGTCCCTCTTCAAGAAAAATGGGTCATGGAAATGGAGCACATCCGGAAGGACGGCAGCCGTTTTTGGGCGGAGCTCCGGGCCGGCCTGCTGCGGGATGGCGGGGGAAAGGTCCGAGGTCTGGGAGGCGTCAGCCGGGACATAACCATCTTGAAGAAGATGGAAGAAAAAAAAGCGGAGATGGAAAAAATGCTCCGCCAATCCCAGAAGATGGAGGCTATAGGGACCCTGGCCGGCGGCATCGCTCACGACTTCAACAATATTTTGGGGGGGATCCTGGGTTATGCCGAATTGGCCCTGATGGACCTGTCTAAAACCGATCCGGTTTGTGAATCCCTGGAAGCCATCCAGAAGGCCGGCCTCAGGGCCCGGGACCTGGTCCGGCAAATCCTGGCCTTCAGCCGGAAATCGGAAAACAGGGACGAGGTGGTGGAGATCGGGGGTTTGACCCGGGAGCTATTGAAGCTCATTCGATCGACCACGCCCAGCTCCATTGAAATTTTCCCGGACCTCCCGGCCACGGACTTGTTGATCCGGGCGGATCCGGTCCAGATTCATCAGGTGATTCTCAATCTCTGTACCAACGCCGTTCAGTCGATGAAAGGAAAAGGGGGTTGTTTGAGGGTGGGGGCCCGGCCGCTGACCTTCGACCCGCCGGTCGGAGTCGAGGCCGGTGGCCTGCCGGAGTTGGGGGTGGCTCCGCCAGCAGGAGTGACCGGAGGTAAAATCACCGAGCCCCCCCCGGGTGTGCCGTCGGGGGACTATGTGCAGATCACGATCCAAGATACCGGCACCGGCATAGACCCCGCTGTCCTGGAAAGGATTTTCGATCCATTCTTTACTACCAAAGGACCGGGGGAAGGCACCGGCCTGGGTTTATCGGTCGTCCACGGGATCATCAACGGGTATGGGGGAGCTATCCAGGTAACGTCCGAACCGGGGCAGGGGTCGGTTTTTAACGTTCTCCTTCCCCGCCTGTCGAAAGCCGAATTGCAGCAACTGGCCGGACCGGCCCCGATCCCCCGGGGTAAGGAACTCATCTTGCTGGTGGATGATGAGCGGGCCATAACCGATATCGGTCGCCGGATGCTGGAAAAATTGGGATACGAGGTGGAAACGCGCAATGATCCTCGGGAAGCGCTCCAATTCCTTCGCCAGGATCCCCGGTTTTTTAATCTGGTGATCACCGATTTGACCATGCCGGGGATGAGTGGGCTCGAACTGGCCTCCGAGGTGAAAAAGACGGCGGGTTCGTCCAAGATAATTATCAGCAGCGGATACCAGGACTGGGAAGTCCGGGAGCAGGCACTGGAGAGGGGGGTGGTGGCTTTTCTGGACAAGCCGCTGAAATTTTCCCATCTGGCCCGGACCGTTCGGGAGGTTCTGGATGGGGGAACGTGTTCGTAGTGCGCCCGTAAGATTGGGTTGGGCAGCAATTCCAAGTCAAAGGATCAAACATGGAAAAATTGATGACACCGGAAGAGGCGGCCAGGCTGTTAGCGGTTTCACCCCGGACCGTTAAAGACTGGTTGCGCCGGGGAGATCTGAAGGGTGTGAAAGCCGGAAACCTCTGGCGGATCCGGGAAAGCGACCTGGAGAGGTTTCTCGGTGAGGACGAAGATCGGACCAGGAGGGAACCCCTCGACCCCTTCAGCCCGGGAAGGATGTAACCATGCCTAAAAAAGCCTTGCAGCTATCGGCAGGGTTCGATCCCAAAGAAACCCACCGGGAGTTGGAAACCAGCCTCCAGCGCTTCAATGACTTGGTCGAACTGACCGGGGAATGGATCTGGGAGGTGAACCAGGAAGGGGTGTATAGCTATTCGAATAATCAGGTGGAAAAAATATTAGGCTATGAAGCGGCTGAAGTATTGGGGCGTCCCTTTTATGATTTTTTTCTGGCGGAAGAAAAAGAAGCCCTGCTGGCGGAGATCCTGGACGCCGTAAAGGCCCGCCAACCCATCAAGGATTTTATCCATCGAAATCTCCACCGCAGCGGGGAGGTGCGCTGGCTTTCCACCAGCGCGATTCCTTTCTATGCGGAGCAGGGGGGCCTGGCCGGCTACCGAGGCTCCGATCGGGATGTCACCTCCTGGATCAAGGCCCGGGAGGGACTGGCCGCGGCCAATAAAATGGCTGAATACATCCGCCGGGTCATCCCCAGCGGTCTGTTTACCGTGGACCTGCAAAGACGGGTTACCTCCTGGAACGACCAGGCGGCCCAGATCACTGGGTTTACGCCGGAGGAGGTCCTGGGAAAAGAGTGCCGGCTTTTCGCCTTGAGCCCCTGCGAGGACCGCTGCGGCCTCTTGGCGCCGGAGGTCCCCAAGCCGATCTACGGCCGGGAATGCAGCATCCGCGGCAAGGACGGGTCGGTCCGCTCTATCGTGAAGAATGTCAATCTGCTGAAAGATGCGGCAGGATCCATCGTCGGTGGGATCGAAAGCTTCGAGGACGTCACCGACCGGAAGGCGATGGAAGAAAAACACCGCCTGATCGTGGAACACGCCAATGAGGCCATCCTCATTACCCAGGAAGGATATCCGAAGCTGGTCAACCCCAAGATGGTGGAGATAACCGGCTTCGATCCGAAAACGCTCTATGCCCAGCCCATTTTCGAGATCGTTCATCCGGAAGATCGGGAGCTGGTCAGGGACCGGCATGTCCGGCGTTCCCGAGGGGAAGACGTGCCTGCTGTCTATCCTTTCCGGATCATCGATCGACAGGGGCAGGTGAAATGGCTGGAGATCAACGCCATGCGCCTGGAGTGGGATGGGCACCCGGCCACCCTCAGTTTGCTGACTGACATCACCGATCGCCAGGCGGACGAGGAAAAGCACCGCCTGGCCAAAATAGAGATGGAATCCCTGAACCGCCAATTGAGCGAAGCCATTGAGCGGGCCCAGGAGATGGCGTTCCAGGCCGAGACGGCCAATGTGGCCAAAAGTCAATTCCTGGCCAACATGAGCCACGAGATCCGCACCCCGATGAACGGCATCATCGGGTTTTCCAGTATGCTCCTGGAAACGCCCCTCAGCGAAGAACAGCGGGAATATGTGACCGCCATCACCTCCTCGGGCAGCCAGCTCCTGACCCTCATCAACGACATTCTGGATTTCTCGAAAATCGAGGCCGGCAAAATGACCATTGAAAAGATCCCTTTCAACCTGCGAGACGCGTTGCGGGAGGCGGTCGACCTGGTGGCCGTCAAGGCCAGAGAAAAGGGGCTCGAGATCCTCAGCGATATTCCCGCCGGGGTTCCACCGGTGGTGGTGGGCGATCCGCTCCGGCTGCGGCAGGTTTTGATCAATTTGCTCGGCAACGCCGTTAAATTTACGGAAAGCGGACATATCCTCATCCGGGTGGAGATTTTGAAAAAGGCGGATGAAACCTCGAGGGCTCGTTTTGTCATAGCGGATACCGGCGTGGGCATCCCGCCCGAGCAGCAAAAGGGATTGTTCGAAAAATTTACCCAGGCCGATGGCTCGGTCACTCGCAAGTACGGGGGTACCGGTCTGGGTCTAGCCATCACCAGGGAACTGGTAGAGCTGATGGGCGGAGAAATCGGGTTGGAAAGCTGTCCGGGGCAGGGTTCCACTTTCTGGTTCATCCTGCCGCTCGAGCCGGTCACGGCGCCCGCGGTGGAGAGGCTTCCGAATCAATCCGACCCTGCCGGGCCGCCGGCGGCCAAACCTCAGGGACTGCGGATCTTGGTGGCCGAAGACCAGCCGGTAAATCAGCTGCTGGCCCGGAAAATGCTGGAGCAACTGGACTGCCGGGTCAGTATGGCAGGGAACGGCCGGGAGGCGGTCCGGCAGGTCGAAAACGAAACCTTTGATCTGGTCTTCATGGATTGTCAGATGCCGGAAATGGACGGATATGAGGCCGCGGGCCGAATTCGACGATTGCCAAAGCCGAAAAAAGATATTCCGATTGTCGCCATGACCGCCCATGTCCTGGAAGGGGACCGGGAGCGGTGCCTGGCGGCCGGGATGGACGATTATGTGGGGAAACCCATCCACAAAGAGGACCTGGCCGCCATCCTGGCCAAATGGCCGAAACAGGAGGGGAAAAAAGACATGGCCACCAAAGGGGAAGGCAAAAAACCGGCCAATCCGGCCCGGCGTGCCCTAGCCGAACGGGTGGGGCTGGATGAGGAGGATTATGTGGAGCTGCTTGATCTATTTTTTCAGCAGGCGGATCTGGAGCTGAAAGCCCTGATGGAGGCTTGGGTCAATGGCGATTCGCTTCTGGTAAGCCGGACGGCCCACGCCTTGAAAGGGGCCTCCGGTAATCTAAGACTCCAGGGGGTTCATGAAGAGGCCGCCCGCTTGGAAAGTCTGGGGAAGAAAAATAACCTGGAAGGGGTGGGCCCCTTGCTCCAGTCATTGAAAGAAAAGATCGACGAGGCGGCCCTCGCGCTCCTGGACCAGCCGTTCAGGACCCCGGTGGAAGGGCCTGATTTCTAATGCAGGAGACAACAATGAAGGCATTAATCGTGGGAGATGATTTTATCAGCCGTAAAATATGCCGAAATTTTTGGTGCCCTAGGGGAAGGTGGATCTGACCAAGGATGATGGCGGGCTGGTATCTTGGGGGAGGGAGACCATGAGAGGGTTGATTGTTGAAGACGAATTTATCACGCGTATGATTATGAAAAAAATTTTGGAACAGTACGGGGAAATCGATATCGCGGTCAACGGCCGAGAGGGGGTGGCCGCCTTCCAGATGGCCTGGTCCGAAGACCGTCCCTATGATCTGATCTGCCTGGACGTCATGATGCCCCTGATGAACGG
>JACRCK010000386.1 GCA_016219065.1 Deltaproteobacteria bacterium
CAAAAATTGGGCCGGGGCAGCGAACATTTTGCCATGCAGGTCAAAGGGCTGGAGCTTCCGGCCTATGACTGCCGGGCCACCAAGATGACCGGCCTGGGTTATGTAACGGCCAACCGGGGCGGAGACCATATCACGGCCTATGTCCAGGGCCCGACCTTTCTGGACATCCCCTTCCTGATCGTTGAAGAAAGTACCATCGAAGACCCCCAGCAGGAGAACCCGGCCGAGGCCAAAGTCGTCAAAGACCTGGAGGATGCCTTGACGGTCTTTGACTCCATTGGAGCCTGCAAGTTCATGGGTCTGGCTTTAATGGCCGAAGACGTAGTCCCGGTCCTAGCCCAGGCCACGGGTTGGGATTTTTCCGTTGCCGAATTCAGGACCGCCGGCGAACGGATTTTCAATCTGGCCCGGGTCTTCAATTGCCGGGAAGGGGTAACTCGTACAGACGATACCCTGCCCGATCGTCTGTTGAAAGAGCCCATGAAAGACGGACCGGCAGCCGGACTGGTCGTCGACCTCGAACCGCTGCTGGACGCTTACTATCAATATCGTGGCTGGGATGACCAGGGCCGTCCGACCCCGGAAACCTTGCAGCGACTGAATCTTGAGGACCTGCCCTGGAAATAGGAATTAAATGAACATGAGCGTTTATCATTCAAAACCCTGGTTGAAAAGTTATAAATTGGGGCCCTTTGAACTGGCCGCCTCCATGGCCCCTTATCCCCGGAAACCCCTCTTTTCTTTTCTGGACGAAAGTGTGGCCAAATACGGTCAGCGGCCGGCCTGTCTGTACGGAGGCCGAACCATCCTTTATAAGGAACTAGGGGAACTGGTCAACCGGCTGGCCGCCGGCCTTTGTTCCCTGGGGGTAAAGCCGGGGGACCGGGTGGCTACCATTCTGAATACCTCGCCCCAGTACGTGATCTGTGACTTCGCCATTCAAAAAAACGGGGCGGTCCATGTTCCCTGCAGCCCGCTTCATAAAGCCCGGGAACTGACTCAGGAGATCAGCCAATCCCAGGCCCGTACCGTCATCTGCCTGGAAGCCTTTAAGGAAGTGGCCCAATCGATCCAATCCGAGACCGGGTTTCAGGACCTGATCCTTACGGCGGAAGAGGATTTTTCGGCTGGCCAACCGGAAGGGAGGGCGAAGCCGAGGGGCCTTCAGTTGCGTGAACTGATCGACCGTTCCGATCCCCGGCCGCCGCAGGTGGACATCAACCCGCTGGAGGACCTGGCCCTCCTGGTGTTCACCGGCGGGGCCACCGGGCGCCCCAAGGGTGTCATGTTGACCCACTACAATCTGACCGCCAACACCCTGCAATCCCTGCCCTGGGCCATGGGTCCGTTGGAAAAGGGGATCATCGGGAAGTCTTCCCTGCTGATCGGCATCCCGGCCTTCCATTCCTATGGCCATTGGGCTATCCGAGCCTCGGTGTACTGGGGGCTGCAGATGATCATGATCCCCGATCCCCGGGATATCGGCGGCATCGCGGCCCTGCTCAAAAAGAACCGCCCCTTCATGGCCCCCCTGGTCCCAACCCAATACATGAGGCTCCTGGAGTATAATATCGGGCGCACCAATACCAGCTTCACCTCGGGTGCGGCCCCGCTGCCGCCGGAGGTTGCCGCCCGCTTCAAAAAGGTCACCGGCATGCCCATCACCGAGGCTTACGGGCTGACCGAGACCAGCCCGGTGACTCATTTCAACCTCTCCAGCTTTGCCAAGATCACCGGTTTTATGCCCTTTGAAAAAAAAGGATCCATCGGCGTGCCCGTGGTCGATACCGAAGTCCGGTTGGTTGACCCGGTGGTGGGCTCGGAGGTGCCTCAAGGTGAAATCGGGGAACTGTACATCAAAGGGCCCCAGGTCATGAAGGGTTACTGGCCGACCCCGGGGAACGGACTGGCCGACAACTGGCTCCCTACCGGCGACCTTTGCCGGATGGACGAAGACGGCTATTTCTTTCTGGTGGACCGGACCAAGGACATGATCAACGTTTCCGGTAACAAGGTCTACTCCACCATGGTGGACGAGGTCCTGTTCGAACACCCGGCCGTGGCCCAGGCCGTGGCGATCGGCCTGCCGGATCCCCTGCGTCCGGGCAGCGAGCGAATCAAAGCCTTTATTGTTCTGCGTCAGGAAAACAAAGAGGCCGTGACGGCGGACGACCTGATTGCCTACTGTAGGGAAAAACTGGCCCCTTACGCGGTCCCGAAAACAATAGAATTCAGAAAGTATCTGCCCCTGACGGTAACCGGAAAACTTTTCAAGAAACAACTTCGAGAAGAGGAGCTGAAAAAGGAGGGAGCATGAAGGCCTTAGAAGAATTGACCGCGTTGTCCGATCGCAGGGACAACCCTTATTTAAAGGAATGGAAAGCCGATGGCGGACGGGTGGTCGGTTTTGTTTGCGGTTATGTCCCGGAGGAGATCATTCAGGCGGCCGGCTTATTTCCCTACCGGATGGAAGCCCGAGGGACCAAGGAAACGGGACTGGCCGATGTCTATTTGCACCGCTTCAATTGTACCTTTTCCCGGTGCCTCCTGCAGACCGCACTGGCCGGAGGGTATGATTTCCTGGATGGCTTCTGCCTGCTCAACGGCTGCGACCAGATCCGCCGGCTTTACGAAATTTGGGAAAAACACCTTTCCACCGACTACCTATTCATGGTGACCGTGCCTCATGCCATCAAGGATTCCGGTTTTAACTGGTATCTGGAAGAAATCACCAATTTCAAGGAACAGCTGGCCCACAAATTCGGGGTCCGTTGTTCGGACCAGGATCTGAGGCAAGCCATCAAGCTTTACAATGAATCCAGAAGGCTCATTGAAGAGCTGTATGAGCTCAGGAAGGCCGCGGCGCTCCCCATCTCCGGTTCGGAGGTGACCAGGATATTGCTTTCCGCCGGGATCATGCCGAGAGAAAAATTCAACGAACTCCTCCGGGAGGCCTTGGATGAAATCCGGGAAAAGCCCAAGACAACCGATTACAAGGCCAGAGTGATGGTCGGCGGTTCGGCCCTGGATAACCCCCAACTGATCGAGATCATCGAGGGCCTGGGAGGAATGGTGGTTACGGATTCGCTCTGTTTCGGGTCCAGACATTTCCTCAATCCCATCGAGGAGGACGGGGATCCGCTGGCAGCTATTGCCAAACGGTATTATTACCATAATCCCTGCCCCCGCATGATGGGGGAATTTGAAAATCGCCTGCGCTTTACCGAGGAGCTGGCCAAGGGGGCTGATGTGGACGGCATCATTCTTCAGAAAATCGTATTTTGCGACGGGCATGCCGTGGAGAGCACCATGCTGGCCGAGGAATTGGAGCCCAGGGACATTCCAGTCATGGTTTTGGAAAGGGAGCACATGATTTCGGATGTGGGCAGAATAAAAACCAGGGTCGAAGCCTTTATGGAAAGAATTGCCAGGGGGTAAGAAAATGACCAACAGAAAAGACCGAACCATTTTGGATAATTGGAAGACTACGGGAGAACTGGCCAATTTCATCTTAGCCCAGGAAGGCCTTCAATCCCTGGAGGATTGGGGAGGGAAGGAGGTGGTTCGGGAAATCCTTCCCGAGAATTACCAGGCCAATTTCGATATGGTCCAGCCTGAGTTGGTTGATACCATTCTCCAGGAGAAGAACCGCAGGAGTGCCTCCGCCTTCGTGAATAATATTATGGATTACGTGGACTGGGCCAACCAGCAACTGGATGCCGGAAAGTTGGCCTGTTATCATTACTTCCCGATCAGCGTGGAGATCATGTTGGCCATGGGGGTGGTGCCCCTTTGCTATGAAGTGCTTTGCGGGTTGACCTCGGCCTTGTATATCAATGGCGCCGAAGAAGGAGTCGACCGGATCGAGGCGGACGGGTACCCGGATCACCTCTGTTCCACCCAGAAAGGTACAGCCGGCTTTCTGTTAATGGGGGTAACCCCCAAACCGGATCTGCTGATTAAAACGTCCACGCCCTGCGATGCCAGCAACAAGCTTTATGAATGGACGGCCCACAAATTCAAGGTCCCCCTGATCACCCTGGAGACCCCCTATTACCGCAATGAACGGGGGTTGAATTACATGCTGACGGAAATAAAGGGCATGATCAAAGAACTGGAGAAGATAACCGGGACCGCCCTTTCCGAAGAAAAACTCAGAGCCCACTGCCGGATCGGCAACGAGGCCACGGAATATATTCTGAAGCTCCAGGAACTGAAGAAAAGAATCCCTTGCCCGGATACAGGCTGGCACCGGCCGGCCGACACCATATTCATGACCCAGATCGGAACCCCCATGGGGGCCCGCTATTTTAAGGAGCTTTACGAGGAGGTCAAGGAGCGGGCCGATAAAGGACTGGGGGTTATTCCCGAAGGGAAAAAGGAAAAAAGGGCGGTTTACGGCTATACCTGGGAAGCCTATGATCTCCCGCTTTTCCATTGGCTGGAAGAAGAGCACGGGGTGACCTACATCGCGGACACCCTGACCTACCTCTCCCCGGATGTGGGTCTGGTGGATAAGACCAATATGGAAACCATGTTGAGGGGCATTGCCTGGAGGACGATGCAGATGCCCATGGGCCGACAAAGCATGGGTTTTTCCGATGTCTGGATCAATGACTTTGTTCATCTCGTCAAAGCCTACAAAGCCGATGCCCTGATCCTCGGCGGCCATGTGTCCTGTAAGCACTACTGGGCGCTGAACAAGCTGCTGAGCGATAAGGTCAAGGAAGAAACCGGGGTACCTTCCCTGCGCTTTGAAATGGACATGTTCGACAAACGGTTCACCCCGCCGGCCGAACTGCGGCGGATCATGGATGAGTTTTTCACCACGTTATGAGGATGGGGTTATGATCGTTTTAGGTTGTGACGTCGGTGCCCTGGCCACCAAGACCGTCCTCCTTAACAATGGTGAATTGTTGGGGTGGGATATCACGCCCAATGTGGGCCGCCTGGGGCAGGTTGCCGAAGAGTCCCTGAGCAAGGTTTTGCGGAAAACGGGATTAACCCTGGAGCAGATCGCCCTCTGCTGGGGCACCGGTTGGGGGAAAAAGTACATACCCTATCCCCACAGCCCGGAAAACCTGATCAACTGCCTTTCCCGGGGAGCCCGCTGGCTTTGGCCTGCGGTGCGTACCGTGGTGGATATTGGCGGTCTGACGACCACGGTGATCCATCTCAAGGAACAGGGGGGGATCCTGGAATACCGGAATAATGATCGCTGTGCTTCCGGAACCGGCTTTTTTATCGAACTGGCCGCCCAAGCACTAGAACTGCCTTTGGACGAACTGGACTCGACAGCCAGCCGAGCCAGGGGCCGGGCCCATATCGGGGCTCAGTGCGCGGTGTTCGGGGAGAGCGAGATCATCTCCCACGTCAACGACGGGGTGGAACCGGCCGAGATCGTGGCCGGACTGACTTACGCTGTGGGTCTGGGGGCGGCCACCATGGTACGTCGTCTGGGGATTGTGCCGGATATTCTGATGACCGGTGGGGTAACTAAGATCCGAAGCGTTGTCTGGTCCCTGGAGGAAAACTTGGCGACCAAGACCTGCCTCCCGGATTGTGATCCCCAAATCGTGGCGGCCATCGGAGCGGCCTTGGCCGGTGCCGACGGCCTTCAAGGCCAAGTTGCCATTAACCGAATTACTGGAGATCCATCATGATTTTTGCGGGATGCGATGTGGGTTCCTTGACCGGTAAGGCGCTGATCCTTCAGGATAACAAGATCAAGTCCTATGAAATCATGCGGGTCCGGCCCCGTCCCGAACAAACGGCCCGGGAAGTGATGGCCAAAGCCTTGGACAAAGCCGGCCTCACTTTTGATGAACTTACTTATTGTGTCAGTACCGGGTACGGCCGGGAGCGGATCCCTTTTGCCCAGAGCAGTATTTCCGAAATCTCCTGCCACGGACGGGGGGCCCATTGGGTCAATCCGGAAATCCGGACCATCATCGACATCGGGGGCCAGGACCTGAAGGTGATCCGGGTGGACCAATTCGGGTACATGGCCGATTTCATTATGAACGACAAATGCGCCGCCGGTACCGGACGGTTTCTCGAAAATATGTCCAAGGTCCTGGGACTCACCCTGGATGAGCTGGGGCCCATTGCTTTTGAAGCGTCTCGCCCGGTGGGGATTACTAAAACCTGCACGGTCCTGGCCCAGTTTGACGTCCTCTGCCTCCTGACCGATGGGGAAACCAAGGCGGATATTTCCGCCGGAATCGCCCGGGCCATGGCCGAACGGATTTCCAAAATGGCCCGCCGGGTAGGCTTGAAAAGAGAAGTGGCCATGACCGGTGGCGTTGCCAAGAATCCGGCAGTGGCCCGCAGTCTCCAGGAGGTCCTGGGTGTCAAATTATTTGAGATGAACCAGGTGGATCCCCAGGCCATCGGCGCCCTCGGGGCGGCCCTTTTTGCCCGGGAGCGCCATGAACGGCAGAAATCCAAAAAAGGTTAAAGGAACCGCCTATGGAAAAACCCGGGGAGGAAAATCAAAGAAAAGTCATAGCCCTGGCCGGTAAGGGCGGGACCGGTAAGACTACCCTGACGGCCATCATGGCCAAACTGCTGGCGCAGAAGGGCTGCCACCTTCTAGCCGTGGACGCCGATCCGCCCATCAGCCTGACCTACGCTCTGGGCGCCGAGCCGAAAAACACTTTAGGGGAGTTGCGCAAAAGGCTCATCGAAGACCCCCGGGAAAAAAGGGAAATCGGGGACCGGCACATTCGGGAAGTGATCCGTCAGGAAGCCGTTATTCATCTCGGGGGGGTGGACCTGTTGATCCTGGGGCAGGCCGAGGGCCCCGGCTGCTTCTGCGGGGTTAACGAGCTGCTGAAATTCGGAATCGAATCCCTGGCCCAACAGTATGACATCACCTTGATCGACTGCGAAGCGGGCATCGAGCAGATCAATCGACGGGTGATCAGCCGGCTGGACACCTTGCTGCTGGTCTCCGACGCCACCCTGAAAGGGTTGCGGACGGCCGTCTATCTGCGGGACATCGCCGAAAAACACGGCGTGGAAAAGGAATACCGAGTGGGCTTGGTCCTCAACCGAGTGCCGGGCGGCGCCGCCGACCTGCAGGAACAGGCCCAAGCGCTGGGACTCGACCTGCTGGGCCTGATTCCGACGGATGATCGGGTGGCTGAATTCGATCGCCTGGGCCGGCCGACCGTTCTCCTGCCGGAGGATTCACCGAGTGTCCTGGCCGTCCGGGATCTACTGACCCGACTCGACCTGCCGGCCGGCAGTCGGACTTAGGGACTCTTCATTGCCATCACCCTACCGGGTGCCAACCATCTAAAACCTCGGGGGATCCGCTCTGGTCCCCTTCTTGCGAAAGGTCTAGCTGCCCCCCTTCTTTTTTTCTTGACAGCCCTTATCCTTTCAAGTTAGTAAGTAACTACTAACTTAAAAGGAGCCGCCGTGGCCGCAGGATCTCCCAGAACGAGGAAAAATGCCCGGGAGCGACGAAGCGCTTTGATTGAAACCACCATCGCGCTGTTCGCCGTAAAATCCTATGCCACCGTTACCACCGCCGAAATCGCCCGGGAGGCCGGTATCTCGGAAGCCCTGATCTACCGTCATTTCAAGAGCAAAAAAGCCCTCTTCCTGGCCTGTTTCCAGGAGGGCATTGCCGATTACCTTCTCGACCGCTATCGGAAGCTGTGGGGCCGGTATCGCAAAAATCCCAGCGAATACCTGGAGGCGGTGGGCCGGGAGTACTATCGTTTCGTGATCGAAAAGCCGCGCCGGGCCCGTCTGCTGGCCCTCATGCTGACCGCCGCCTACGACCCGGATATCAGGGCCGCCTTGAAGGATTTTCTGGAAATAAACGTCCAGGCCGTGGCCCGGGCCTATGAAAGGATCTTTGCCGAAAACCCGCCCGCCGTCCCTATCCAGCCGCGCAATGCGGCCTGGTTGTTTGTGGGCCACTATTACACGATCGTAGCCGTAAGGGAACTGGGCTTCAAGGAAAGGAACGAGAAATCTTTCATGGAAATGCTGCGGTTTGAACTCAGGCCCTGACACCTTTTTACCGCAGACTTTTGGACCGGGCCGCCGGAAGGATGGGGGACACACCCCGGGTCGTCCCTCGCAGCCCCAGCCTGGTAGATTTTTTCAAGCGATGGAAGGAATAAAAATTTTTATTGGACAGGAGGAGCTTATGCCGGTTTTTCAAAACACGGAAATCATGTACGACACCCTGGGCACCCTGTTTAAAACCCTGCTGAACGACCCCGGTTTCGGTCCCAAATTCAAACAGGAAAAGATCAACATCCACTTCATCATCAGCGACCCGGCCGGGGAAATCTGGATCACGCCGGAGGAGGTCATCTGCGGGTCCGCTCCTTTAACCTCCCAGGTGGAGATGACCCTGGCCGGAGATACTTGCCACCTCTTTTGGCAGAAAAAAATCAACCTGCCCATCGCCCTGGCCAAAGGCAAAATCAAGGCCAAGGGCTCCATGCCCAAGATCATGAAGCTGCTGCCCATGCTCAAACCGGCCTACGGGATGTATCCGGATCTGGCCCGCAGCAAAGGGCTGTCCCTGGACTAAGCTGGCCCGGAAAGGAGAAACCTATGGAACGAAGTCTGCAACAATATGAGCGGGAGCGCCGGGAAGGGGCCTTGAGCGCCGCCCGCCTCCTCCTGGCCTCGGCCGTTACCGCGCCCCGCCTGGGCGGGGTGGGGGAAGTGGTCATCAACCTGGTGGAGGACCCGGCCCTGCTCGAAGACCTGGCCTTGACCATGGAAGATCTTTCAAAGGAAAACCCGGCCTGGTCGTTTTTTAACCGCGACGCCGCCATGCTGCGCAACGCCGACGCCCTGCTGCTCATGAGTTCCATGCGCAGCCTCCACGACCCGGCCGACATCAACTGCGGCTACTGCGGACTGATCACCTGTGAAAATTTCCGGGCCCAGGAAAAACTGCCCGCCGAACCCGGGGTGGGCTTTACCGGGCCGCTCTGCAGCCTGCGGGTGTGCAACATCGCTTACGCCCTGGGCGGCGCGGCTTCCCTGGCCGAGCAGTTGGGCATCGACTACACCATGATGTTTTCGGCCGGCTTGGCGGCCCGGCGCAACGGATTGACTCCCCGGCGCTCCGGCTTCAGCCTGGCCTTCGCCCTCTCGGTTACCGAGAAAAGCCCCTTCCGGGATATGCCCAAGAAGGCCGGGGAGATCAACGAACGGACCATGCAGGACCGAATCATCAACCGCCTCTGGCCCCAGTTTCGTTCCATCTACAGTTAGGAGGAAAAGACTATGGCCGTCACATCCTACGAGGAAATTACCGCCCAGGTCCTGGACCGGGCCGTCGAACAGATGGCCGTCGCGGCCCGCACCTGTTTTCATTTCGGGAAAAACCTGACCCGGATCATCACGGTCGGGGACGAAGAGCTGAACGAAATGGGCGACTACTGCTGGTCCCTGGCCGACATGAGCCCCCTGGCAGCCCGCGACGGACGCATGGTCCGGGAGATCATCAAGGAAGGCTGCCGGACCATGATCCTGGGGGAACGCCGCAAATCGGTCCTGGGCTGGGACTGCGGGGCCTGCGGCTTCCGGACCTGTAAGGAGCCGAACGCCGCCGAGACCCAGGAAACCCTGATCGGCCGGGGTCCCTGCTGCCACTTCAAGCTCCTGAACATGAACCTGGCGGCCCACGCCGCCGCCGCCACGGCCCACCGTCTCGGACTGCACTGCCGGGTCTTCACCACCCTCGGCATGTCGGCCCTGAGCCTGGAGATCATCAAGGACGTGGACATCTCCGTAGCCGTGGTAATCTCCGCTGCGGGGGAGAACCCCTTTTTCGACCGCCACAAATATTGGACGGACGAGCACTGGGAGGAGACCTTCCAGAAGGAATTCCCTACCTATGTCCGCGGCTTTATCGGCGCTTTTGAATAAGAGGAAACACCATGTCCAAAGCACACCTGGACCCGGTCATACCCGGGCACCTGCTGGAAATCAAGGCCGAAGACAATCCTGACCAGGAAATTTTCATTTTTGAAAAAGGGGAGCACGGGGAAGATGTCCTGACCTATGCCGACCTCTACGAAAAGTCCAACCGCTTTGCCGCCTACCTGAAAAGTCTGGGGCTGGGCAAAGGCGACACCTTCGGCCTCTTCCTGCGCAACCACCCGGAGTTCGTCTACGCCCTGCTGGGTGGGACCTATATCGGGGCCATTGCCGTACCCATCGATCCCCGATCCCGGGGAGATAAGCTGGCCCACTTTTTAAACGACAGCCGGGCCAAAGTGGCCGTTACCACCGGCGATTTCCTGCCCCTCTTGGAGGAAATCCACCCCCAGGTGCCCGAGCTGAAGCAAATCGCCGTAACCTGGCGGCCGGAAATCGGAGTGGCCCCTTTCGGCGGCTACCCGGCCCTGGATGAGATCCTGGCCAAGCCCGCACCCACGGTGGTCAACGAGATCTTCGACGTCAAACAGCCCCTGGAGATCATCTACACCAGCGGCACCACCGGCACCCCCAAGGGGGTGGTCATCAAGATGAACCGGACCGGGGCCATACTGATCATGACCCGGGTGGTCTGGAAGTACAAACCGGCCGACGTGCTTTATTCCGGCCTGTCTCTGACCCACGGTAACGCCCAGGCCGTGACCCTGTTCCCGGCCCTGGCCCTGGGCCTCCAGGCGGTCATCAGCCCCCGCTTCACCAAGAGCCGGATCTGGGACATCTGCCGGAAATACGGCTGCACCACCTATTCCCTGCTGGGCGGCATGATGGCCGGTATCTACAACGAGCCGCCCCGGGACAACGACGGGGACAACCCGGTGAAAATGGTCATCTCGGCCGGCACCCCGCGAGCCATCTGGGAGGATTTCGAAAAACGTTTCCACACCAAGATCCTGGAATGGTACGGGGCCGTGGAGGGCGGCTTCGCCTACAAACCCATCGACCAGGGCCCCATCGGCTCCTTCGGCAAGACTTTGCCGGGAGTCATGGAACTGAAGGTGGCCGATGAGAACGATCGGGAACTGGGTCCCCAGCAGGTCGGCGAACTGCTGGTGCGGATGATCAAGGGCAAAACCGAAGTCAATTATCTGGGCCGTCCCGAAGAGTCCGCGGCCAAGACCCGGGGCGGCTGGCTGCGCACCGGCGATATGGTCCATAAGGATGAAAAGGGCTGGTTCTTTTTCGATTATCGCCAGGGAACGGCCCTGCGTCGGGCCGGCGACTTCATCCAGCCCGATCTGGTGGAAAAAGTCATTGGGGAACACCCGGACGTTTCCGAGGTCTGCGTGTATGGGATCCCGGCGGCCTCCGGGGCCCCCGGCGAATCCGACCTGGTAGCAGCCCTGACTCCCTTCAAAGACCGGACCATCGACCCGGCTTCCATCTTCGCGACCTGTTTTCAGGGACTGGAGGCCAATGCGGTCCCCTCGTACCTCCAGGTGGTGGCCGATATCCCCAAGACTATTTCGGAGAAGGCGATGGACCGCCTGCTCCGGGAGGCCTTTGATCCCCAAGCCGCCAATATCTACCGGGTGGAAGATTTCCGGAAATAATCAACCGGCGCTAGCTGTCGCTAAGGAGAAAAACTGATGAGCACCTATCTGGATTTGAACCTGAACCTGACCGACGAACAAATCGCCCTGAAGGAAGGCATCCACCGTTTCGCCAAAGAGGTCCTGCGCCCGGCCAGCATCGAACTGGACGCCCTGGCCTCGCCGGAAGAAGTTTTGGCTTCCGAAACCTTCCAGCGGGTTTTCAGGCAGGCCTATGAATTGGGCTACCACACCGTCCTGATCAGCGACGGCTACGGCGGTTTGGGTCTGGAGCCCCTGGAAGTTCATATCGCCCTGGAGGAGATGGGCTGGGGTTCGGCCGGTTGGGCCATCGGCATCGGGGTGGCCTGCTTCCCGGCCTTCATGGGCGGCGTGGTGCCGGAAGAAAAAATCATCGACGAGATCATCACCCCTTTTTGTGAAAACCAGGACGCCTCCATCATCGGCTGCTGGGCCATCACCGAACCGGACCATGGCTCGGACATGCTCATGGGCGGGACTCCCTATTTTGAAAATCCGGCCTGCGCCGGTCGGGTTCGGGCCCGGAAAGACGGGGACGAGTGGATCATCAGCGGTCAGAAGGCCGCCTGGGTCTCCAACGGAACCATTGCCACCCAGGCCCTCTGTTACCTGAACATCGAGCCGGAAAAAGGGCCGGCCGGGGGCGGCATCGCCGTCATCCCCCTGAATCTGCCCGGGGTCTCCAAGGGCAAACCGCTGAACAAGATGGGGCAGCGGGACCTGAACCAGGGGGAGATTTTCTTTGACGAAGTCCGCATCCCGGCCGAGTTCATGCTCTGCGATGCCGAAAGCTATCCGGCCATGCTCGACATCACCCTGGCCACGGCCAACGCCGCCATGGGCGCCATCTTTACCGGCGTGGCCCGTTCCGCCTACGAACTGGCCCTGGACTATGCCCGGGAACGGGTCCAGGGCGGGCGGCCGATCATCGGGCACCAGGCGGTGCAGCAGAAACTGTTTCACATGTTCACCAAGGTCGAAACGGCCCGCCAACTCAGCCGGGCGGCCATGATCTACAACTACAACATGACGCCGCCGGCCACCCAGTACTCCATCGCCTCCAAGGTCTACTGCACCCAGGCGGCCTTTGAGGTGGCCTCGGAGGCGATCCAGCTTTTCGGGGGGAACGGCCTGAGCAAGGAATACCCGGTGGAGAAGATCTTTCGCGACGCCCGGGCGGCCCTGATCGAAGACGGCTCCAACGACATTCTGGCCATTACCGCCGGGGCGATGCTTTAGATTGTTTAATCACCGCAAAGACGCCAAGGACGCAAAGTAACAATTATTTTGCCGGCGACTGCTGGCAGGGAAAATCCTTGGCGATCTTGGCGTCTTTGCGGTGAAATATTTGGAGAATAAAATGGATAACGTTTATATCATCGGCGCCGGCATGATCCGCTTCGGAAAGTATCCCGCGGCGACGGTCCGGACCATGGCCGCGCAAGCGATTGGATTGGCCCTGGAAGATGCCGGTCTCCGGAAGAAGGATCTCCAGGCCGCCTATTTTTCCAACACCTTCTGGGGCATGTTCGACAACCAGCATTCCATCCGCGGCCAGGTCGTCCTGCGGGGGATGGGGATCGACAAGATCCCCGTGGTCAACGTGGAAAATGCCTGTGCCGGCGCTTCCACGGCCCTGCATCTGGCCTGGGCGGGCATCCGGGCCGGCCTCTATGACCTGGCCCTGGCCGTGGGCTCGGAAAAAATCACCAGTCCGGATAAGACCAAATCCCTGAGCGCCTATGCCTATTGCATGGACGTGGAAAACCTGGCCCAGCACATCGGGATGATCCTGCAGGTGGGACAATCCTTTAAAATCGCCCTGCCCGCCGGGGAAGCCGCCCCTGGAGAAGGCAAGAGCATCTTTATGGATGCCTATGCCATGGGGGCCCGCTGGCACATGGACCGCTTCGGTTCCACCCAGCAACAGTTGGCGGTCATCTGCTCCAAAAATCATACCCACGGATCGCTCAATCCCCTGGCCCAGTATCAACAGCCCCTGACCGTGGAGGAGGTGCTGGCCGACCGGTCCGTGGCCTACCCCTTGACCCGGGCCATGTGCGCCCCGGTAGGGGACGGGGCCGCGGCGGCCATCGTCTGTTCCGAACGTTTTTTAAAAAAAACCGCCGGGGCCCGACCGGTTAAAATCCGGGCCTCGATCATCGGCCAGGGATCGGACCGGGATTTGGACGGCGAGGATATCGGAGAACGGTTGTCGAAGGAGGCCTATGCCGCCGCGGGGGTCGGTCCCGAGGACATCGACCTGGCCGAGCTCCATGATGCCACCTCCTACGGAGAATTGCACCAGACGGAAGTGATGGCCTTCTGCCCCGCCGGTCAGGGAGGGCCCTGGGCCGAATCCGGGGCCTCCGCCCTGGGCGGCTCGAAGCCGATCAATACCAGCGGCGGGCTCGAATGCCGGGGACACCCCATCGGGGCCTCGGGACTGGCCCAGATCTTTGAGCTGGTCCTGCAGCTCCGGGGTGAAGCCGGCCCGCGGCAGGTGGAAAAAGCCCGTCTCGCTCTGGCGGAAAACGGCGGCGGGAACATCGGCGTGGAGGAAGCCGCCATGTGTATTCACATCCTGGAGAAGGTTTAGCCGAGATCATGGCCGATTCAAAATCCATCTTCATCACCGGGGCCGCTTCAGGGATAGGCCGGGAGACGGCCCTGCCGTTTGCCCGCCGGGGCTGGCAGGTGGGGCTCTTCGATATCGATCAGGCGGGATTGAACTCTCTGCAAAAGGCCATCGGCGCCGGGGATTCCATCCTCCAAATCACCGACGTGACCGATCCGGAAAGCGTGCAGCGGGCGCTGGAGACCTTCGCCGACGCCACCGGCGGCCGGATGGACGTGCTCTTCAATAATGCCGGCACCCTCCATATGGGCCCCCATGAAACCATCCCCCTGGCCGGGCAGCAACATATCGTGGACGTCAATTTCAAAGGGGTGCTGAACTGCATCCATTTCGCCTTGCCCCTCTTGAAAAACACCCCTGGTGCCCGGATCATCAACATGTCCTCGGCCTCGGCCTTTTACGGTATTCCGGAACTGGCCGTCTATTCGGCCACCAAGCATGCTTTGAGCGGACTGACCGAGGCCCTGGACCTGGAACTGGAACCTTACGGGATCACAGTCTGCGACCTCCAGGCCCCCTATGTCCAAACCCCCATGATCCTGGCGGCGGAAAAGCAGGCCTTCAGTGTCGGCAAGATGGGCATTAAATTAACTCCGGACCAAATCGCCAAGGCTGTCTGGAAGGCGGCCCAGCAGCAGAAACTGCATTGGAAACTGGGCGGCCCGGCCATCCATTTTTTATTTTTTCTATTCTGGGCCTTTCCTTTTGCCAAACGCCGGCTGGTTAAGTCACTGGCCCTGGGACCTCAAGGAAAGCGTTCATGAGATCCTTTGAATAATCTGGCCTGGCATCTACGCCTGACCTGGATCACCAAATTCCCCTCCCCGCCCCTGCGCATGATGATCAACCCCTGGATCGCCTCCAGTGAAAAATTGAAAAAAGAAACCGGCTATCAATTCCTTTATGACACCCGCAGGGCCTTTCAGGATTTCATTCAGACCTCCCGACCGATAATACCGATCTTGACAAGGGCCTGTTCGTCCAGTTATCTTTCTTCCACTGGAGGATACACCATGGATGCTTTCATCGATCTGCGCAGCGATACCGTCACCAAACCGACACCGGCCATGCGGCAGGCCATGGCCGCAGCCGAGGTGGGCGACGATGTTTTCGGGGAAGATCCTACGGTCAATGTCCTGCAGGAAAAAGTGGCCGCCCTGCTGGGCCAGGAGCGGGCGATCTTCGTCCCCTCGGGAACCATGGCCAACCAGTTGGCCATCAAGGCCCACACCCAACCGGGCGACGAGGTCATCCTGGAAGCGTCGGCCCATCCCTTTAATTTTGAAGGGGGGGCCGGGGCGGTGCTGTCCGGCGTGCAATTTTTCTGTTTACCGGGGGTGCGGGGCATCCTGGAAGCCGCCCAGGTGGAAGGGGCCGTCCGGCCCCTGGATCACCACTTTGCCGTGTCCCGGCTGGTCTGCCTGGAGAATACCTCCAACCGGGGCGGCGGGAGCATCTATCCTTTGAAAACCATCGAAGAAATCTCCGGGGTGGCCCATGAAAAAGGCCTCGCCGTCCACCTGGACGGGGCCCGGCTCTGGAATGCCTCGGCGGCGACCGGTATCCCGCCCAGTGCCTACGCCCGGTGGGCGGATTCCGTATCGGTCTGCCTCTCCACAGGGCTGGGGGC
>JACRCK010000393.1 GCA_016219065.1 Deltaproteobacteria bacterium
AGCGCCGGTCCTGCCGATAGGGCGGGCGGCCGAGGCGTTCATATAACGGCCGCGGAGTATTGCCGCCGGCCAGGGCCAGCGCCACTCGGCCTTCCTTTCCACTCCGCTCCCCGACCGTTCGAAAAACCAGTTCGGCGGCGGCCTCCACCCAGGCTTCCGGATCGGAGAAGAAGCGAACTTCGGGTTCCATGGCTTCCGGATTCGCTTAGGGGTGCAGCCGGCCCTGCGCTTCCGCCGGCCCGGGGCTGCCCGCCGGATAGAAGTAAAGCTTCTCGGCTAGGAAGGTGCAGGTCTCGCAGGCGTTCAGAATGGGGGTCAAAAAAGCCCAGCAGAGCTCCAGGCTGTCCTGACGCCAGAACAACAAATGATCGCCCTGGAGGCAGGCCAACAGCACTTTTTCATAGGCGTCCAGAGGGGCGCCTTTCCCCTGGCGGTAGTCGAAGACCATGGTTACCGATTGCAGGTCCGCGGTCGGACCCGGCTTCTTGGCCTGAAATTCCAGGGTGACGATCTCTTCGGGTTGAATCCCCAGGGTCAGGCGGTTGGCGGGGATCGTTTCCCGGATGACCTCTCGAAACATGGAATGGGGGATGGACTTGAAGTGGACCACGATTTCCGTCTTCTTTTCCGCCAGCCTTTTGCCGGAGGTCAAGGTAAAAGGCACCCCCTGCCAGCGCCAATTGTCCAAAAACAGCCTCATGGCGGCGAAAGTGGGGGTCAGCGAATGCGGATCGACTCCGGGCTCGTCCCGATAACCGTTCACAGTCTGCCCGCCAATGGTACCGGGCCCGTATTGTCCCAGTACGAGGCTTTCGGGCCAGTCGTCCACCGGGAAGGGCTTCAGGGAACGGAAGACCTTGGTTTTTTCGTCCTGGACCTGGGTGTCCTTAAAAAGGGCGGGGGGATCCAAAGCCGTAAGGGCCAGAAGCTGCATCAGGTGATTCTGGAACATATCCCGCAAAATGCCGGCCTGCTCGTAGTAACCGGCGCGTTTTTCAATGCCGATGGTTTCGGCCGCCGTGATGGTAATCGCTTCGATATATTGACGGTTCCAGATGGGCTCGAAGATGGCATTGGCAAAACGGAACATGAGGATATTCTGCACCGTTTCCTTGGCCAGGTAATGGTCCAGACGGAAGATCTGATTTTCCCGAAAACCTCGGAGCAGGATCCGATTCAATTCCCGGGCCGTTTCCAGGTCCCGTCCGAAAGGCTTTTCCACCAGCAGCCGGGTCCAGCCCTTCCCGTCTTCGGACTCCTGCGACAAACCGGATCCGTTCAGGTTTTCAGCGATCACCGGCACCAGCGGGGCCGGGACGGCCAAATAAAAAATGCGGTTTCCCTGCATCCGGTGGCGCTGGTCCAGGTCTTGAAGGAAAGAGGACAGGTCCTGGAAGGCTTGCAAATCGTCGTAGTGGAGGCCGAAATAATAGAGTCGGGCGGCAAAGTCCGTCCAGCGGGATAGATCGGCCGGACCATGGTTGCGCACGGCTTCGTGCATCTGGAACAGAAAAGACTCCCGGCTCATGGGGGTGCGGGCGCAGCCCAGGATGATGAAATCCTTGGGCATCCCCTCCTGCAGGTAGAGATGATAGAGGGCCGGCATCAATTTTTTTGCGGTCAAGTCGCCGGAGGCCCCGAAGATAACCAGGATGAAGGGATCCAGGACAACACCGCTGCCGCCGATCCCAGGGGAAGGAGCGGTGGTGGGAGCAACGACCTGCGCGGCCATTTTCCGAAGGGAGCTTTCTTCCGTCATGGATTTTCCTTTCCGCTGTGGTCCACGTGGCCAAAGGTAAAGCTCGTCATCCCGGACTTGAACCGGGATCCAGGGACGTTAGAAACCCCAACTACCCTGTCCCGCCGCGGGCGGGATGGCCCCCGGCTTAATGGCTGCCGGGGCAGGCTTCGCCAGGATGACGGCTGGGGGAAAACATGAACTTTTTACCCACAGGTTTTGCTGAAGATCCAGAATTTTATCTCTAAGAATAAATTAACATAACCAATCAGGGGTTCAAGCAAATTTTCCAGACGTCGCGGGAAACCGGTCGGCCCGGCCGGGATCTCCTTTGCCCTTGACCTGACTCCCGGACGGACCTATATTGGTGGAAATTAGATTCTTACAGCCGTTGTTCTGAGAATTTGTCTCTAACAAGGGCTGTAAGAATCTAAATAAAAAACTACGTTCTCTTGGGTTCTTGTTCAGCGGTTTTTTTCCAACCAAAAAAAATCAAATTTTTTTGGTTAGCCTTTCAATCAAAAACACAGGAGGATCACCATGGAACCAATTCAGGAAGCCTCGGTCGCCATTCCTCGCATCGGTTCACCCGCTCCCCAATTTGAAGCCGTGACCTCGATGGGAACCCTTAAACTGGAGGATTTCAGGGGCGGCTGGCTGATTTTATTCTCCCACCCGGCCGATTTCACCCCCGTCTGCACCACCGAGTTCATGGCCTTCGCCAAGCTGCACCCGAAGCTGCGGGAGATGAACTGCGAACTGCTGGGACTCAGTATCGACAGCGTCTATTCCCATATTGCCTGGGTGCGGAACATCGAAGAAAAAATGAAGGTCAAGATTACCTTTCCGGTGATCGCCGACCTGAACAAGGAGGTGGCCTCCCGGTACGGCATGATCATGCCCGGAGAGAGCACCACGGAAACTTCCCGCTGCGTGTTCATCATCGATGACAAACAGATCATCCGGGCCATCATCTACTATCCGTTGACCACCGGACGGAACACCGAGGAGATCCTCCGCGTGTTGCAGGCCCTGCAGACCACGGACAAGAACGGTGTGGCCACGCCGGCCAACTGGCGCCCCGGAGATGAAGTGATCATCCCGCCGCCCAAGACCCAGGAGATGGCCGAAGAGCGGGTGGCCGACAAGGAACTCAAATGCAAGGACTGGTACTTCTGCAAAAAGAAATTGTAAAGGGGAGACCATGGCTTGTATCAATCCCGACGGCACCGTAACCGAATCGGCCAAGGATATGTTGCGGGCCCTGTCCGAGCCGCGGTCCCCCGAGAAAGTGGCCGCCATCGTAGCCCAACCCTTGTTCAAGGTCCGGAGCAGCCTGCGGGAACTGGCCGGGGGCGGACTGGCCCTGGAGGTGGAAGGAAAATTTACGGTCACGGCCAAGGGCCGGGAAAAGATTCAAGGGTAACGATTTCAGCACATGCACCCCCGGTCAACCCTTGGGCCTGATCGGGGGTTTTATTGTAAGGCTAATAATCAATTATCAATTCTTAATTGTTAATTCTTGATTATTAATTATTGTTTGTTGTCTTTATTCCATGAAGCCTTTCATTATCCCCATATTTCTTCCGCAATGGGGCTGTCCCCAACAATGCGTTTACTGCCGGCAGGAAACGATTACGGGGGAACGGCGAAGCCGCCTGGAGACCAAGGAGCTGGCCCGGGTAGTGGAACAGGGGCTGGCTTCGAAAAGGCGGAAAAAAAATCAGCCCGTCGAGATCGCCTTTTACGGGGGGAATTTTACCGGACTCCCCCTGGAGACGCAGCAGAGGCTCCTGGACTGGGGGTCCGCCTATATCGGCCGGGGACGGATAACCGCCTTGCGGGTATCGACCCGCCCCGATGCCGTAACGGATGATATCCTGGCCCGGTTGAAACGCTCCGGAGTCGAGACGGTGGAACTGGGGTTTCAAGCCCTCGACGACCGGGTATTGGAACGGTCGCTGCGGGGGCACCGGGTCCGGGACAACCTGCAGGCCCTGAAGTTGGTCAAGGAACAGGGCCTCACGGCCGGCGTGCAGTTGATGCCCGGACTGCCCGGGGACCGGCCGGAGCGCTTTCTCCCCTCGCTGTCGTTGTTGCAGCGCCGAGCGCCGGATTTTGTCCGCCTCTATCCGGCCCTGGTTTTTAAACAGACGCGCCTGGCCGCCTGGTACCTGGAGGGGGCCTATAGACCGCTGGGGCTGGCAGAGGCCCTGCAGGTGTGCGCCCGGGCCGTAACCTTGCTGGAGTCGTCCGGGATCCGGGTCCTGCGTCTCGGACTCCAGGCCACGCCGGGCCCTGATTTTTTAGGCAATCTGATCGCCGGTCCTTTCCATCCGGCCTTCGGGGACCTGGTCCGCGGTTTGTTGTTCCGGGAAAAGATTGCGGCGGCGGCCGGGGGGCTGAAGATCCGGCCGGATGCCGGTCTGGAGATCCGGGCCGGGGACCGGGAGACCGGTTATCTGACCGGAAACGGGGGGCTGAATCTGGAGCGTCTGAAGGTCGAACTGGGCTGTCCGACGCTGACCTTGATCCGGGTGCCTCATCTTAAACCGGGAGAGTGGGAAATTATGCAGGTACCGTAAGCGGACCCAAAAGGCTGGCAAGGCTTAAGGCTAATAATCAATAATCAATTTTTAATTGTTAATTCTTAACGGACCGACGTTTTTTTACCAGTAACCAGCAACCAGTAACCAGCAACGAGCAACCAGCAGCAGATTTTTTTCATACTAAGAGGCCCTATGAGCTATCAATCCGGATTTGTATCCTTGGTTGGGGCGCCCAATGTGGGGAAGTCCACCCTGCTGAATGCCCTGCTGGGGCAGAAGATTTCCATTATCTCCCCCAAACCGCAGACCACCCGCCACCGCCTGCTGGGCGTGAAGCATGCCGACTGGGGGCAGATCATTTTCCTGGATACGCCGGGGATCTTTTCCCCCGCCAGTCTGCTCGACAAGAGCCTGGTCCAGGCGGCCTTGGGCACCCTGCGGGAAGTGAATCTGATCCTGGTGCTGATCGAACCTTTCCCCGGCCGCACCCAGTTGCCCGAGCTGCTCCTCTATCAACTACAGACGATCAAGACGCCGGTTTTCCTCCTCATCAACAAGGTGGACCTGGTGCGGACAAAGGATATCCTGCCGCTGATGGCAACCGGGGCCCGCCTTTTCCCCTTTAAAGAGATCATCCCGATTTCGGCCCTGACCCGGGACGGGCTGGAACTGCTGGAGAACAAAATCAGGGAAATGCTACCGGAAGGACCGGCCTATTTCCCCGAGGACATGATTACCGATCTGCCGGAGCAGTTCCTGGTGGAGGAACTGATCCGGGAGAAGGTCTTCCGCCTCACTTCGGAGGAGGTGCCCTACGCCGTGGCCGTTACGGTGGATTCCTTCCGGCGGCGGGAGGACAAACCGATCATCCACATCCAGGCCACCATTCACGTGGAAAGGGACTCCCAGAAGGGGATCCTGATCGGGAAGGGGGGGGGTCTGTTGAAGAAAATCGGCCAATCGGCCCGAGCGAGCATCGAGCCGCTGGTGGGGAGCCAGGTTTTCCTGGAATTGTGGGTCCGGGTGGAGAAGAACTGGCGGAAAGATCCGAAATTTATCAAACGGTTCGGGTACGAGGGGGAGCGTTGATTTTTCCACTTGCCGGTCCTCGGCCCTCATGGTAATAGAAACAAAAAAATACCAGGAGGATGACTATGTTGAAATATCTGGTTGCGATATTGGCCTTTACGGCGATGCTCTGGCCCGTGACGGTTCCGGCCCAAACCAAGTGTAACCTTTCCCACGCCTGGAGCGCCACGACCTATGATGAAAAGGAATGCCTGGAGCATGCCGAGCACGCCTTACGAAAGACCGGCTATTATAAGAATTTCTCCGCCACCAAGCAGTCCGTGTTCGGCTATAACGAAGACAACGAGCATGCTTCCATTCGCTGCCTGCCGACCAAGGGAGTGGTTTTTTTCATCATCTCCGGGTCCGGATCACTCAGTGACCACGTCGAAAGACTGAAACGGAATTTTTAACGCCCGGCGCCGGACGATTCCAGCATAAAAAGCCCCCCGGGAGGCCGTTCCGGGGGACTCTTTGATTCCAGGTTACCTGGTTACCTAACCAGCCGTCGGCTCCTGCCTTTGCTGCTCCTCCGATGATCACGATATCCTGAAAATCCGCTTGAATTTTTTGCCGGTTTATCCGTCAGGGATTTGTTGACAAACTGAATGGTTTAAGTAGGATATAACCAATTCAACCTAAATCATCGCCTGGAGATCCCTCGATGAGTTTAAGTCAAAATCCAACCCCCCGGATCCTGATCATTGAGGACGATCTCGGTATGGCCCATGAACTGAAAGCCAACTTGGAAGGCCTCGGCTACCAGGTCAGCGGCCCGGAAACGACGGCCGAAAAGGGAATTGCGCTCTGTGAAAAAGACCCTCCCGACCTGGTTCTGACCGCTATCGCTCTGCCAGGCCGGATGGACGGAATCGAGGCCGCGAAAATCATTCGTTCCCGCTGGGGGGTGCCGATCGTTTTCTTGGCCGCCTATGCCGACACGGATCGGCTCAAGAGGGCCCAATTGCTTTATACCTTTGGTTATCTGATCAAGCCCTTTCGAGATCAGGACCTCAAGGTCTCGGTGGAAATGGCCCTGTATCTGGCCAAGGTCAACGCCGAACGTAAAAAGACCGAGGAGGCCCTGCGCTACAGCGAGGAAAAGTTTTCGAAAATCTTCAAAACCAGTCCGGATGCGATCGCCATCGCCCGGACCTCCGATGGGGTTTACCTGGATGTCAACGAAAGTTTCTGCAAAATAACCGGGTATTCCAAGGAAGAAATCATCGGTCACTCCGCCCTTCCCGGTGATCTCAATCTCTGGGTCCGCCGGGAAGACCGTGATCCCTTCGCCGCCGCCCTGAAAGAGACCGGGGAGGCCCTGGGGATGGAAATTCCCTTCCGGCACCAAAACGGGACTATTCGTAACGTACTTTTGTCAGCTCGGGTTTTGGATATCGAAGGCGACACCTGTCATATTGCCGTTTTCACCGACATCCCCGAACGCAAACAGGCCGAGGAGGCCTTGCGGGCCAGTGAGGAGAAGTTTTCCAAGATCTTCAAAACCAGCCCGGATGCCATCAGTATCACCCGCTTTGCCGACGGGGTCTATCTCGACATCAATGACAGCTTCACCAAGGTAACGGGGTTTTCCAAGGAGGAAATTATCGGCCGATCATCCCTGCCCGGCAGTCTGGATCTCTGGGTCAACCGGGAAGATATACAGCGCTTGGTGGCCTCCTTGGAAGCAAACGCCGAAGCTATCGGCCTCGAGGCCCTGTTCCGCATCAAAAACGGGACGATCATTTCCGGTCTGGTTTCGGCCCGGGTTCTGGTAATCAACGGAGAAATCTGCCTTCTCGCGATTATCCGGGACGTTACCGCCCAAAGAAGGCAGGAGCAGGAACTGCGGGAGAGCGAAGAAAAATTCCGCACCATTTTTGAAAACAACGCGGCGTCGACCGCTATCATCGAACCCGACTCGACCGTTTCCATGATCAATGACGCCTACTGCCAAATGAGCGGCTACGCCAAAGAGGAAGTCGTCGGCCAAAGCTGGACGCAATTGGTGCCCCCCGCCGACCTGGAACGGATGGAAGAATATGGCCGCCGCAGACGCATCAATCCTCAGGATGCCCCGGCCCGCTATGAATTTTCTTTTTATCATAAAAACGGGGGGATCCGTCAGGGCCTGATTTCCGCCTCCCTGATCCCCAGCAGCCGGCAGTTGATCACCTCCGTGATCGATATTACTGAGCGCCTGCAGGCCGAAGAGGCCCTGCGGGAAAGCGAGGAACGGCATCGAAACATCATCCAGACGGCCATGGATGGTTTTTGGATGGTGGATAGGCAGGGCCGTTTGCTGGAAGTCAACGAGGCCTATTGCCGAATGAGCGGCTACAGCAACCAGGAACTGCTGGACATGAATATTAAAGACCTGGATGCCAACGAAACGAACGATGAAGTGATCGCCCATATCCAACAGGTCGAATTAAAAGGCGCGGTTCGTTTTGAAGCCCGGCACCGTCGTAAGGATGGAAGTATTTTTGATGTCGAAATCACTGCCAAGTACCGGGCCACCGACGGCGGCAGGTGCGAGGGTTTCCTGCGGGACATCACCGAGCGTAAGCAGACGGAGATCGCCTTAAAAAAATCCAAGGACAAGCTGCGCTCCCTTTCCGCCCATCTCCAATCCATACGGGAAGAGGAGCGGGCCAATATATCCCGGGAAATCCACGATGACCTGGGTCAGCTCCTGACCGGCCTCAAGATGGATCTCTCCTGGCTCCTCCGTCATCCCCATCCGGACTCCACGGAATTGCAGGAGAAGGCTCAGGCCATGAGCCAATTGGTCGATCAAACCGTGCAGACCGTCCGGCGGATTTCCACCGAGCTGCGACCCCGGATCCTGGATGATTTCGGCCTGGTCGCCGCCCTGGAATGGCAGGCCGAGGAGTTTTCCAAAAAAACCGGGATCCTTGGACATTTTCAGTCAACCCGTCGGAAGCTGGATCTGAAACCCGACCGCTCGATAGCCGTTTTTCGGATATTTCAGGAGGCCCTGACCAACGTAGCCCGTCATTCCGGTGCCTCCCGGGTGGAGGCCTCCCTCCGGAAAGATGCCCAAGGCCTGGTCCTGACGATCCGGGACAACGGGCAGGGAATTTCCGAGGAAGGGATCGGCCAATCAAAATCACTGGGCCTAGTGGGGATGCGGGAGAGGGCCCTGATCCTGGGGGGCACGTTCGAGATCAAAAGTGGGAAAAAAGAAAAAGGGACCACGGTTATATTGCGTTTGCCTATTACTAAATAAGAAGTGTGGAAAGCAGGGGCGGACCAGACATTGGCTATCTGCCTAACTAACGGTTTATTCCCCCTTGCAAATACGATCAATTGACCTAATGTCCCTGCCCACGAAAAAACAGGTATCAGCAATCATCGGCCTGAAAGAGGGGGTGATCCGCAAGTGAACGTCAGAACGCGCCCTTTGAATCGACTGTCCTCCGAACTTCCTTTTCTTTTGTCTTGGCGACGATTGCTGCAAAAATTACTTTAATCCCTGTGTCACCATGTCGTGTTCCGCTCCAGGTTTGCCGAGGACCGACTCGCTGCCGCAGTGCAATGAAGGGGTCCGCCAGTAGGTCCTTCTGGGAGCGGGTTTCGATACCTTCACCTTGCGGCAGCTTGCTTGGCTGGATGAAATCGATCCTACCGATTTATTCCCGATTTTTGACCTTAAGTTGACTTTATTATTAAATATAAGTTATAATATAAAATTTAAATAATGATTTACATTATCTCGATTGGGGGAAAAGGAAGTTTGGGAAAAGATGAAACCGGATTTTGATAAAGGCAATGGCCTGCTGCCGGCCATCGCCCAGGATTGGCAGACCGGCCAGGTCCTCATGCTGGCCTATATGAACCAGACGGCCTGGGAAAAGACCCTGGAGACCGGGCAGGTCCATTACTGGAGCCGGAGCCGGAATGAATTGTGGCTGAAGGGCGGCACTTCCGGCCATGTCCAACTGCTGAAGGAAATCTGGATCGACTGCGACGACGACACCATTTTATTGAAAATAGAGCAATTGGGGGGCGGCGCCTGCCATACCGGGTACCGGAGCTGCTTTTATCGGCGGTTGGAGACGGACGGGACCGTGGCGGTCAGCGGCGAAAAGGGTTTCGACCCCCAGGAGGTATATTCCAAGTGAAGCGGGTTTTAAAGTTGGGCATCCCCAAGGGGAGCCTGCAGGAGGCGACCATCAAGTTGTTCCGCAAGTCCGGCTGGAAGATCGATGTCAACAGCCGGAATTATTTCCCGGAAATAGACGACGAGGACATCCAGTGCTCCATCTGCCGGGCCCAGGAGATGTCCCGCTACGTGGAAAGCGGCACCCTGGACGTGGGCCTGACCGGCAAGGACTGGACCCTGGAGAACAACTCCAAGGTCAAGGTGGTGGCCGACCTGGTCTATTCCAAGGTCAGCCAGCGGCCGGCCAGCTGGGTCCTGGCCGTGGCCAAGGACTCCCGCTACAAAAAGCTGGAGGACCTCAAGGGTAAAAAGATCGCCACCGAACTGGTGAACTTCACCCGGCGGTATTTTTCCGAGCTGGGTATCCCGGTACGGGTAGAATTTTCCTGGGGCGCCACCGAGGCCAAGATCGCCTCGGGACTGGCCGATGCCGTGGTGGAAGTAACGGAAACCGGTAGCACCATCCATGCCCACGGGCTGAAAATCATCCACGAATTGATGCAGTCCAACACCCAGATGATCGCCAACCGGACCGCCTGGCGGGATCCCTGGAAGAAGGAAAAGACGAAAGAGATCGTCCTGCTCCTCCAGGGGGCCATGCGGGCGGAAAAGATGGTGGGGCTCAAGATGAACATCCCCCAGGGCAAGCTGAAGGAACTGGTGGAGCATCTCCCCAGTCTGCACGCCCCGACCATTGCGCCCCTGTATAATTCGGACTGGTTTTCGGTGGAGACAGTCGTGGAAGAATCCCTGGTCCGCGAATTGATTCCCCGGTTGATCAAAAGAGGGGCCGAGGGAATTATCGAGTATCCGTTGAACAAGGTCATTTAAAATAAGAAATTAACTACAATAATTAATAATTAACAATTAATTGTTAATTATTAATTATTGTTTTGTCGGTTTATTTATAATCTCTTTTGAGCTGCCCACACCCTCAGGAGTCGCTGGTGAAGAGAAAAACCGTAAGTGCCGGCCGGTTACAAGGCCTAGGGCTTTTTGGATTTGGAATCCTCCTGCTGGTCCTGTCGACCGGCTGCCAGACCTCTCCCGATGTCAAAGAGGATGCCTTGAGCCGTATGCGCCTGGGGGATTCGCTGCTTCAGGAGGGGAAAGCCACCCAGGCCTTGAAAGAACTGTTGCGGGCGGTCGAACTGGATCCAGAAAACCCGACTATTCGTAACCTGTTGGGTATCGCCTATCTGGAAAAAGGGTTGCTTCCCCAAGCCAGCGAGGCCTTTAAAAAGGCTCTCGAACTGGACCCGAAATACGTGGAGGTGCACAACAATCTGGGCACCGCCTATTTGCGGTCCGGTCAAATCCAGGAGGC